>NZ_CP045422.1:1932500-2195000 GCF_014926585.1 Devosia beringensis | reverse complement strand
GCCCGCTCGGGCACGCCGATCTACGCTGCCGGCGATGGCGTGATCGACTATTACAAATGGCAGTCCGGCTATGGCAACAAGGTCGAGATCAAGCACGTCAACGGCTATGAAACCGCCTATGGCCACATGTCGCGCTATGTCGACGGGCTGTCGGTGGGCAGCCGCGTGCGCCAGGGCCAGATCATCGGCTATGTCGGCTCGACCGGCCAGTCGACCGGCCCGCATCTGCATTTCGAGATCAAGATCAACGGCAATCTGGTCGATCCGCTCAGCGTCAAGCTGCCCAAGGACAATATCCTGGCCCAGCAATATCAGGGCGAATTCGCCCGGACCATGGCGCAGATGGACGATCTGATGGCCCGCCAGCCCGCTCCGGTCTCCTTCGCCCAGGCCAATTAGAGCCTGCGCTCCAGGGTCACCCAGGCCACCAGCCCGGACAGGAGGCACAGGCCGGCATTGAGATAGGCAATGGCGCTGAACGCGCTATTGGTGGCGACCTGCCGCAGGCCTTCCTGACCGGCACTGAGCCCATTGGCCGGCAGGCCGAAAAAGACCGGCAGCTCGGCTGCGCTGCCCAAGGACTGCTCGAAGACCAGCGCCGCCAGCATGCCCATGGCGGCCACGGCGACCAGGCCCGCCACGCGCGACACGGCATTGTTGACGCCCGAGGCAATGCCGGTATCGGCATCGTCCACCGCCGTCATCACTGCCGTCGACAGCGGCGACACCACCAGGGCCATGCCCAGACCCGCCAGGGCAATCAGCGGCAGCACGGCCAGCCAGACATTCTGGGCCGGCGCCGTCAGGCCCAGCCCGGCAAAGGCCAGGCCGACAAGCACGGCGCCCAGGGCAATCAGCGGCCCCGGCCCGAACCGGTCGGCCAATTGTCCGCTCAGCCCGGAGATCAAGGTGATCGCCACGCCGAAGGGCAGCATGACCAGCGACACCTCGGCCGGCGAGGCGCCCCAGCCGGCAATCATGGTCATGGGCAGATAAAAGGTTACCCCAGTCAGCGCGAAGTAGAGCGTGAAGGTCAGTACATTGGCGCCGGCAAAGGGCACGATGGCAAACAGGCGCAAGGGCAACATGGGATGGCGCACCCGCCCCTCCCACCAGACGAACCCGGCCAGCAGCAGCGCGCCGCTGCCGCAATAACCCATGACATGCGACAGCGGCGGCACGCTCTCCCCGCCGCTGCCGGTCAGGCCAAAGGCGACCAGCATCAATCCGATGCTGGCCAGCATCGCCCCCACAATATCAAGCCTGTGGCTTGCGCTGGCCCCGTCGGCAGGCACGCGCAAGATCAGCAGCGCCAGGGCAATGGCGCCCAGCGGCAGGTTGATGGCAAAGATCAGCCGCCAGCTCCAGTCGCCCAGCACCGTCAGCACCAGCCCGCCCAGCACCGGGCCCATGATAGTGGTCAGCGAGGACGCTGCAGCCCATAGACCAATGGCTTTGCCCCGCTCGGCCCGCGGATAGGCTCTGGCAATGATGGCCAGGCTCCCCGGCACCATCAGCGCGGCGCCGATCCCCTGCAGCCCCCGGAACGCGATCAGGACCCATACCTGGGGCGCCAGGGCGCAGACAAGCGACGCAACGACAAACAGGCCAATGCCCAGACCAAACACCCGCCGCAGGCCGAAGCGGTCGCCCGCCGCGCCGCCCAGCAAGAGCAGCGACCCCAGAAACAGCAGGTAGCCGTTCGACACCCATTGCACGTCCGCCAGCGTTGCACCCAGGTCGGCGCGCAGCGCCGGGATGGCAATCGACAGCACCGAACCGTCGATGAAGGCCATGCTCGAGGCGAGGATGGCGGCGATGAGCACATAACGACGCTGCACTGGCGAATAGGCGCTCGATGTCCCGGGTTCACCCGCCGCAACGCTACCGTGGTCATTCATGGCACAACCTTCCTGCTCATTGAGCAGGCAGCCTAGTCGCGGCTGATCCACACCGCCAGTTCGTTGCCGCCCGGCTCGCGGAAATGGAATCGCCGGCCGCCGGGAAAGTCGAACTGGGCCCGCGTGATCACCGCGCCCGCTGCCAGCACCCGGCGCTCGGCGTCGTCCAGGTCATCGGTGCGCACGATGGCCATCGTGCTCGCCACCCTGCCCTCGGCCTGATCGACACCACCATCAATGCCGGCGCCATCAATGGCGTCATAGTCCGGACCATAACTGAGCTGGCCCCAGCCAAAGGCTGCGCTGAAAAAAGCGCTGGTGGCCGCACGGTCGCTGGACGGAAATTCGATATAGTCGATCTTCTCCACCATCATTGGCTCCTGCGTATGTTCTTGTTTTGTTCTAGATCGTCTGGCTTTCTTTGGCAAGTAAAAAGGCCGGTCTTTCGACCGGCCTTTTTTGGTCAGGCAGCAGCGTCGGCCAGCCCGCCGGGATGCAGAACAATGCCGGCATCATTGGCATCGATCACCACCCGGCTGCCATCGCTGACTCGACCGGCCAGGATTTCGTCGGCCAGCCCGTCCTGCACTTCGCGCTGGATCACCCTGTTGAGCGGCCTTGCGCCATAGGCGGGATCATAGCCCTCATTGGCCAGCCAGGCGCGCGCCGCCGGTGTCAGCTCAAGGCCGATATCGCGCTCCTTGAGCAGTTCCTGCAGCCGCCCGAACTGGATGTCGACAATGGCGCCCATATGCTCGCGACCCAGCCGATGGAACAGCAGGATCTCATCGACACGGTTGAGGAATTCCGGCCGGAATGCCGCCTTGACCATGTCGAGCACCCTGCCGCGCACCAGTTCGACCGATTCACCGTCCTTGAGATCGACCAGATATTCGCTTCCCAGATTGGAGGTGAGGATGATCACGGTATTGCGGAAGTCCACCGTGCGGCCCTGCCCGTCGGTCAGGCGACCGTCATCGAGCACCTGCAGCAGCACGTTGAACACGTCCGGATGCGCCTTCTCGATCTCGTCGAACAGCACGACCTGATAGGGCCGGCGCCGCACCGCTTCGGTCAGCGCGCCGCCTTCCTCGTAACCGACATAGCCGGGGGGTGCCCCGATCAGCCGGGCCACCGAGTGCTTTTCCATATATTCGCTCATGTCGAGGCGCACCATGGCGGTCTCGTCATCGAACAGGAACTGCGCCAGACTCTTGGTCAGTTCGGTCTTGCCGACACCGGTTGGCCCCAGGAACATGAACGAGCCGATCGGCCGGTTCGGATCCTGCAGCCCGGCGCGCGAACGCCGCACCGCCCGCGCCACGGCAGCCACGGCCTCGGCCTGGCCGATCACCCTGGCGCCGAGCGAGGCTTCCATATGCAGCAGCTTTTCGCGCTCGCCCTCCAGCATCCGGTCGACCGGAATACCGGTCCAGCGGCTGACCACCTGGGCGATGTCGCTGGGCGTTACCACTTCGGCGGCCATCAGCGCATCGGGCTTGCCGTCGCCATTGCTGTCTTCGGCCGTGGCGATGCGCTTTTCCAGACCAGGAATGACGCCATAGGCCAGCTCGCCGGCCTTGGCCAGGTCGCCCTGGCGCTGCGCGATTTCGAGCTGGCTGCGCGCCGCATCGAGCTCTTCCTTGAGCTTCTGGCTGCCCTGCAACCGTTCCTTTTCTGCCAGCCACTTGGCGCTGAGGCCCTGGGCCTGCTCCTCGAGTCCGCCCAGTTCGGTTTCCAGCCGCTCCAGGCGCAGCCGCGAGCCATCATCGTCTTCCTTGCGCAGCGCCTCGCGCTCGATCTTGAGCTGCATGATGCGCCGGTCAAGCTCGTCCAGCGCCTCGGGCTTGCTGTCCACGGCCATGCGCAGGCGCGCCGCCGCCTCGTCCATCAGGTCGATGGCCTTGTCGGGCAGGAAGCGATCGGCAATGTAGCGGCTGGACAGTGTCGCGGCACTGACCAGGGCGGAATCGGAAATCCGGATACCGTGATGCAGCTCGTACTTTTCCTTGAGCCCGCGCAGGATCGAAATGGTGTCTTCCACCGTCGGCTCGTCCACGAAGACGGGCTGGAAACGCCGGGCCAGAGCGGGGTCCTTTTCCACATGCTTGCGATATTCATCCAGCGTCGTGGCGCCGACGCAGTGCAGCTCGCCCCGCGCCAGAGCCGGCTTGAGCAGGTTGGACGCATCCATGGCGCCATCGGACTTGCCCGCGCCCACCAGCGTGTGCATTTCGTCGATGAACAGGATGATCTGTCCGTCCGAAGAGGTGACCTCGTTCAGCACCGCCTTGAGGCGTTCCTCGAACTCGCCGCGATATTTCGCGCCGGCAATCAGCGCGCCCATGTCGAGCGACAGCAGCGACTTGTTCTTGAGCGATTCGGGGACGTCACCATTGACGATGCGGATGGCGAGGCCCTCGGCGATGGCCGTCTTGCCGACGCCGGGCTCGCCGATCAGCACCGGATTGTTCTTGGTACGACGGCTCAGCACCTGGATGGTGCGGCGGATTTCCTCGTCGCGGCCGATCACCGGGTCGAGCTTGCCCTCGCGCACATCGGCGGTGAGGTCACGCGCATATTTCTTGAGCGCATCATAGCTGTTCTCGGCAGTCGCCGAATCGGCGCTGCGGCCCTTGCGGATTTCTTCGATGGCGGTGTTGAGCCCCTGCGGCGTCACCCCGGCGGATGCCAGGATCTTGCCGGCATCGGTGTCTTTCTCGACCACCAGCGCCAGCAGCAGCCGCTCGACCGTGACATAGCTGTCGCCGGCCTTTTGCGCCGCGCTCTCGGCGGTGTCGAACACCCGTGCCAGTTCGCGCCCGAGATAGAGCTGACCGGCATCGCCGGAAACGGTGGGGATCTTGGCAATAGCGGCCTCGACGCCAGCCCGTGCCGCCTTGGCGTCGCCGCCGGCGCGCCCGATCAGGCCATTGGCCATGCCCTGGTCGTCGTCGAGCAGCACCTTGAGCAGGTGGATCGGCGCAAACTGCTGGTGGCCCTTGCCCAGTGCCATGGTCTGGGCACTCTGGATGAAACCGCGGGCCCGTTCGGTATACTTTTCGATATTCATGCAACCATCCTTTAGCCGCGCGCGAGGCCGTCTCTAAAGCACGTCACTCACGCCGAAAGTGTTCCCTGTTCCCGCCCGATCAATATCAGCACGAGACTGGTTGCTCATGATGTAGGTCAAAATTTGCAAAGGAAAAGGGTGGCAGGAGAACTTGCATGCCGAAGCGCCGCCTGGGTCGCGGTTGTCACGAATGGACAGGCCCCGAAGCGGCAACCGCCTCTGGTAAAATAGAACAATGATACGATAGCCGCCTCGGAGCGCCGGTTTTTGGAACTGTTCGGCGGCACGGAGATCGCTCGCCCCCGCACGGCCGTCTCGGAACCTGTGCGGCAGGCAAAGACCACACCCGGCCCACCCCACCACTGTTCGCCTGCAGGCCGCCCATGCGGGATGATGGAGAGAGTGTGCCACAAGTTTTGCGACCGGGGATAAGTCGCGCTCTCGTTGAGCCTGGAAGCCCCGCACAAAAAGCAAAAGGCCGGACATCGCTGTCCGGCCTTTTCAAAATCTCTGCGGCACTATTCGGCGGCGGTTGTCGAACCGGCCGTCAGAAAGGCCGGCAATTCGCCGATATCGGGCTGGTCGGCACTGGCCGGGTCGGCACCGCCATCACCACCGGCCGGGCGGCGGCGACGGGGCCGGCGTTCGCGCGGCTTGCGGACCTCGCCATCCTCGGCAGCAGCCTCGACAGCAGGGGCATCCTCGTCCTGGCCGGCATTCTGCCTTGCGGCAGGCGCCTCGTTCTCGCCCGCCGCAGCGGCAGGGCGGTCACGGTCGGGCCGCTCGCGATCCGGGCGGGGCCGGCTGCGGTCAGGCCGCGGGGCGCGTTCGGCCTCGGGACGTTCCTGGCGCGGCTGGCGCTGTTCGCCATCGCCCTGGTCATCGCCATCGGCCGACTGCGGCTGCGGTTGCGGCTGTGGCGAAGCGAAGCGCGAGTTCATCTCGGGCATATCGTCATCGAAATCGCCATCATCCTGGCCGTCTGGCCGAATGCCATTCTGGGCCTGCTGGGCGCTCGAAACGATGCGGAAATAGTGCTCGGCATGCTGGAGATAATTCTCCGCCATCACCGAGTCGCCTGATGACTGCGCATCGCGCGCCAGCTGCAGATATTTCTCGGCGACATGGGCCGCGTTGCCGCGCACCTTCACATCCGGACCATTGCTCTCGAAATTGCGGGACAACGGATTGACGTGCTTGCGTCCGCCGTTCCGGCCACGCTGCCGGTTTTTGTTGTTCTGGTTATTGGGTCTCATCTGGTCGCTTTATCTAACTCTAGAAAAATAAGCGTCACACTGCTGGCGGACCGGCATCTTGCCTGATCGGGCAGCTCCCCGCGAAGGCCGAAGCCTGCAGTCGTAGGGCTCTAATTGGCTTCATGAAGACCGAAACCGTCTGACGGCGTTTCCAGAGCCATCCTGCGTTATTCCAGCCTCTGCTGGAACCGCGCTGCCGCTTGCAGCATCCGGACGTTTCGGGTGGCATGTCGCCGTGGCGCTCATGAAGCGCCTTTGACAGCACGGGCAAACTACCGTGTTCGCGTCCGCTTTGCCAGCATTAATTGCGGGCCGCTCTCAACCCGCCCTGACGATGTCGTTAACATGGTGCGCCACCACCACCCGATCAAGCCCGGCCAGATCCCGATGCACGCTGACATCCTCGAAACCGGCCTCCAGAAACAGCCCGCTGACGGCAGCCCCCTGGTCATGCCCGATCTCCACCAAGAGGCGTCCACCCTCGGTCAGCCAGGCATCGGCCTCACGCGCCAGGATGCGATAGGGCGCCAGCCCATCGGGCCCGCCATCAAGCGCCAGTCGTGGGTCGAAATCCTTCACCTCCGGCGTCAGCGTCTCGACCACGGCCGAGGTGATATAAGGCGGGTTGGAAACCACGATGTCGAACCGCTGCGGGGCAAGCGGGTCAAACCAGCTGCCTTCGAGCAAGGTGAGCCGATCCGCGACGCCATGACGGGCGGCATTGTCGCGCGCCGCCTCGAGCGCCAGCGCGCTGAGATCGACCGCTACCGCGCTGATATCGTCCATATGGGCCAGCATGGCGATGGAGATACAGCCCGTCCCGGTGCCCAGATCGAGCAGCCGCCCGCCTGCCGGCATCATGCCCAGGGCCAGGTCGACCAGCAGCTCGGTATCGGGCCGCGGCTCCAGCGTCGCCGCGTTGAGACTGAATGCCAGGCCGTAGAATTCCCGCTCGCCGATGATGCGCGCCACCGATTCCCCGGCCAGCCGACGCTGCAGCAATGCCGCGACGCGCTCGGCCCCGGCCGGATCGACATCCTGGTTCTCCCGCATCGCCAGGTCCAGTGCACCCAGACCCAGTCCGTGCTGGGTCAAGAGCTTGGCGTCCAGCGCCGCAGTCTCAAAGCCCAGCCGGCTCAGCACATCGCGCCAGTTGCGCCACAGCGCGCCAATGGTCGGCTTCTGGCTCAGTTGGGCTGCTCCATGGCGGAAAGCTGCCCCGCCTGGTTTTCGGTGATCAGCGCCTCGATCAACTCATCCAGCGCTTCCCCGGTAATGACCTTGTCGAGCTTGTAGAGCGTCAGATTGATGCGATGATCGGTGACCCGGCCCTGGGGGAAATTGTAGGTACGGATTCGTTCGGAGCGGTCGCCGGAGCCCACCTGACCCTTGCGCTCGGCCGAACGGGCAGAATCGCGTTCCTCGCGCTGCATGTCATAGAGCCGCGAACGCAGCACCTGCATGGCCAGCGCCCGGTTCTGATGCTGGCTCTTCATCGCCGAGGTGACGACGATGCCAGAAGGAATATGGGTGATGCGCACCGCCGAGTCGGTGGTGTTGACGTGCTGGCCGCCGGCGCCCGAGGCGCGCATCGTGTCGATACGAATGTCTTCGGTGCGAATTTCGATGTCGATGTCTTCGACCTCTGGCAGCACGGCCACTGTCGCTGCGGAGGTATGAATGCGCCCCGAACCTTCGGTGGCCGGCACGCGCTGCACACGGTGCACACCGCTCTCGAACTTCATGCGCGCATAGACGCCCTTGCCCGAGACATTGGCGATGATTTCCTTGAAGCCCCCCATTTCTCCGGGGCTTTCCTCCATCACCGTGACCTTCCAGCCATGGTTGACGGCATAGCGCTCATACATGCGGAACAGGTCGCCGGCGAACAACGCCGCTTCGTCTCCGCCCGTGCCGCCGCGGATTTCGAGGATAATCGACTTCTCGTCGGCCTCGTCCTTGGGCAGGAGCAGCACCCGCACCGCCTGGAACAGCTCTTCGATGCTGTCGTCGAGCTCTTCGATCTCGGCCTGGGCCATCTCGGCCATTTCCTTGTCGCCGCTCTTGAGCAGCGCCTCGGCCTCCTTGCGATCCTTCAAGGCTTTCGAATAGGCGCGGATCTTCTCCACGATCGGCGCCAGTTCGGCATGTTCCTTGGAGAATTTGACGAACTCGTCCGGGCCCGCACCACCCGACAGCGCCGCCTCGACATACTGAAACCGCGTCTCGAGGGCGTCGAGCTTGTCCTGGGGAAGAGAGGCCATGGTTGTAAAGATCCTGTGCGGCAGCGCGCCGCGCCATCAAAAACTCGGTGTCACCCCGCCGGGATGACACCGTGCCTGTAATGGCCATGACGATCAACTTCAAGCGCCGCCCTACACGGGCAGGTTCTGTTTCTCGATCCATTCCAGCAGCAATTGCCGGATCGTGATGCCCTGCGCGCCATCGCTGAGCGCCGCGCCTATCGATTGCTGGATCGGCTTGAGGTCCAGATTGAGCACCAGTTCCTTGATCGGCCCGATCGAGGCCGGGCCCATCGATAGCCGCGTCATGCCCACCGCCATCAGGGCCAGCGCCTCGAGCGGCTTGCCGGCCAGCTCGCCGCACATGGTGATCGGGATATTGTAGCGCCGCGCCGCATCGACGACGAGCCTGATCGCCCGCAGCCGCGGCATGCCGATGGGATCGTAATTCTTGGCGACGCGCGGATTGGCGCGATCCGACGCCGTCAGGAACTGCACCAGATCATTGGAGCCGATCGAGACGAAATCGGCCAGCGGCAGCAGCTGGTCGAGCTCGAACAGCAGCGAGGGCACTTCCACCATCACGCCCAGCTCGAGCCGGCTGGGGATCGGCGTGCCGGCGCGGCGCAGGCGCGCCACTTCCTTGTCGACCACCTTGCGGGTCTGCACGAATTCGAAGGTCTCGGTGACCATCGGCACCAGGATCTTGAGCGGCCGCCCATTGGCCGCCAGCAGCAGCGCCCGGATCTGCGTGCGCAGCAGCCCCGGCCGCTCCAGGCCAAGGCGAATGGACCGAAACCCCATGGCCGGGTTTTCCTCGGCCATCGAGCGCTGATAGGGCAAGACCTTGTCGCCGCCAATATCAAGCAAACGGAACACCACCGGCCGCTCCCCGGCAATTTCCATGGCTTCGGCATAGAGCTCGGTCTGCTCGCTGAGCTTGGGCAGCTTGCTGGCAATCATGAACTGCAGTTCCGTGCGGAACAGCCCCACCCCCGCCGCGCCGGTGTCGTCAAGCATGGGCAGGTCGGCCACCAGACCCGAATTGTGCAGCAGGGTGATGGCCACGCCGTCCCGGGTGATGCTGGGCTTGTCCTTGAGCGCGGCATAATGCGCCCGGCGCTTGGCCGAGACCTTCACCTTGTCGGCATAGGCCTGGACGATGTCCGACGTGGGCCGCAAATGCACGAGGCCAGCCGCGCCATCCAGAATGATATCGTCGCCGCTTTCGCACATCGAGACGATCGACTGCGCCTGCCCCACGGCCACCATGCCCAGCGAGCGCGCCACGATGGCGACATGCGCCGTCGTCCCGCCCTCTTCGAGCACAATGCCGCGCAGCTTGGTGCGGTCATATTCGAGCAGTTCGGCCGGGCCCATATTGCGCGCGACGAGGATGGCATTGTCCGGCAGCGCCTTATGCGCCAGCGCATGGCCGTCGCCGGTCAGCACCCGCAGCAGCCGGTTGGCCAGATCGTCGAGGTCATGCAGCCGGTCGCGGATATAGGGATCGGTCTGGCGCAGCATGCGGGCGCGGGTATCGTTCTGCACCCGCTCCACCGCCGCTTCGGCGCTGAGGCCATTCTCGATCGCCTCGGTCAGCCGGTGCACCCAGCCGCGATCATTGGCGAACATGCGATAGGTTTCGAGAATCTCGCGATGGTCGGTCGGGCCGGCCATGTCGCCATGGTCCAGCATGGCGTCGATCGACACCCGCATGGTTTCGAGCGCCGTCTCCAGCCGCACCTTTTCGAGGTCCGTATCTTCGGCGATGAAGTTGGAGACCACCACGCGCGGATCATGCAGCACCACCGTGCCCAAGGCGATGCCGTCGGTAAAGCTGACGCCAGTGAACATGCGTGGTCGCCTGAGATCGATATCGGACCCCGGCTTGATCAGATTGTCAAAGTCCGAGGTGGCGATCATCTCGGCCAGAATTGTGGCCGTAGTCAGCATCGCCTCGGTTTCATCCTCGCCGTAATGGCGCCGCTCGGCATTCTGCACCACGAGCACGCCCAGCGTCTGGCCGGCCCGCAATACCGGCACGCCCAGAAAGGCATTGTAGCGCTCTTCGCCGGTTTCCGGACGATAGGCAAAGGCAGGATGGCTGGTGGCGTCGTCGAGGCTGAGCGGCTCGGCTTCGGCGGCAATCAGCCCGACCAGGCCTTCGCCCAGCCGCAGCGTGGTCATGTGCACCGATTCGGCGGCGAGGCCCTTGCTGGCAAACAGCTCGAGCGCACCGTCATCGCGCAGCACGTAAAAGGAGCAGACATCGGCATGCATATTGTCGGCGATCAGGCCGACGATCTTGTCGAGCCGAGCCTGCGAAGCCAGCGGCTCCGCCATTGTCTCGCGCAATTGCCTGAGCAGCACGCGTGGGCCGCCTGTGGTCGTGACCATCTAACCCTTAGGCGGCCCGCAAAGCCGCCCCCCTTTGGTGGACGCGGCTCAACCCCCTCGACCGAGCTTATGCGTCCTTCTTATCCAACCCGTAATAAGTATGCAGGGCCCGAACCGCAAGCTCGGCATATTGTTCGTCGATCAGCACCGAGGTCTTGATCTCCGATGTGGTGATCAGCTGGATATTGATGCCCTTGTCGGCCAGGGCCCGGAACATCGAGGAGGCGACACCGGCATGACTGCGCATGCCCACGCCAACCACCGAGACCTTGGCCCCGCCCTTGGAGCCCGAAATCCGGGCATATTCAATGCGGTCGCCGGCATCCTTGAGGGTCTTGATGGCCTTGTCATACTCGCTGTCGGGCACCGTAAAGGTAATGTCCGTGGTGGCCCCGTCATCGGCGATATTCTGCACGATCATGTCCACGATAATGCCTTGGTCCGCAAGCGTACCAAAAATGGCTGCTGCCACGCCCGGATTGTCCTTGACGTCGCGCAGGGTAATCTTGGCCTCGGCCTTGGCGAGCGTCACGCCCGAAACGATCTGCTTTTCCATGATCTCATCCTCATCGCATACGAGCGTACCGGGGACACCGGGGGAACCATCGGGCGCCAGCTGCGGCGCATCCGGATCGTCAAAACTGGAGCGGACCAGCAGCCGCACCTTATAGGCCATGGCCATCTCGACCGAGCGGATCATCAGCACCTTGGCGCCCAGCGATGCCATTTCCAGCATTTCCTCAAAGGAAATCTTGGTCAGCCGCTGCGCCTTGGGCACGATGCGGGGGTCGGTCGTGTAAACGCCGTCCACATCGGTATAGATATCGCAGCGGTCCGCCTTGACCGCCGCCGCCACCGCGACGGCCGACGTGTCCGAACCGCCCCGGCCCAGCGTGGTGACCCGGCCATGCGGCGAGATGCCTTGAAAGCCGGTGATGACCGGCACCCAGCCATCGCGCAGGCGCTTGTCGAGTTCGGTCGGGTCGATATCGGTAATGCGCGCCGCGCCATGCGCGTCATCGGTATGGATGGGCACCTGCCAGCCGGCAAAGGAACGCGACTGGATGCCCATTTCGCTCAGCACGATGGCCATCAGCCCGGCCGTCACCTGCTCGCCCGAAGCGACCACGGCATCATATTCGCGTGCATCATGCAGGGCGCTGGCTTCATTGACCCAGCCGACCAGCTCATTGGTCTTGCCACTCATGGCCGAAACCACCACGGCAACCTCATGACCGGCATCGACCTCGCGCTTGACGTGCCGCGCGGCCTGCCGAATACGCTCGACGGTAGCCACTGACGTGCCACCAAACTTGACGACTATACGGGCCAAGACCCTACCCCGTTCCTCCGGCCGAACCCGCCGGTACGCTCTATATCGCGGCGGACATACGACAATCCATGGCCCCGATCAACTCTGATCCGCCAGCCGCGACGCCACGTACCTTGCCTGTGCCACACCGACTGGGTCATATGGCGCCACAAGGAGTGCCACGCCATGACCGAGACCACCATCAATGACGCCGAGATCGCCAAGTTCACCGCGATGGCCGAGCAGTGGTGGGACCCCAAGGGCAAGTTCAAGCCGCTGCACAAGTTCAACCCCGTGCGCCTGCGCTATATCCGCGAGCACCTACTGGCCCATTTTGCCCTCGACGGCGCCGCCATGCGGCCTTTCGAAGGATTGAGCATTCTCGATGTCGGTTGCGGCGGCGGCCTGCTCTGCGAGCCGCTGGCGCGCCTGGGCGCTACCGTTACCGGTATTGACGCGGCCGAGCGCAACATCACCATTGCCCGGCTGCACGCCGAAAAGTCAGGCCTTGCCATCGACTACCAGGCCACGACCAGCGAGGCCCTGGCCGCCCAGGGCAAGACTTTCGACATGGTGCTCAACATGGAAGTGGTCGAGCATGTCGACAATGTGCCGCTCTACATGAAGAGCTGCGCCGACCTGGTCAAACCCGGCGGGCTGATGCTGACCGCCACGCTCAACCGTACCGCCCGCGCCTATGCCCTGGCGGTGTTTGGCGCCGAACGCATCCTGCGCTGGCTGCCCGTCGGCACCCATGACTGGAACAAGTTCCTCACGCCCGACGAGGTCAAGACCCTGATCACCCGCAATGGCCTGACGGTGACGGCAGAGACGGGCGTGGTGTTTCACCCTCTGGCCGACGAATGGCGCCAGTCGCGTGACATGGCGATCAATTACATGGTGATGGCCGAGCGGCCGGCCGCTTGATCGACACAGTCAAGCGGCAGAGTCCGTTCCTGAAATAAGCCGCCCTCAAACCGCCGGAGCCAGCATGCGCCACACAATTCTTGCCGTCACTCTCACTGCCGCCCTGGTTCTGGCCGGCCCTGTCCTCGCCCAGAGCGAGGAAGACGTGCTCGACAGCATCGAGAATATTCATGGTGATGTGGATGGCTTCAACGAGGCCTTCGCACTCATGCAGGACGCCTTCCTGTTCGGCAACCCGACCGCCATCGCCGATCTCGGGCTCTACCCGCTGACCGTCAATGCCAATGGCGAAGTCTATGACATCTTCGAGGCGCAGGATCTGGTCGACAATTTCGACAGCCTGCTGACCGGGGAAACCATCGATGCGCTGGCCAGCCAGGACTACGCCGATCTGATCGTCACCAGCGAGGGTGTCGGCTTTGCCAATGGCGCGCTCTGGATGACCAGTATCTGCCTGGATGACGATTGCGCCGACACGCAATGGGGCATCCTCAGCATCAACAACTAGGCGTCGCGCTCGGCTTCGATGCCGGCGGCCAAGGTATAGCTCTCATCGGGCGACAGCCCGGCCGCACTGATGTTGCCGATCGGTTCATTGTCGATGGGCGCGCTGCGCAAATCGCCCCAGCTCTCATTCCAGTCGACGCCCTCCTGCAGCACCACCACGACCTCGTGAAAGCGATGCAGCGCCCGTGCCGCCTCGGCAGCGGCGAATGCGGTTGCGACGTCAGCATATTCGGCCTCGTCGCCATCGATATCGGCGACCGACTCCCACCAGACCGCTGCCTTGTAGCCCGCACCGGCGCGCTCGACGCCGACTGTTACCGCCAGCGGATTCTTGCTGGCCACCGCGACCTGCCGGTAACTCTTGCGTGTCTCGTCCATCACTGCCTCCGGGCTGTTGGGCATACAACGCCCCATCCGCCGCTTCGATGCAAGGCCCGCGCTTCTGGGCCGACCGACGCTTCCCGTACCGTACGGTACGGTTCTGCATTGATCACCGTCTGGAATGGGTCTAAACACAGGGTAATCGCGCCAGTATGCAGGCGCACACGCTTACCGAGGACAACCATGCCTGTTTATCGCTCCCGTACCACCACCCATGGCCGCAACATGGCCGGCGCCCGTGGCCTCTGGCGCGCCACCGGCATGAAGGACGGCGATTTCGGCAAACCCATCATCGCCGTGGTCAATTCCTTCACCCAGTTCGTGCCCGGCCATGTCCACCTCAAGGACCTTGGCCAGCTGGTTGCCCGCCAGATCGAGGCATCGGGCGGCGTGGCCAAGGAATTCAACACCATTGCGGTCGATGACGGCATCGCCATGGGCCATGACGGCATGCTCTATTCGCTGCCCAGCCGCGACCTGATCGCCGACTCGGTGGAATACATGGTCAACGCCCACTGCGCCGACGCCATGGTCTGCATTTCCAACTGCGACAAGATCACCCCCGGCATGCTCAACGCTGCCATGCGCATCAATATCCCGGTGATCTTCGTCTCCGGTGGCCCGATGGAAGCCGGCAAGGCCATGCTCAAGGGCAAGCTGCAGGCCCTCGACCTCGTCGACGCCATGGTGATGGCCGCCGACGACCAGTATAGCGACGAGGAAGTCCAGGCCGTCGAAGAAGCCGCCTGCCCCACTTGCGGCTCCTGCTCGGGCATGTTCACGGCCAATTCGATGAACTGCCTGACCGAAGCGCTCGGCCTCAGCCTGCCCGGCAATGGCTCGACCCTGGCCACCCATTCCGATCGCAAGCACCTGTTTGAGGAGGCCGGTCGCGTCATCGTCGAGATCACCAAACGCTGGTACGAGCAGGACGATGCCTCCGTGCTGCCGCGCTCGATTGCCACCAAGGCCGCTTTCGAAAACGCCATGACCCTCGACATCGCCATGGGTGGCTCGACCAATACCGTGCTGCATATCCTGGCGGCCGCCCATGAGGGCGGCGTCGATTTCACCATGGACGATATCGACCAGCTCAGCCGCCGCGTGCCGGTGCTGTCCAAGGTCGCCCCGGCCAAGGCCGACGTGCATATGGAAGACGTCCACCGCGCCGGTGGCATCATGTCCATCCTGGGCCAGCTCGACCGCGCCGGGCTGATCAACCGCAACGAGCCCACTGTCCACATCGCCACCATCGGCGATGCCCTCGACAAATGGGACATTTCCCGCACCAACTCCGAGAGTGTCCGCCAGTTCTATATGGCCGCCCCCGGCGGCGTGCGCACGACCCAGGCCTTCAGCCAGTCCAACCGCTGGACCGAGCTCGATCTCGACCGCAAAGACGGCGTCATCCGTTCGGCCGAACATGCCTTTTCCAAGGATGGCGGCCTGGCTGTGCTCAAGGGCAATATCGCCATTGATGGCTGCATCGTCAAAACCGCCGGCGTCGACGAATCCATCCTCAAATTCTCCGGCCCGGCGCGGGTGTTTGAAAGCCAGGACGATACCGTCAAGGCCATCCTGACCAATCAGATCAAGGAAGGCGACGTGCTCGTTATCCGCTATGAAGGCCCGCGCGGCGGCCCCGGCATGCAGGAAATGCTCTATCCCACGAGCTATCTCAAATCCAAGGGCATGGGCAAAGCCTGCGCCCTGCTGACCGATGGCCGCTTTTCGGGCGGCACATCGGGCCTCTCCATCGGCCACGTCTCGCCGGAAGCCGCAGAAGGCGGCACCATTGGGCTCGTGCGTGAAGGCGATATCATCGAGATCGATATCCCCAATAGGTCTATTCAATTGCTCGTCTCGGATGACGAACTGGTGCAGCGCCGCCACGATCAGGACCAGCTCGGCTGGAAGCCCGCCCATCCACGCAAGCGCAATGTCACCACCTCGCTCAAGGCCTATGCCGCCTTTGCCACGTCCGCGGCACGCGGCGCCGTGCGCGACAGGGAGGCGATCGACAAGCTCTGGAACTGAACGCAGGCCTCCCCTGACGGGGAGGCTACGGGCCGCACGCATTTGTCGCCACCGCGGTCTGCGACAAATGCGTGACAAGCTCTTGCTGTGGTGCTAGACGCACGCTCAGCCGAAGGCGGTCTGCCAAGATTGCCTGCTGGT
This sequence comes from Devosia beringensis, assembly GCF_014926585.1. NCBI lineage: Bacteria > Pseudomonadati > Pseudomonadota > Alphaproteobacteria > Hyphomicrobiales > Devosiaceae > Devosia > Devosia beringensis. The sequence continues at coordinate 2,178,822 of NZ_CP045422.1, read as the reverse complement.
TAGGTTCGATAGCGGGGATTCCACCCTCCCTATCGAGCCGACCTAAACCCCCTCGGACATCGATATCCATCTTGCTTGGCGCGTAAAAGCCAAGGCCGGCAACGCTCTGTGCGCCGCCGGCCCCGGTCAGGTGCTTGGCAGGGAAAATCAGGCCGTCTTGCCGACCTTGTCGAGCGTCGCGAAATCGTCGTCGCTGAGCTTGATCGCGGCGGCCGCCACATTGTCTTCCAGATGCTTGACCTTGCCGGTGCCCGGAATGGGCAGCATGACGGGTGAACGCTTGAGCATCCAGGCCAGGGCGATCTGGCTGGCCGAGGCTTCGTGCTTGTCCATGATGGCCTTGAATTCGGCGCTGGTGGATTCCAGATTGCCGCCATCGATCGGGCGCCAGGGGATGAAGCCGATAGTGTTGGCTTCGCAGAATTCCAGCACGGCTTCCGCCTTGCGGCTGACCAGATTGTACATGTTCTGCACCGTGGCCACCTTGAAGTACTTCTGCGCTTCCTTGATGTCATCCACGCTGACCTCGCTGAGGCCGACATGGCGGATCAGCCCGGCCTTCTGCATGTCGGCAATGGCGCCGAACTGGTCGGCGCGCGGCACCTTGGCGTCGATACGGTGCAATTGCCAGAGGTCGATGACCTCAAGCTTGAGCCGCCCCAGGCTGGTCGCCACGCCCTGGCGCAGGAATTCGGGTCGTCCGACCTGATGCCATTCGTCCGGCCCGGTACGCGTGAGCCCGCTCTTGGTGGCGATGATGCTGCCCTTGCCATAGGGCGCCAGCACCTCGCCGATCAGCTGCTCGCTGACATAGGGGCCATAGCTTTCAGCCGTATCGATGAAATTGACATTGAGTTCGGGCAGGCGGCGCAGCGTTGCCTTGGCCTGCTCGGCATCCTCCGGCGGGCCCCAGATGCCCTTGCCGGTAATGCGCATGGCGCCAAAGCCGAGGCGATTGACCGTGAGGTCGCCACCAATGGCAAAGGTGCCCGAAAGGGCTGCGTCGAGTGTGGTCATGATGTTTCTCCGTTTGACTGCGCCGGGAATGGCGCGCGGAATCCAGAACTGGATCAGTTGTGTTCTTCGGGCAGGTCCGGCAGGGGCATGAACTCGATCCCCTCCTCGGCCAGCGCCATGACGTCGTCGCGGCTGGCCTCGCCATAGATGCCGTGCGGCGCCACTTCCTCGAAATGGATCTTGCGGGCCTCTTCGGCAAAGCGGTCGCCGACATAATCGGCCTCGCTGATCACCTTTTGCCGATATTCCCGCAGCATCTGGCGGATCTGGGCCGCATCGGGCTGGCCGGCGCTGAGCGACACCTTGCCCTTGTCGCTGCGCGCGACGGCCGGGGCCATCAGCGCCTTTTCCACGCTGGCATCGCCGCAGACAGCGCAGCTGACAATACCGCGCGCCTGCTGCTCCTCGAACGCGGCGGCGTTCTTGAACCAGGCGTCATAGTGATGGCCATTTGAACAGTGCAGGGCGTATTGAATCACGAGGCGTCTCTGGAGCCCGATAGCTCGTTGTCATTACCGATATAGGTCAATGCGCTAGCCGTTCAACGGCGCTGGCGGGGCAAAGTTGCGTGCATTGGCCAAAGCCGGGATGCGGGTGCGCGCTTCGGTGACCTGATCGGGCGCAATCTCGGCCAGCAGCACGCCGGGTTCGTCATGGGCGAGCTCGGCAACGACACGCCCCCACGGGTCGATGATGATGGAATGGCCATAGGTGGCCCTTCCATTGGCATGCTGGCCACCCTGGGCCGCCGCAATGACATAGGAGCCGGTCTCGATGGCCCGAGCGCGCAGCAGCACATGCCAGTGCGCCTGGCCCGTGGGAACGGTGAAGGCCGCCGGCACGGCAATCAGATTGGCCCCCGCCTTGGCCAAAGCATTGAACAGCGGCGGAAAGCGCATGTCGTAGCAGATCGCCATGCCGAGGATAAATTCGCCCAGCGGCGCCGTTACGGCGCGCGCGCCGCCCCGATAGGTCTCGCTTTCGCGATAGGCATTGAGCCCGGCAACATCGGCATCGAAGAGATGGATCTTGTCGTAATGATTGACGATGACGCCATCCGGCCCGAACAGCACCGAGCGATTGGCGAAACGGCCATCCTCGAGCGGCACGGCCAGCGAGCCGATATGGATATGCATGCCATGGTGCTTGGCCAGTTCCCCGACCCGCTGCAGCTGCGGATGGTTGTCATAGGGCGCCGCCACGGCCACGAGGCCGGCGCGGTTTTCCGCAAAGGCCATGGTGACCTCGGGCGTCAGCACATAGCGCGCGCCAGCCGCTGCCGCCTCGGCCAGCAGGGGCTCGAGCATGGCGAGGTTGGCGACGGGATCGGGGCCCGAGCGCAGCTGGATGGCGGCAATTTTCACCCTGTGGCCTAGCGCGCCAGCAGCGGATCGAGACCACCGCGCCGGTCCAGCGCCGCCATGTCGTCATAGCCCCCGATATGGGCATCATCGATGAAGATCTGCGGCACGGTGCGGCGGCCATGGGCGCGCTGCGTCATGGTTTCGCGCAAGGCCGGGTCGAGCACGGTGATCTCGGTATAGTCGGCGCCCTTGTCGGCCAGCAGCGTCTTGGCGGCGTGGCAATAGGGGCAGGTCGGGGTGGTATAGATTTCGATAGTAGCCAAGGAAATTCTCCCATCGTTGCGGGTATTTGTACTTATATGGGTATGTCATCGCCAATGACAACGCGGGCAAAAGTCACGACATCGACACTCTTCACCCCAGCCTTGAACAGGGTCCGGGTCACCGCCTTGGTCGTGGCGCCGGTGGTATAGACATCGTCGACCAGCACGACCCGCTTCCCCGCCGCGCGCGCCAGGACATGCGGGGAAACGGCAAAGGCCCCCGCCACGTTCCGCTGCCGCCCATCCCCGCTCAACCCCACCTGCTGGCGCGTCTTGCGAATGCGCTGCACCAGGCCCGCATCGACGGATAGGCCGGTGAACCGGCCCAGCATGACGGCCAGTTCATAGGACTGGTTATAACGCCGCGCCCGCTGCCGCGCCGGATGCAAGGGCACCGGCACCAGCACCGGCTTGTCCGCCCACAATTCATGGCCCGCCCCGGCCATCAGCCGCGCGCAGAACCGCGCCAGCTCGGGCCGGTCGCCATATTTGAGGCGCGACACGATCGCGCTGGCCACTGGCCCATAGACCACGGCCGCCCGGGCGCGACCAAAGGGGGGCGGATCGCTCAGCGCCTCGGCCGAAAGCACATCATCGCCCAGCCATACGGCAAAGGGCAGGCCGAGCCGGGGACAAAACGGCGCGGTGATCGGCCGCAACCGGGAAAAACACCCCGGACAGAGCGTATCGGGCGTCGCTATGGGCCCGTCACAATGCAGGCAGACCGGGGGATAAAGCAGATCGAGCAGGCCATGACCGAGCCACCGCGCCCCGCCCACAAGGCTGCGGCGCCACATCCCGCTTTTGACAAGCCCCTCGGCGCTCTCCATAACGCGGGCCATAGTGCCATTTTCGCAACCGGCCGCAAGTCACCATGAGCCAGCCACCGTCAATCTTCGATACCGCCCTGGTCGCCCGGCATCTGGCGCGGCGCCCCGGCGGCAGCGACTTCGTCACCGATCTGGTGCTGGCCGACCTCGAGGATCGCCTCGCCGCGCTGATCCGCGCCTTTCCCCGCGCCGCCATCATCGGCCCCGATGTCGATAAGCTCCCTCAATTCGGTCAGACCGCCAGCGCCCGCTTCCCCTTCGAGCGCCATGCCGCCTTTGCGGGCCATGATGACATGCCGGCTTTGGCCGGGGATAACTATGACCTGATCGTCTCGCTGCTGCACCTGCAGGCCGTCAACGACGTGCCCGGCTATCTGGCCCGCCTGCGCGCCCGGCTGGCCCCCGATGGCCTGCTGCTGGTGGCCGCCCTGGGCGGCGAGACGCTGACCGAGCTGCGCGAGGCATTTCTGGCTGCCGATTCAATGGTTTCCGGCGGCGCCTCGGCCCGCGTCGCCCCCATGCTGCAGGTGCGCGATGGTGGCGCCCTGCTGCAGCGGGCGGGCTTGGCGCTGCCCGTCGCCGATGTCGAAACCCATCTGGTGCGCTATTCCAGCCCCTTCGCCCTGATGGCCGAACTCAAGGCGCTCGGCGCCGCCAATCCCCTGGCCGACCGCTCGCGCCGCCCGGCCACAAAAGCCCTGCTGGCCGCCGCGGCGCAGAGCTATGCCGAGCGCGACGCCGACCCCGATGGCAGGGTCCGTGCCACACTCGAGATCGTCTGGCTCTCTGGCTGGGCGCCCCATGAAAGCCAGCAGCAGCCGCTCAAACCCGGCAGTGCTACCACCCGCCTGGGCGATGCCCTGGCCCGCCACGACAGCAGCGAAAAGGACTAGCTCCCGAGGCGAAAATGCGCGCAGACTGCCCGTCTGGACAGGCGCAACTTGGGGAGCAGCAGATGGCGCAATGCAGGGTTATCCGCGGCGGGGCGGGCTTTCACGGCAAACAGGGCATGGATTATTTCGCCGGCGTTTCGGCCGAAAGTGCCGGCAGCACGGGGATCTGCATGCATATGCTGGTGCTGCCGCCGGGTGGCAAGGCCAAGCCGCATTTCCACGAAAGCCATGAAACCGCGATCTTCCAGCTCGAGGGCTCGACCTCGTTCTATCACGGGCCCAATCTGGAGTTTCTCGATGAGGTCCGCGAGGGGGATTACGTCTATATCCCGGCCGGTGTGCCGCATCAGCCGTTCAACCCGACCGACCGCCCGGCCCGCGCGCTAATTGCGCGAACCGACCCCAATGAGCAGGAAAGCGTGGTGCTGCTGCCCGATGCCATGAGCCGGCTCTAGCCGTCTCACCCGATTCGATCGGACACCCCCTATTGCGAAAAAATGCTAGCAGGCTGCTAACCTTGAGCGCAGCATTTCCGCCAAACAAAAGGGCCGGTGTTTCCACCGGCCCTTGCACTTTTGGAACATGGAAGAGCGCCTTAGGCGGCAGCTTCCTCGTCGCTCTCGGCGGCGGCATCCTTGCTGCGCTTGGGCGACTTGGCGAGGTTCTTTTCGATCAGCTGCACGGCCTCGGTCAGCGTCAGACGATTGACGACGCCGATTTCGCGGCTCATGCGATCCATGGCCTGCTCGAACAGCTGGCGTTCCGAATAGGACTGCTCGGGCTGCTCGTCGGAGCGATAGAGATCACGCACGACTTCGGAGATGGCGATCAGATCGCCCGAATTGATCTTGGCTTCATATTCCTGGGCCCGACGCGACCACATGGTGCGCTTGACGCGGGCGCGGCCGGTCACGGTGGTCAGGGCCTGCACGACCATGTCTTCTTCGGCCAGCTTGCGCATGCCGACGGACTTGATCTTGGCGACGGGGACGCGCAACGTCAGCTTGTCCTGCTCGAAGCTGATGACGAACAACTCAAGGACCAGACCGGCAACTTCCTGTTCTTCGATCGAGACGATCACGCCGACGCCATGCGCCGGGTAAACAACATATTCGCCCGTCTTGAACCCAAGCCGCTGCTGTGTCTTCTTGGCTACCATATTCACGGCACTCCTTGTTAACGCCCCAAACGGACAGTTCCCGGCGGATAGGACCGTCCATTTCTACTTGTTGGCGTTCAAACGGAACGCCGCGCGCAAACAAGCCCCACGAGCACCAGGTCCGCTTCTTCCCGGTGTGCGTGCATCCTGCGATGTTGTCAAAAAAATCGTGCCTTGGGGCACGGGCTGGGTGACGGGCTTAACTGCATTGATCAAGACCATAGCACAAAAATACAGCAAAATCAAAAACTACGAATCAGTGACCGATCCGCCACTATTGCCCGCGCGATTCACTGTGGCCATGCTGTGGCGCTGCGGGTTCGCGGTTACTCGCCCAGGGCAAATTCGAGCAGCAGGCTGCGCTGCCAGTCGTTGAAATTATTGTCAGAACCGATGATGATCCGGGTCTCCCCGCCGGGTGCGCTATGCACGGCCAGGGCCTCCATATTGTCGATGGCATTGCCGCTGGCCGACAGCAGCAGCGCCCCTTCCATCACGTTTCCGGGCCGCACATCGGCCGCCGGCACCAGCCGAACGGCCATGTTGAAAGCCAGCATGGATATGCCGCGCTCCAGCACCAGCAGATCGCCATTGGGCAGGAAAGCGCAGTCGGTGGGATAGACCCCTTCATGCGCCTGATAGCTGAGCGCGCCCCTGTCGGTCTGGCCCAGCAGCCAGGCGCTGTGATTGCCGGCGCCGTCATCGCGGTCTTCGGCCAGCAACAGTGTCGAGCCGGCAATGGGCGAGGCGGGCGGGGCAATGCACACTGATTCGAGCGAAGCATTGGTGCGCAACTCGCTCAGCCAGTCGGGCAGCGCCACCTCGCGCGCCGCACCACCCGGAATGCCGGCAGTAAGGTCGAAATCGGCCACCCGCGTCAGATGCTCGAAGGCCACCCGCACTGCCACCGCTTCGCCATTGCGGTAGATGGTGTCGATACCCTCGGCATCCTTGGCATATTGCCGCGGCAGGGCGGCGCCCTTGGAATTCTGCATCGGCTCGACCGTCACCCCGATCAGGCCGAACAGCCGGTTGGCATCGTCATAGGCGAGGTGGCCGGTGACGAAGCTGCCGCGATCGGAAACGAAGCTGACCTGCTGGTTGGGGCCGGTAAAGGCCATGCCCGAAAGGCCGCCAAAGGTGTCGTCCTGCGCCACCAGCGCCACCCCGCCGCGGAACACCAGCCCGCCGACCGGGGCGTCCAGCGCGATCTCGCCAAAGGAGGGCAATTGCGTGGCCGTGACCGCCACCTCGGCTGCCTGGAGGGGTGGCAACCCCGCCAGCAGCACCAAGGCAAGAATGGCCGGCCGGCGTATCATCACCGTCCGCGGCGGCGCGTCTGGCCGGGCAGTTCCTCATCAAAGAGGGCCGCCAGCTCGTCGGTCAGCGCGCCCGCCAGCTCCTCGGCATCGAGCAGCGTCACGGCGCGACGATAATAGCGCGTCACGTCATGGCCGATGCCCACAGCGACCAGCTGGATCGGCGAGCGCGTTTCGATATCCTCGATCACCTGGCGCAGATGGGCTTCGAGGTAATTGCCGGCATTGACCGACTGGGTGCTGTCATCGACCGGCGCGCCATCGGAAATCACCATCAGGATGCGCCGTGCCTCGGGCCGGGCCATCAGCCGCTTGCGCGCCCATTCGAGCGCCTCGCCGTCGATATTTTCCTTGAGCAGGCCTTCGCGCATCATCAGGCCCAGATTGCGCCGCGCATGGCGCCACGGCTCTTCGGCCGCCTTGTAGATGATGTGGCGCACATCGTTGACGCGGCCCGGATTCGCCGGCCGGCCGGCCTCGAGCCAGGCTTCGCGGCTCTTGCCGCCCTTCCAAGCGCGGGTGGTAAAGCCCAGGATTTCCACCTTGACGCCGCAGCGCTCGAGCGTGCGCGCGAGAATGTCGCCGCAGATGGCGGCAATGGTGATGGGCCTGCCGCGCATCGAGCCGGAATTGTCGATCAGCAGCGTCACCACGGTGTCGCGGAAATCGGTATCGTTCTCGACCTTGAAGCTGAGCGCCTGCATCGGATCGGTGACCACACGGGTCAGCCGCGCCGTATCGAGCAGGCCCTCTTCGAGGTCGAACTGCCAGCTCCGGTTCTGCTTGGCCATCAGGCGGCGCTGCAGCTTGTTGGCCAGCCGCGCCACGGCGCCGGCCAGGTTTTCCAGCTGCTTGTCGAGCAGCGCGCGCAGCTGGTCGAGCTCGTCGGGCGGGCACAGCTCGCTTGCCTTGACGATCTCGTCGAACTTGTTGGTGAAGACCTTGTAGTTGAACTGGTTGGAGAGCTCGGTGCCGCCATCCTTGCCGGGGGGCGGCATGGGTGCATCCTCGCCAGCATCGGCGGCAGCGTCGTCATCGGTATCGGCCATGTCCGATTCCATGCCGTCGACATCGCCGGTTTCCTCGCTGTCGCCGGTCTGCTCGTCCTGCTCGCTGTCCTGGCTGTCGTTCTCGCCCTCGCCCTGTTCGGGGGACTGGTCGGACGCATCGCCCTGGTCGGGCTGCTGATCGTCGCCATCATCCTCGTCGGCATCGTCGGGATCGTTGAGCTCGCTTTCGGGCACGAGGTTGAGGTCGCGCAGCAGCGCCTTGGCGGCGCGCGAGAACTCGTCCTGATCCTCATAGCGGGTCAGCAGCGCATCGAGCGACTTGCCGCCCTTGTCCTCGATCTCCTTGCGCCAGAGTTCGACCAGCGCATGGCCCGAGGGCGGAATGGGGACACCCGCCAGCTTTTCGCGCAGCAGCAGGCCCAGGGCCTCGGCGATCGGGGCATCGCCCTTGTCGTCGACCTCGGCGAAATTGGCGCGGAAGAGCCGGTCTTCCAGCATTTCCCCGATATTGCCGACCATGCCGGGCATGCGCACGCAGCCCAGGGCCTCGACGCGCGCCTGTTCGAGCGCATCAAAGGCGGCGCGGGCGGTGGCATCCATCGGCGCCCGCTTGCGATGGGCTTCCGGATCGTGGCTGGCCAGGCGCATGGCCATGGCGTCGCCCTGGCCGCGGGCAATGGCAATGTCGCGCCGCGTCGGCAGCCGCGGCAGATTGGCCAGCCGCGCCTTGTCGCTGGTCAGCAATGGCCGGTCGGCGGTGAAGGTGACCTCGAGATCGGGCTTGGCCCCGATGGCGCGCACCGTTGCCCCCATGGCGGATTTGAACACCTGGGTCTGGTCGGGCTTGTTGGCTTTGCTGCGCGGTGGTTGTGCCATGGTCTACCGGTTCAGTGCCCGCGACCCCATGGTTCGACAAGCTCACCATGAGGTCTACGGAATATCGCAGAATTCACAGTAGGCCCCATGGTGAGCTTGTCGAACCACGAGGCCGTGCGGGCGGTGCCTGGAGCGTCTCACCGTTTCGCTGAACGGCGAAACACTCCAGGTCCCTGGTTTGTCGCGTTTTCGAACCGCAAGAGTGACGACACTCTTGCTGAAAACGCTCTAGGCCGTGACGGCCAGATTGGCGGACGATTCCGGCAGATCTTCGCCGAACACGCGCTGATAGAACTCGGCGACCACGGGGCGCTCCAGTTCATCGCACTTGTTGAGGAAGGTCAGGCGGAAGGCAAAGCCGATATCGCCGCCAAAGATGGTGGCGTTTTCCGCCCAGGTGATCACCGCACGCGGGCTCATCACGGTCGACAGATCGCCATTCATGAAGGCCGAACGCGTCAGATCGGCCAGCCGCACCATGTTGGAGACGAGCTTGCGGCCCTTTTCGGTTTCGGCATAGGCCTTGTTCTTGGCCAGCACGATGCCGACTTCCTTGTCATGCGGCAGGTAGTTGAGCGTGGTCACCAGGCTCCAGCGGTCCATCTGGCCCTGGTTGATCTGCTGGGTGCCGTGATAGAGCCCCGACGTATCGCCCAGACCAATCGTATTGGTGGTCGAGAACAGGCGGAACGCCGGATGCGGCACGATGACCCGGTTCTGGTCGAGCAGGGTCAGGCGACCGGCAACTTCGAGCACGCGCTGGATCACGAACATCACGTCCGGCCGGCCGGCGTCATATTCGTCAAACACCAGCGCGACATTGTTCTGCACCGCCCAGGGGAGAATGCCGTCGCGGAATTCGGTGATCTGCTTGCCGTCCTTGAGCACGATGGCGTCCTTGCCGACGAGATCGATACGGCTGACATGGCTGTCGAGGTTGACGCGCACCAGCGGCCAGTTCAGCCGGGCCGCGACCTGCTCGATATGGGTCGACTTGCCGGTGCCGTGATAGCCCTGCACCATGACGCGGCGGTTGAAGGCAAAGCCGGCCAGGATGGCCAGCGTGGTATTGCGATCGAACAGATAATCGGGATCGATCGGCGGCACATGGCTGTTGGCCTCCGCGTAACCCATCACCTTCATGTCGGTATCGATGCCGAACAGCTCCCGGGCCGAATATTCGGTGTCGGGCAGATTGGTGTACTCAGTCATGGCAGGACTCTTGGCGAAAAAAACGAGGCGGGGTGGGCAGAAAGCTCGGCGGCTCTATAGCAGCATTGCGATGGGTGCGGTAGCCACCGCTCCGGCAAGCCTAGGTGCCGACAAAGCCCATTTTCTTGAGGTGGCTATAGGCCGCGATAATGGTGCGCAGCCGTTCTTCGGACGATTTGTCGCCGCCATTGGCATCGGGATGGTGGATCTTCACCAGCGTCTTGTAGGCGCTCTTGATCTGCTCGGTCTTGGCCGGCCCGATAATGCCCAGCGTTTCGAGCGCCCGGCGATCATTCTCGTTGAGCGGCTTGACCCGCTCCTCGACCGGCTTCTGCGCCTGGCGATGCCGGTATTTGGCAAAGACGCCAAACGGATCGCCATAGCGGTCGCCCGGGCGCATGCCGGCCGTGGCCGCGGCGCGTGGCCGCACGCCCGGATTGCCGGTGGCAAAGCTCGAACGGCTCTCGGCCTTGGGCGGCTGGGTCAGCGCCACGTCGAGCTCGTCCTTTTCCATGCCGGCAAAGAAGTTGAAGGCGGTATTGTAGTGGCGCACGTGTTCCAGGCAGAACCGGTGATATTCACCCTCGGTTCGCTTGGCCTCGCGGCTCTTGCCCTTGGGCGCCTTGTACTCGCCGGCCTTGTTGCAGCCTTCCCACTCGCACAGGTGCTCGATGGGCGCGGGCTTTTCCTCGCGGCGCGGCCGGATGCGAATGGTATCGAAGATCTTGGATTGCGGTTTCATTGCGCCTAATTACTTGCCTCAGATCATTCAGAAAGTGCCCGACCGATGTCTGTTACCGACACCATCACTGCCAAGCTCTCCAGCAGGTTTGCCCCCGCTTTCCTCGATGTGATCGACGAATCGATGCTCCATCATGGCCATGCCGGCTGGCGCGAAGGGGGTGAAACCCATTTTCGTGTCAGAATCGCGACCGCCCATTTTGACGGGCTCAGTCGCGTCGCGCAACACCGCGCGGTCATGGAAACCCTTGATGCCGAACTCAAGGACCGGGTGCATGCCCTGGCCATCGACGTATTGCCGTCGGCAGGGCCATATGACTTAGCAGACCGCGCTTAGCACTGTCGCTCAAAATCATGCGCTGCCGGCCGGCGGCGTTCAGCGGCAACTGCTGACCCGCCCGCTGACGGGGGCCGCTGTCAGCCGGCCCTGGCCGGAGTCAGGGGGCGGATCAGCACGCGGGCGACCCGCTGCCGGTCACGCTCGAGCACCTTGAAGTGGAATTCATGGGCGATGACCTCCTGGCCCACGGCCGGGATCATCTTGGCGGCATCGATCACCACACCGGCCAGCGTATGGGCCCGATCATCGGGCAGCTGCCAGCCCATGGCGCGATTGACGTCGCGCACCGGCAGGCTGGCATCGATCACAAAGCCCCCGCCCGGCAGCCGGCTGATGCCGCTCATCATCTCGTCTTCGGGCTCGTCATGCTCGTCCGACATTTCGCCGACGATTTCCTCGATGATGTCCTCGAGCGTCACCAGGCCCTCTACCGCGCCATATTCGTTGAGCACGATGGCCATATGCTCATGGCGTTTGCGGAACTGGGCGAGCTGGGAATGCACCGAGGTCGACTGCGGCACGAACCAGGGCTTGTAGACAATCGCCTGGACGTCCACCGCCGAGAGATCGCCATGGCTCTTGGCCACGGCCCGCAGCACATCCTTGGCATGCAGCATGCCCACGATATTGTCCGGACTGCCCTCATAGACGGGAATGCGCGTATAGGCGCTGGCCAGCACCTGGTCGACCAGTTCGGCCGGCGGCAGGGCACTGTCCAGCGTCAGCATCTGCATGCGATGCACCATGACATCGGCGACCTTGAGGTCGCGCAGGTCCAGAATGCCGCCCAGCATGTCGGCATCATGCTTGATCACATCGCCTTCGGCCCGCAGGAAATCCACCGTGCCGCGCAACTCGTCATGGCCCGAGCGGCCGTCATCGGCATCCGTATCGACGCCGACGAGACGCAGCATGCCCGCCACCAGCCATTGCACCGCCAGGGTCACGGGGGAGAAGACCAGCACGATGACATTGATGACCGGCGCGACAAAGAGCGCAAAGCTGTCCGGCCGCGACAGAGCCAGCGTCTTGGGCATCACCTCGGAAAACACCACCACCGCCGCCGTCATGGCCAAGGTGGCATAGACAATGCCGGCCTCGCCGAAAATCTGGATCAGCAGGCTCGCCGCCAGGGTCGAGGCCAGGATGTTGACGACATTATTGCCCAGCAGGATGGCGCCGATCAGCCGTTCCTTTTCGCTGGTAAGCTTTTCCACCGTCAACGCCCGCTTGTCGCCACTGCGGGCCAGCTGGTGGATGCGGGCCCGGGATGCCGCGGTCAGCGCCGTCTCGGAACCGGAAAAGAAAAAGCTCATTGCCAAGAGGGCGACGATGGCAAGGGCAGTCAACAGCATGGGCTAGGGGGACCTCTGGTGATCAAGGAATGTCCGCACCGCGTCGGGCGCCACATTCTTCTCGATGAACGCCCGGCCAATGCCCCGCGTCAGGATGAAGGTAAGCGCGCCGCGCACGACCTTCTTGTCCTGGGCGATGGCCGCCATCAGATTGTCGGTCGATCCCAGCACACCCGGAATATCGCCCAAGGTGGTGGGCAGACCCGCCTTTTGCAAGTGCGACACAATGCGGCCGGTGTCCTGCCCGGGCGCCAGCCCGAGGGTGGTGGAAAAGCCATGCGCCAGCACCATGCCGATGGCCACGCCCTCGCCATGCAGCAGGCGGTCGGAAAAGCCGGTATCCTTTTCCAGGGCATGGCCGAAGGTATGGCCCAGATTGAGCAGCGCCCGCACACCCTGTTCGGTCTCGTCCTCGATCACCACGCGGGCCTTGTGGGCGCAGCAGCGGGCAATGGCCTCGCCCCTTGCCGGGCCGCCGGCAAAGATCTCGGCCTGGTTGGCCTCGAGCCAGTAGAAGAATTCCGCGTCGTCGATCAGCCCATATTTGACCACTTCGGCATAGCCGGCGGCGAACTGGCGCGGCGACAGCGTATCGAGGGTGGACAGATCGGCCAGTACCAGTTTTGGCTGGTGAAAGGCGCCGATCAGGTTCTTGCCATGCGGCGAGTTGATGCCGGTTTTGCCGCCCACCGACGAATCGACCTGGGCCAAAAGCGAGGTGGGCATCTGCACAAAGCCCATGCCGCGCCGGGCAATCGAGGCGGCAAAGCCAGCCAGGTCGCCGATGACCCCGCCGCCCAGGGCGATGACCAGATCACCGCGCTCCAGCCGTGCGGCCAGAATGCCTTCCACCGCCTGGCCCAGATGGGCCCAGGACTTGGTGGCTTCGCCCGCCGGCAGGACGATTTCGCTATGCGCGAGCCCGGCCGCGTCGAGCGAGGCCAGCAGCCGCGGCAATTGCGCCAGCGCGACATTGTCATCGGTGATGATGCCATAGCGCCGCCCGGGAAAGCGTTCGGCGAGGATCGCGCCTGCATCGTCGAGCAGGTGCGGGCCGATCAGGATGTCATAGGCACGATCACCCAGGGCGACGTGAACTTTATGGGCAATGGCGGCCATTACTTGTCCTGCTGCTTGAGAAAGGCCAGCACCGCATCGACCACGTCGGCCGCCACCGCATCCTGCGGTACGTCGCGGCTGAGCACCGTCACATCGGCCTCGGCATAGATCGGGTAGCGGTCATCGATCAGCTTCTGCAGCGTGGCGCGCGGATTGGCCGTCTTGAGCAGCGGGCGGTTGGAGCGGCGCGAGACGCGCTCGAAGAGGATATCGATCTCGGCCTTGAGCCAGACCGAAATCGCCTCATCCTTGACCAGCGCCCTGGTCTCGGGATGCACGAAGGCCCCGCCGCCGGTGGCCAGGACCACATTCTGCGTCTTGAGCACGCGGGCAATCACGCGGGTTTCGCCGGCCCGGAATTCGGGCTCGCCGCGCTGCTCGAAAATTTCCGGAATGCTCATCTGCGCCGCCTTCTCGATCTCCTCGTCGCTGTCGAGAAACGGGCGATTGAGCCGGGCGGCGAGGCGCCGTCCCACGGTGGTCTTGCCGGCGCCCATCATGCCCACAAGCACCAGGGGCCGACCGGCCAGGCGCTCGGCAAGGTCCTCGGCGCGGGCCTTCCGCAATGCCGGATCGGGTCGGGTCACGCAGGGACACTCCTCATATGGGGGCTATCAACCTGCCCCTGCCGTTCCTGTCAAGAACTTGCGCATCCTTGCCTTATCCCTACGGAAATGAAACCATTTGCCCCCATGTTTGATGCAATTGCTGCAATGCCAATGCCGACTGGTGGACCCTGATGCCGACCCTGATCCGACTCATCATTACCCTGGCCTTCCTGGCCGGGCTTGTTTACGTCGGCATGTTCGCTCTGGTCGCCTTTGTCGAACCGACCCCCGAGCCAGTGACCATCCGCATCCCCACCCGCGACCTGCTGGGCGGCGGCGCGCCGGCTCTGCCCGGCAGCACGCCGGCCGCACCAGCCACGACCGAGGCCACCCCTGCGAGCGCACCGCAATGAGCGCCAGCCACCTGGTCGGCGCCTTTCTCGAAATGATGAGCGCCGAACGCGGCGCCGCCAAGAACACCATCGACGCCTATCGCCGCGACCTCAGCGACTATGCCGATTTTCTGGCGCGCCGCGGTCAGACCGCCCTCAATGCCGACCGTCAGGACGTCACCACCTATCTCGACGGGCTCTATGCCCAGGGCCTGGCCGCCAGCTCGAGCGCGCGGCGCCTGTCGGCCATCCGCCAGTTTCATCAATTCCTCTGCGCCGACAACCTGCGCGGCGACGACCCTACCCGTATCGTGGCCAGCCCCAAGAGCCGCCGCGCACTGCCCAAGGTGCTCTCGGTGGCCGAGGTGGAAAAACTGCTGACCAGCGCCGAAGCCGCGGCCAATGCCGAGGGCACGCCGGGCGAAGAGGCCGGCGCGCTGCGGCTTTATGTGCTGCTCGAACTGCTCTACGCCACCGGCATGCGCGTTTCCGAACTGGTGAGCCTGCGCCGCGCCGCAGTGATGCGCGACACCAGCTTCATCACCGTCACCGGCAAGGGCAACAAGGAGCGCATCGTGCCGCTCAATGACCGGGCCCGCGATGCCATCAAGACCTATCTGAAAACGCTCGAGCCGGGCCCCTTCCTGTTCCCCGCCGCTGGCGCGGCGGGCTATCTCAGCCGCCAGGTTTTTGCCCGCGATCTCAAGGGTCTGGCCGGACGGGCCGGCATCAGTTCGGCCCGCGTTGCGCCGCACGTCTTGCGGCATGCCTTTGCCAGCCATCTCCTGGCCGGCGGCGCCGATCTGCGCGTCGTGCAGATGCTGCTCGGCCACGCCGATATCTCGACCACGCAGATCTATACCCATGTGCTCGACGAGAAGCTGCGTACCCTGGTGGAGACCCACCACCCGCTCAACCAGCCCTGACAGAGCCCCTCAATCGGTGAGCAGACTGTTAGCATTGAGACCCACCAACGCGGTTTCGCGGTGACTCCGCTTGACTTGCCATTGCACCATCGTCACTTTCCGGCCACTTTAGGGCGCAACAGCAGCGACCTGATGCACGGGTCCAGCAATGCGACCCCTAACGGGCAGGTGCAATGCAGTCTTATCTCGATTTCGAAAAGCCGGTAGCCGATCTTGAAGGCAAGATCGCCGAGCTCAAGTCCATGGCCGCGGCCGACCAGGCCGTCAGCATTGACGAGGAGGTCTCCCGGTTGTCGAGCCGCGCCGACGAGGCGCTGGTCGAAATCTACAAGCGGCTGACGCCCTGGCAGAAGACGCAGGTGGCGCGCCATCCGCAGCGCCCGCACTTCTCGGACTATATCAAGACGCTGATCACCGAGTGGCGGCCCATGGCCGGCGACCGCAAGTTTGCCGAAGACTCCGCCATCCAGGCGGGCTTTGGCCGCTTCAATGGCCAGCCCGTCGCCGTGATCGGCCAGGAAAAGGGCAATTCCACCGAAACCCGGCTCAAGCACAATTTCGGCATGGCCCGCCCCGAGGGCTACCGCAAGGCCGTCCGCATCATGGAAATGGCCGATCGCTTCAATATTCCGGTGATCTCGCTGGTCGATACCGCCGGCGCCTATCCCGGCATCGGCGCTGAAGAGCGTGGCCAGGCCGAGGCCATTGCCCGCTCCACCGAGAAATCGCTCGAACTGGGCGTGCCCAATATCGCCATCGTCATCGGCGAAGGCGGCTCGGGCGGCGCCATCGCCATTGCCACCGCCAGCCGCGTGCTGATGCTCGAACACGCCATCTATTCGGTGATTTCCCCCGAAGGCGGCGCCACCATTCTGTGGCGCGACGCAGCCCGGGCCCAGGATGCGGCCACCAATATGAAGATCACCTCGGCCGACCTGCTCGGCTTTGGCGTGATCGACGGCATCATCCCCGAGCCCACCGGCGGCGCCCATCGCCACCCCGAAACGGTGATGAACGCCACCCGCGACGCGCTGGCAAAGTTCCTTGCCGACTTCGCCGGCAAGAGCCGGCTGGAAATCCGCGAAATGCGCCGCGAGAAGTTCATGGCCATCGGCACCGCGCTCTAGCCTTCCAGACCAGGCCTTTGGCGAGGGTCCCCTGCGGCGGGCGGGTCACACATCTGTGTGATATTTGCCCGCTGGAAGGGGATTTATCGCCATGGTAACACTTCGTTCACCAGCCATTCTCATGCTTGGGTAACCACTGATGCATCAGTGGATCAGCGTCTGTTCCTGCAAGTGGGCCGCCCCTCGTGACCGCCATCGTTCTGCGCAAACTGTGTTCCGCGATCATCCTGCTCTGGGTCGTGTTCGGCTTGGTCGCCTGTGGCGGCTTTCTCCCCAAATCCAACAACAACCGGCACAACCAGCCGCTGCAGAGCAGCGTCGTCGCCGCCCTCAAGGCCATGGGCTCGGAGCCCGGCGAAGCCATGATGGTGCGCATCTTCAAGCAGGAAGAGGTGCTCGAAGTCTGGAAGCGCACTTCCGGTGGCCAGTTCAAGCTGTTCAAGACCTATGAGATCTGCGCCTTTTCCGGCGATCTGGGCCCCAAGATCAAGGAAGGCGACCGGCAGAGCCCGGAGGGCTTCTATACCATCACGCCCGGCCTGATGAATCCGAAGTCCAACTATTACCTGGCCTTCAATACCGGCTTTCCCAACAAGTTCGACCGCGTCATGGGCCGCACCGGCTCCCAGCTCATGGTGCATGGCGACTGCTCGTCGCGCGGCTGCTACGCCATGACCGATGAGGGCATTGCCGAAATCTATGCCTTGGCCCGCGAGACCTTCAAAGGCGGCAATCCCAGCTTCCAGCTGCAGATCTTCCCCTTCAAGATGACGGCCGCCAACCTGGCCAAAGAGGCGAGCAACCAGCACCTGCCTTTCTGGAAGGACATCAAGGAAGGCTATGACCTGTTCGACCTGAACAAGCAGCCGGCCGCCTGGGACGTCTGCGAGCGGCAATATATCTTCAATGCCGGTGGCAATGGCGCGCTCAACCCCATGGGTCCGTGCCCCGCCGTGATCCAGACGGCCGCTTTGGTGGAAAAGCAGGCGGCCGACGAAAAGGCCTTTGCCAATAGCCTGGCCGCCGAGGAGCGCAAGGTGGCCGAGGCCGTCGCCATCAAGGCGCGCGGCGAGGCCATCAGCGCGACGGCCGGCAATCTCTTTGGCGGACTGGGCAGTCTGTTCGGTGGCGGCGAGCAGGTGACAATGGTGATGAGCGGCAAGACCGCCCCGGTGCCGTTTACCCGGCCCAAGGGCTAGGCCAGGCCGTACACGGCGGTCAGCAGCTGACCCGCACCTCGGCAAAGCCGCTGAGGCCATCGCTTTCGCTGGGCATGACGCCGAGCATGCACTGCGTTCCCGGCAGGCCCACCGTGCCGCCCTGGGCGATGATGGTGCCATCCGACAGCGTCACATAGCCATTGTCGACGGCGGCAATCGCCACCGTGCCGGTGGTGCCGCAGACCGGATAGCTGTCGCCGGCCGCCATCATGAAGCGCGTGCCCACCGGCAGGCAGTCATCGCCCGTGGCGACGGCGCCGCCGCCGGCAGCATCACCGACCGGCAGGGCCGGCAGGCTGGTGGCTGCGGATATCGCGCTGGCCTGATTGGCCTCGACAAGCGCCAGCCTATTGGCCAGCGCCTGCAGTTCATCGGCGCTGCTGTCGGTGCTGGTATCGACAGCATCACCCTCGACCGCCGCCTGCTGTTTGCCAAAGAGTTCAAGGCTGAGCCGAATCTGGGCAATGTCGGTGGAAACGCGTTTGATCTCGCGCTGGGTCTCGGCATAGAGCCAGGCCGTGCCGCCCAGGGAGATCAGGGCGATGACCGCGGCGGCGATGCTGAAAAAACTGGTGCGCGGCCGCGGCGGCGCCGAACCGGCAAAGGCCAGCGGCGCGTCACCATCCGGCACCGGGCGGTCATCGGCCCGCGACACGCCCTTGAGAGTCCAGTTGTCTGCCACGGCACGCGTCTCCATTGTCCCGGTTCTAGCACGGACCCATGCTGGCTTGGCCGCAGAATGCGGCCCCGGTGTGATCGCTCAGCCGGGAAAGCGCCGCTCCAGCCAGTCCACCGCAAAATCCATGATCGCCGGGGCCGCCACCAGCACTGACGGCGCCCGGCCGATCAGCCCCCGCCGGCCCTGCCCGGTGGCGAGGAAATCCTCGACCAGACCCTCGAAATAGTCATCCTCGAGCCCGGCGACAACCGGGTTGGCGGTGTCGAATTCCTCGAACCAGCGCCAGACCACCTGCCCGTCCACCACGATGGGCGCCTGGTAACGGCGGACGCGCTTATGCGCGATATCAGCCAGGTGCTCGGCATGGTGCAGCAGCGTCATGGTGTCGAGCGGCGCGCCCAGCATCAGCACCTTGCCACCACTCGCCACCAGCTTGCCGAAGGGCGATTGCGGGCCATAGCCGTAGTCGAGGGCGTGGTCGGCCACGAACCAGTCGGCCTTGCCGCCCAAAGCAGCGCAGGAGGCGCCGGGGCTGGCACTGCGACGCGCGCCGGGCGTGGTGCGCAGCAGTTCGGGAAAGGCACCATTGTCGCGGGTGGCGCGCGACGCCAGCGGATCGAACGGCGGCACATGCGCCCGCAGCGCCGGATCGGGCAGGTCGCGGTCGTCATAGTTCCAGTCGCAATAGGCCAGGATCGTGCCGTCCGGCCCGATGGCGTCACCCAGGGCGCCGATCAGCGCATCCGGGCCGCCCAATATGGGACCGAC
This sequence comes from Devosia beringensis, assembly GCF_014926585.1. NCBI lineage: Bacteria > Pseudomonadati > Pseudomonadota > Alphaproteobacteria > Hyphomicrobiales > Devosiaceae > Devosia > Devosia beringensis. Next base: position 2,159,664 of record NZ_CP045422.1, on the reverse strand, counting down.
CGAGCGCAAACCGGCATGCACCAGCATCGCGTCGCCGGGCACAAGACCAAGCGCGGCGGCATGCTGCGCCAGCGCCTGCCGTGTCCACATGGCCTAGCTGCCGACGTAGGCGACCTTGCGCGGCTCGGCCGCTGCCGCCACCGCTTCGCTGCGCGCGTCATAGATGGCGCGGGCATCCATGATCGAGCTGTGATTTTCCGAGGACCAGTCCCACAGCGCGCTGATCGGCTGCTGCAGCGTCTTGCCCAGTTCGGTCAGGCCATATTCGACGCGCGGCGGCACTTCGGGATAAATGGTGCGGGTGACGAGGCCATCGCGCTCGAGATTGCGCAGCGTCAGGGTCAGCATGCGCTGGCTGACGCCATTGATCAGGCGTTTGAGCTCGTTGAAGCGCAGCGTGCCCTGGCGGCCCAGCATGCCCACCACCATGACGCTCCACTTGTCGCCGATGCGGTTGAGCACATCGGACATGGCGGTGCAGTTGGAATGGTTGGAGGTGTCTTGCAGTGACATTTCTGTGCCTTATCGTCGGGTACTCAGGCACTAATATAGACGTAGTTCTCTTCTGTGCCTAGGGGGCCTTTGTCGCGGCCTGGCGGGACAGGCCGATCGCCCCGGCACTTTCGCTCCACGGCGCCAGCAAACGGAATTGACAGCGCCCCGGCGGGCCTGTCTTTGGGCGACACATCTGGCGCATCGAGGACCCTGCCCATGACCAAAGCCCTTGCCGACCGCATCGACCAGCTTGCCGATCAGATGACGCTGGAGGAGCAGGTCAGCCTGCTGTCGGGCCAGGACTTCTGGTCGGTAGCCGCCATTGACCGGCTCGGCATCGGCACGCTGCGCGTCACCGACGGGCCCAATGGCGCGCGCGGCGGCGGCTCGCTGATCGGCGGCGTCAAATCGGCCTGCTTTCCCGCCGGCATCGCCTTGGGCGCCACCTGGAATGTGAGCCTGCTCGGTGACATCGGCGTGGCGCTGGCGCAGGAGGTCAAATCCAAGAGCGCCCATATGCTGCTGGCGCCCACGGTCAATATCCACCGCTCGGTGACCAATGGCCGCAATTTCGAATGCTATGCCGAAGACCCGATGCTCTCTGCCGAACTGGCCAGCGCCTATATTACCGGCCTGCAGAGCCAGGGCATTGGCGCCACCATCAAGCATTTCGTCGGCAATGAATCCGAGATCGAGCGCACCACCATGTCGAGCGAGATCGACGAGCGGGCTTTGCGCGAAATCTACCTGATCCCCTTTGAATGGGCGGTGAAAAAGGCCGGCACCTGGGGCGTGATGAGCTCCTACAATCGCCTCAACGGCACTTTTACCAGTGAGCATGACTGGCTGCTGGGCACCGTGCTGCGCCAGGAATGGGGCTATGACGGCATCGTCATGTCGGACTGGTTCGGCTCGCACTCTACCGCCGAAACCGTCAATGCCGGGCTCGACCTCGAAATGCCCGGCCCCACCCGCGATCGCGGCCAGAAACTGGTCGACGCGGTCAAGGCCGGCACCGTCAGCCGCGACACCCTGCGCCAGCGCGTCATCGCCATGCTGACCCTGATGGGCCGGGTGGGTTCGCTCGACGACCATCGCGACTTTGTCGAGCATGCCGATGACCGGCCCGAACACCGCGCCCTGATCCGCCGCGCCGGCGCCGAAGCCGCCGTGCTGCTGAAAAACAACGGCATCCTCCCCCTCAAGGGCGATGGCAGCATCGCCGTCATCGGCCCCAATGCCAAGACTGCCCAGATCATGGGCGGCGGCAGCGCCCAGCTCAACGCGCATTACCGCATCTCGCCCTGGCAAGGTCTGGTCGCGGCCTTGGGCGGGGACCGGCTGCACTACGCCCCCGGCTGCACCAATCACCGCTTCGAGCCGGTGCTCAAGGGCGGCTTCCGCGTCGACTATTTCGCCAATGAAAAGCTCGCGGGCGAGCCGGCCTATACCTGCAGCCAGGACGAGGCGCAGGCCTTCTGGATCGGCAATGTGGCCGAGGGCAAGGTCGATCCGCTGCATTTTTCCGCCCGCGTCAGCGGCAGTTTCACCCCGGAGACGAGCGGGAGCCACCGCGTCGGCATCTATGCGGCCGGCTTTGCCCGGGTCTTTGTCGATGGCCAGCTGATCGCCGATGCCTGGACCAACTGGAGCAAGGGCCGCACCTTCTTTGAGGAAGGCTGCGACGAGGTCGTCGGCATGGTCGCGCTCGAGGCGGGCCGCGCCCATGATGTGGTGATCGAATTTGCCACCAAGGACTTTGCCACTTTGGGCCTGGCCGCCTTTGCCGCCGGCATCGGCCTGCCGCTGAGCGACGACGCTATTGCCGAGGCCGTGCGCCTGGCCCGCAATGCCGATACCGCCATTGTCTGCATCGGCCGCAATGGCGAATGGGACACCGAGGGCAGCGACCTGGCCAGCATCGCTCTGCCCGGCCGCCAGGCAGAACTGGTGGCCGCCGTGGCCCATGCCAATCCCAATACCATTGTCGTCCTGCAGACCGGCGGACCGGTGGAAATGGACTGGATCGGCTCGGTCGCCGCGCTGGTCCAGGCCTGGTATCCAGGCCAGGAGGCCGGCAATGCCATTGCCGATGTGCTGACCGGCGCCGTCGAGCCCTCCGGGCGCCTGCCCCAGACCTTCCCCGCGCGCTGGGCCGATAACCCGGCCCACAGCCAGGATGCCGAGGTCTATCCCGGCTTCGAGGGCAAGGTACGCTACGAGGAGGGCATCTTTGTCGGCTATCGCCACTATGACCGGCTCGGCCTGACCCCGCTTTTCCCCTTCGGTTTTGGCCTGAGCTATACCAGCTTTGCCCTGGGCGACCTCGTGGTCGACGACAGCGCGTTCGAGGCCGATGGCTCGGTGAGGGTCAGCGTGACGCTGACCAATACCGGCGCCCGCGACGGCGCCACTGTGGTCCAGCTCTATGTCAGCGACGATGCCTCATCCGATCCCCGCCCGGCCAAGGAGCTCAAAGCCTTCGACAAGGTCTGGCTCAAGGCCGGCGCCAGCGCCCCGGTCACCATGGTGCTCGACGCCCGCGCCTTCGCCTTCTTCCGCCCCAAGGCCCAGCACTGGCTGGTCGAACACGGCAGCTTCACCCTGCGGGTCGGCCTCTCCTCGGCCGACCTGCCGCTGACCGCCACCGTGACGCGGACCACCACGCTCATGCTGCCGGTCTAGGCCAGTCGCACTAAGCCGGCAGGGGCTCGCCCTGCCGGTCCACTGCCGCCGGGGGCGGAAAGGCCAGCGCCAGGGCGGCCGCGGCAATGCCGATGGCCGCCGAGCTGACATAGAGCCAGTGGTAATTCCCGAACGTATCAAAGATCCAGCCGCCGCCCACCGGGCCAAAGGCCATGCCGATGGCCGAGGTCATGGTGATGCCGCCCAATACCGCGCCCATCACCTGGGGCGGGAAATAGTCGCGCGCCAGCACCGCATAGAGCGGCATGACCCCGCCATAGGCCATGCCCAGCACGGCCGCCAGCATGTAGAAGTCGCGCAGCTGGGTGACATAGATATAGGCAAAGATCCCCGCCGCCTGCAGCAGCAGGCCCCCGATGATCACCCGCTTGACCCCGAACCTGTCGGCCGAGAGGCCGAACAGCAGCCGCCCGAACAGGCCCGCCACGCCCTCGACGCTATAGATGCTGGCCGCCGCCAGCGCCGAGGCGCCGCAGATCATGGCATAGCTGACGGTGTGGAAGATCGGCCCGGAATGGGCGGCGCAGCACAGAAAGAACGTGCCGGCCAAAACGATGAATTGCGGCGTGCGGACAATGGCGCCGATGCGGCTGGGCTGGGACGCTGCCATGGCTTCTGACCCGTCCGCCATCTCTGCGCCTGCGGCCGATAGCGGCGCCTGCCGCAGCAGCAGCGCCACCGGCACGATGATGGCCACCGCACCCACCGCGATCATCCCCATGGCGCCGCGCCAGCCATGGATCTCGATCAGCACGCTGGCCAAAGGTGTCACCACCATGGGCGCCACCCCGCCGCCGATCGAGACCAGCGAGACGGCCAGGCTCCGATTGGCATCGAACCAGCCGATCACATTGGCCATCAGCGGCGCGAAGAACGCCCCCGCCGCCGCCCCGATCAGCACGCCATAGCTGAGCTGGAACATGACGAGGCTGGTGGCCTGGCTGGCCAGCAGCAGGCCAAGCCCCAGCATCACCGTAGCGATCAGCACCACCGGCCGCGCCCCGATGCGATCACTGAGACTCCCCCAGAAGAACCCGGCCACGCCCATGACCAGAAAGCCCAGCGTCATTGCCCCGGATATCCCGGCCCGGCCCCAGCCGGTCTCCTCGGCAATCGGCGCCAGATAGACCGGCAAGGCGAACATTGACCCTGCCGCCACGCAGGAGATCACTGCCCCCGCGCCCACGATGACCCAACCATAGTTCCTGCTCATGCTCCGCCCTCCAGCGCTGAAATCCTAGCCACGACGGGCCGGCAGAGGAAGAATCGACAAGGGGGTGCAGAATTGGCGTAAATGGCCTGCCGGACGCCCATCTTTTTGCGGGCAGACTGTCTGGCGGGCCGGGCCAGGGCGGCTAGTGGCGCCGCTCAAAGAGCAACCGCGCAGGTCGCGCCTTGGCACGGACCCGCGCGGTCAGCATTCTAGAGCACAAAACTAAGATCAGATTTGCCTACATCGCTGCAAAGACGATGTCGCATTTCTTGATCCTGTTGACCTGCTCGATTGACTGCATTTCACCCTTGATCCGGGCAACTTCGGCTGCGTCGGCGCCATCACCCTTCATGAACAGCGCCGCGGGCCAGAACAGCACCAGAGCCACACCGGTCATTGCCGCGTCCTGGCTGCGGTTCTTGTCCTGCTTGCCATACGCCGCGGCCGCTCGCGCAGAGACCCCCTCCGCCTCCGCCCGCAGTTGCGAACAAGTCAGATTTTCGTACAGCGTCGTCGAAACATAGGAAGGAGCAATATCTTTCGGTGGTGTCGCACAGCCAGCCAAAAACAATCCGAGAATTACCCCGGAGACAATAGTCTTATTCAAAATAAGTCCCCCAAATTAATACATACTCGTATTGGGAGAAATTACTTTTGTACACACAGAATTTACCAATTGTCAGATCAACAACGATTGAAAAGTTGTTTGTATGAAATAGTACATAGGACCACGGCGAATCACGCCGCCCGGTGCTCGGCGGCGTGCAGGCCCAGATAGAAGGCCAGGTTGTCGTCGTGCCGCCCCAGCCCCGCCATCACTGCGGCCATGAAGCTGACCGGCGCCGTGCCGGGGGCGGTGACCACGCCGCCATCGCTGACGGCGGCAGGGGTCTGCTGGTAGAGCGTTGCGCCGGCATAGCCGGTGGCTGTCAGCGCATCGGGGGCATTGCCGGTATGGCGGACCTGGTCGAGCAGTCCGGCCCGCGCCAGGGCCAGCGTGCCGTCGCAGATGGCGGCCACCAGCCTGCCCGAAGCCCGGGCCGCATGCAGCACGTCGCCCAGCTCGGGAGCATCGGGCGCGCTCCAGGCCGTGCCGCCATTGAGCACCAGGGCATCCATGGCGCCCGGATCGATGTCGGCAATGGCCAGGTCCGGCGTGACCCGCAACCCGCCGGCGGAGACGACCGGCCGGCCATCCGGCGTGGCATAGAGCGTATCGACCTCGTAATATTGCCGCGCCACGGCATTGAGCAGCGCGGTTTCCCAATCGGCATAGCCTTGGGTCAGAATGGTGACGATGGTGGTCATCAGGGCCTCCTTGTGTGGACAGCGCCACACTGCCCATCCGGCCTGCCAATTCCTGTCAGCAGGGCGTCCACCCGGCAGCACGGCCCGTTGATTGCCGCGTCCCCCGGCAAGTCGCCGGACTTCTGCCGCCCAAAAGTTGACCAGAGCCGCGCAATCAATGGGTTGAGCGCGGCGCCCCAACCCCTTAGCCTGCCGCGAACGGAGGAGGGTTGAACATGGATCTGCTCAGACAGCTATTCGCCTTGGTGGAGGAGTTCACCTGGGGGTGGTCGCTCATCCCCATCCTCGTCATCTTTGGCGGCTTCATCACCGTCATGAGCGGCTTCGTCCAGTTCGAATATTTCGGCCGCATGTTCCGGGTGCTCTCCAACAAGAACCAGAGCAGCGACCCCAATGCCATCAGCGCCCGCGAGGCGCTGCTGGTCTCGGTCGGCGGCCGGGTGGGCGGTGGCAATATTGCCGGCGTCGCCGTCGCCATCACCCTGGGCGGCCCGGGCGCGGTGTTCTGGATGTGGGCGGTGGCGCTGATCGGCATGGCCACCAGCCTCGTCGAAGCCTCGCTGGCCCAGCTCTACAAGCGGTCCAATGGCGACGGCACCTATCGCGGCGGGCCGGCCGCCTACATCATCCATGGGCTGGGCGCGCAATATCGCTGGCTGGCCGTGGTCTATGCGATCTGCCTGCTGGCCGCCTTCGGCTTTGGCTTCAACGCCTTCCAGGGCAATACTTTTGCCGGCGCCGCCCAGGACAGCCTGGGCATCGACCGCGTCTGGAGCGGCATCTTCCTGGCCATCATCACCGGCTTTATCGTCTATGGCGGCATCCGCCGCATCGCCAAGGCCGCCGATGTCATCATCCCGGTCATGGCCTTTGTCTATATCGGCATGGCCCTGCTGGTGATCGTGCTCAACATTACCGAACTGCCCGGCATGATCTGGTCGATCATCGCCAATGCCTTTGGTCTGGAAGAGGTCGTTGGCGGCGGCATCGGCGCCGCCCTGGCCCAGGGCCTGCGGCGCGGCCTGTTTTCCAACGAGGCCGGGCTGGGTTCGGCCCCCAATATCGCGGCCACCGCCGAAGTGCGCCATCCCATCAGTCAGGGCATCACCCAGTCGTTCTCGGTGTTCATCGACACCATCGTGGTCTGCTCCTGCACGGCCTTCATCATTCTGCTGAGCCCGATCTATGTCCCCGGCGCCGAGGGCATCGATGGGGTCGTGCTGACGCAACAATCGCTGGTCAGCCACCTGGGCAACTGGTCCCAGTATTTCCTGACCTTCGCCATCCTGCTGTTTGCCTTCAGCTCGATCATCTACAATTATTACCTCGGCGAGACCGCGCTCAAGGTCATGACCAAGAACAATGCGGCGCTGCACTTCCTGCGCATCGCCATTGTCGCCGTGGTATTCCTGGGCGCCTCGGCGCCCGGCGCGACGGCCGTGTTCTTCTTCTCCGACCCGGTCATGGGCGTGCTGGCTTTGGTCAATCTGATGGCCATCATGATGCTGTTTCCGGTGGCGCTGCGCGTGCTCAGCGATTTCCGCGCCCAGCTCAAACGGGGCGTCGCGCGGCCGGTCTTCGAGCCCGCCCAGTTCAGCGATCTCGACATCGATCCGACCGCCTGGCCCTATGCCACCAGCCCCGAGCACCGGGCCAGCAGCGCCCAGGTCCCGCCGATCTGACGCGGCGCCGGTATGCAGAAGTCAGCAGGACCCTTGCAGCGCGGAGCGGCGCAATGAGGGTTCCACTGGCCCGGCGCATTTGCTATTCGATCAGGCGTGGTCTCGTAGCTCAGTTGGATAGAGCACAGGATTCCTAATCCTGGGGTCGTGGGTTCGAATCCCGCCGAGATCACCACCTGCCTGCCCTGTGTCGGGGGACAGGCCGATGGCCGGGACGGTCGACCTAGACCTGCGGTTCGAGCGACTTGAGATAGGCCACGATGGCGGCGGCCTGCTGCGGGTCGAATTCGAATTGCGGCATGTCGGGATGGGCCGTGACAATGCCTTCCACCAGCGCCTCGCTCAGGAACTCGACGTCATAGCGCAGATGCAGCTCGCGAAAGCGCGGCGCCGGCGGAAACGCGCTGTCGCCCGTTGCGCCCACGGCGTGACAGTCGGCGCAATACATCGTCACCAATGCCTGCCCATCGGCCACCGGATTGTAATCCTGCGCCAGTACCAGCCCACCGGCGACCAGCGGGCCCAGTCCGACCGCCAGCGCCAGGGTTATGTTCAGGAGGGTCTTCATGCGCCCCGGATCGCGGTTTCGATATCGCCGACGCCATGGCCGGTCAGATCCTTGGCGATTTCGCCCAGCAGCTTGGCCGACAGGGTCTTGTGATAATGCTTGCGCATCTCGCCCAGCGCCCGCGGCGCGGCAATGACGACCAGGCCATGGATCTTGCCCTCCAGCACGCCCTTGTTGAGCAGATCGACAATGCCGGCCGAAAAGCCGTCTTCGCTGGCCTGGCCCGGATCAGGATTGCCGGAAGTGGTCTGGCGTGAGCCATGCGCCTCGCTGACATGACCATGCTCGAGCGGGGACAGCTGCAGCTGGGCCTCATCGCCCGCATTGCGGAACAGGTTGAGCTTTTCGCCATCGGCGACCGCGACTGTCGTGCCCTTGGGTAGCATCATTGGAAGTCTCCGAAATAATAGAAGTGAACAGGCGCCATTGCGGTGCCTTCCGGTCGCGCAGGCTGCCGTCTGGCACGAACCAGTCTAGTCCCCGCGCGCGTCGACGCCTTGATGCAGATCAACCCCGGCCGCGCCGGCGCGCCATGCCTCCGTTAAGAGCACGGCAGGAGACAATGGTATAAGAGGGGGCAGCACCATGATTTGGCCTTGCTGGCACCCTAAGCGGCCCGCCAGACCCTTTTTTTTGACCAGGATTGCCCCATGACCGTCTTGCGCCGTTTCCAGCCCGCTTTGCTGCCCCTAGCCGCCCTGGCTGCCGCCGTTACGCTGGCCGCCTGCTCCATGGGTGGCTTCGGCGGCGGCGGTGGCACCAGCATCCCGCTGGCCGCTGGCCTGTCGGCCCGCATGGACCAGCCGGGGGCCAGCCTCGACCGCGCCCAGGCGGTGGCCATGATCAATGCCTATCGCGCCACCAATGGCCTGCCGGCCCTGACGCCCGATGCCGGGCTGGACGGCACCGCCCAGGCCCTGGCCGACCAGTATGCCCGCACCGGCACGCCGCCCGCCACGCCCCAGGGCCTGGCCGGCATGAAGCTGAGCGCCGGCTACGCCACCTTTGCCGAGACCTTTTCGGGCTGGCGCAACAATCCGGCCGATGCCGCCGGCATGACCACCAATGCCACCAAGGCCGGCATTGCCGTCAGCTTCAATGCCAGCTCGACCTATGGCACCCATTGGGTGCTCGTCCTTGGTCAGTGACAGCATCGACGCCAGGGGGCTCAAATGCCCCCTGCCGGTGCTGAAAATGGAAAAGCGGCTTGAAACCATGGCGACGGGCAGCACCCTGGTGGTGCTGGCCACCGACCCCATGGCCCGCATCGACATTCCGCTCTACTGCCGCCAGCACGGCCATGCCTGCACGCTCACCGCCGAGGGCGAGACCCTGAGCTTCACCATCGTTAAGGGCTGAGCCCTGATCCCAGCCTAGAGACTGTCGGGGCGCGCCAGCGGCATCGGCACGCCATTGCCTGAAACGTTCAGCCCCGGGCGCAGCTCCACCGCCAGCGCGGCCTCGCTGCTGGGCGGGGTGAACTGGGGCAGATGGGCCGGCCGCGGTCGTGGCAGGTTGACCCCCACGGCGATGCGACCGAGATCGGTGGCCACATAGGCGCGCGGCGCCACCACATCATTGAGATAGCTCGGCTGGCCCTTGAGCCCCATGGGAAAGGCGGCCTGGGCCGCCGCGGCATAGGCCTTGGCCTCGGCGCCGCAGATCTGCGCCCGCATGTCGACCGGCGCCGCGCCCGGATTGTTGCCCAGGGTCAGCACCGTGGTGCCGGTGGGCTGGGCCGAGCCGGACAGGCCCTTGAGGATCAGCTCGGCCGCCCGCTCATTGCGCTCGCGCGCCGACTGGCCGCCCAGCACCACCGCCAGCATCCGGCGGCCATTGCGCTCCACCGTCGCCACCATGTTGAGCCCGGAGGCACAGACATAGCCGGTCTTCATGCCGGTCGTGCCGGCAAAGCTGGTCAGCAATTCGTTCTGCGATTCGAGCGTCACCTTGCCCAGCTTGACCGCCTCGGTGCCGAACATCGGCATATATTGCGGAAAGCTCTGCTCGATATAGAGCGCCAGCAGCGCCAGATCGCGCGCCGAGGTATATTGCGCCGGGTCGTGCAGCCCGTTGGGATTGGTGAAATGGCTGGCCGTCATGCCCATGCGGGCCGCCACGTCATTCATCTTGGCAACAAAGCCCGCCTCGCTGCCGCCCACCGTTTCAGCGATCGCCATGGCCACGTCATTGGCCGATTTGACCACCATGACATAGAGCGCATCCTGCATGGTCAGCGCAGAGCCCACCGGCAGGCCCGACCGCGATGGCGCCTGCGCCAGAGCATGCTTGGACAGCACGACGGGCGTCTCGAGAGTGATCGTGCCCTTGGCGATCTCCTCGAAAGCCACATAGGCCGTCATCATCTTGGTCAGCGATGCCGGATGCCAGGGCTGCCCCGCCTCCTCGGCATAGAGCACGTCAAGCGTTTCCATATCGACCAGCAGCATCGGATTGGCCTCGGCACGACCCAGGCTGAGCAGGGCAAACAGGGCGGCGAGGGCGAATTGGCGGACAAGCGACAAGGGAAAACAGCTCCGGAAGGGGTAGGCAAGGACGGCCTCTCTTACCAGCGCCACCCCGCCTTCTCAAGGAAGGGGGGGGGCCGCTGACAGTCTTTTGACCTGATCAGGCATCGGTAATGATTTTTTGCCGCATTTGCGTGCATGGTGAAGCCATTGTTTCCGGGGCCCGATTTGCGCACCACCAGTCTTGTTCAACTCGCCGCACTGGCCGCGCTCTCGTCCGTCTCGACTGCGGCCCTGGCCTGCCCCGACCTGGCCATGGTGCCCGGCGGCCTGGTCGTGCAGGTCACCGACGGCGATACCGTGGTGCTCGATGACGGCCGCGTGGTGCGCATGATCGGCACCCAGGCGCCCAAACTGCCGCTGGGCCGCGAGGGCTATGAGAGCTGGCCACTGGCCCCAGAGGCCAAACTGGCGCTCGAGACCATATTGCTCAACAAGCCGGTCCAGCTCGGCTATGGCGGCGAACGGGTCGACCGCTACGACCGCCAGCTCGCCCATGTCTTTGTCGATTCCGCCGATGGCCCGGCCTGGGCGCAGCAGGCCATGGTCGCGCAGGGCCTGGCGCGGGTCTATTCCTTCCCCGACAATCGGCAATGTCTCGATTTATTGTTCGCCGCCGAAGGACGGGCGCGGCTCTCCGGCCTTGGCATCTGGCGTGATCCCTATTACAGCGTGCGTGCGGCGGACGTGCCGGGTGAATTGCTCGCCCGGGCCGGCCATTATGAACTTGTTGAAGGCAGGATCCTGCTGGCCGAGGAACGCGGCGGGCGGATCTATCTCAATTTCGGCCGGTTCTGGAAACAGGACTTCACCGCCGTGATCGAGGCGCCGGCCCGCCGGCTGTTTGTGGCGGCGGGCATCGACCCCATGGTGCTCGACGGCGCCTTGGTACGTATACGCGGATGGGTGGACGACCGGGATGGTCCACGCATCGAAATTACCCATCCCGAGCAGCTTGAGGTCTTGGCGATACGATGACGGGCAAGGGGCATATCGCGCAGGGTTTGCGCATTGGCGTGCTGGCGACCATGTTGCTGGCCCTGTCGGCCTGCACGACGCTGACCAGTTCCAATATCGCGGTCAGCCAGACCGGCGACCGGCCGGCGCCGGCCGTGGTGCCCGAAGGCACCGATCCCGATGATGCGGTGATCGGCAGCCGTGAGCATCCGCGCATCGTCGCCGCCTATGGCGGCATCTATTCCGATCGTCCGGCCGAGATCATGGTGGCCCGCATTGTCGGCCGCCTGCTCGCCGCCGCCGACCAGCCCAATGCCCAGTTCCAGGTCACCATCCTCGACACCTCCGAGGTCAATGCCTTTGCCCTGCCCGGCGGCTATATCTATGTGACGCGCGGCATCCTGGCTCTGGCCAGCGACACCAGCGAACTGGCCGCCGTGCTGGCGCACGAGATCGCCCACGTCACCCTGCGCCATGCCCGGGCCCGCACCGACCGCACCCGCACCACCGCCATTGTCGATCGCGTCATCACCTCGGTCTTCGGCGGCGATACTTCGAGCGACGCCACGGCCAGCCGCACCCGCGAATCCCTGGCCGCCTTCGGGCAGAACCAGGAACTCGAAGCCGATCGCGAAGGCATCAAATATTCCGGCAAGGCCGGCTACGACCCCCAGGCGGCCGCGCGCTTCCTCGGCGTGATGAGCCGCTTTGCCAGTTTCTCGGCCGGCTCGGGCCAGGGCACGGAGGGGTTCCTGTCCTCCCATCCCTCCACCCCCGCGCGCATCCAGAAGGCCATCGACACGGCCAGCACCATGTTCGGCAAGGCCGGCCTGGGCGAGGTTGACCGCGACGGCTATCTGGACTCGATTGCCGGCCTTACCTTTGGCGACAGCCCCTCGCAGGGCTCCATTGTCGGCCGCCGCTTCCTCAATCCGGCCTCCAAATTCACCTTCACCGTGCCCACCGGCTATACGCTGCAGAATTCCCCCAGCGCCGTGGTCGGGGTGGCCGGCGATGGCGAAGCCGTGCGCTTTGACAGCGCCGACGTGCAGCCCAGCATGGCGCTGGCCGATTATCTCAAATCGGGCTGGATCGCCGGGCTCAAGACCGACAGCGTCACCAGCGACACCCGCAATGGCATCGAGATGGCCTCCGGCCTGGCCCAGACCGACCAGTGGTTCTTCCGTGTCTCGGTGATGCGGCTGGACGGCCAGGTCTATCGCTTCATCTTTGCCGCCAAGGCCGACAGTCCCCGCTTTGCCCAGGGCGCTGACGCCACGTTGGCCAGCTTCCGCCGCACCACCGAGAGCGACCTCTCCGCCATCCGCAAGGTGGCCGTCCGCGTCGTCACGGCCAAGGCCGGCGACACGGCCGACAAGCTGGCCGCCCAGATGAACGCGCTGACGCGCGGCACCGAGCTGTTTTACATCATCAACGACCTCTATCCCGGCGACCCGGTCCAGGTCGGCGAGCAGTACAAGATCGTCACGCTGCAATAGCTGGTTGGTCTTGGGTTAGTTTATCTTGGCGGTCTGGTTGTCCAGGGTGCCGGCAGTGCCATTGTTGAACAGGCCCTGCACGCTGTTGCCCAGCACGCTGAAGGTGCCGATGATGGCCACGGCGATCAGCGCCGCCAGCAGGCCATATTCAACGGCCGTGGCGCCGGATTCATCGACAAGAAACTTACCGATTTTCGTGGCCGTCATTCCAATTCCCCAAGATCGAACGGTCTTGCCTAGAGCAGATCGCACAAGGCGGCGATCAATGGCAGGTCTGCCGGCGGCATGGCATAGTCGCGCAGCGCCTGCGGCCGCACCCATTTGAGTGCGATATGCTCCCGCGGCGCCGGTATGCCCTGCCACTTTCGGCACACATAGAGTGGCATCAACAGGTGAAATTTCTCGTAAGAGTGGCTGGCAAAGCTTACCGGCGCGAGGCACGCGGTGTGCGTGGTGACGCCCAGCTCTTCCTCAAGCTCGCGGATCAGCGCCGCCTCGGGCGTTTCGCCCGGCTCGATCTTGCCGCCGGGAAATTCCCACAGCCCGGCCATGGACTTGCCTTCCGGCCGCTGCGCGATCAGCACGCGGCGGTCGGCATCGACCAGCGCCCCGGCGACGACAAGAAGGATCGACTGGCTCATGGCGTCCCCGGAACCCGGTAGTGATAGTCATATTGCCGTGCATAGCCGAGCCCGCGATAGAGCGCCTGGGCGCCGGCATTGTCGGCCTGCACATTGAGCGCGGCAATCCGCGCCCCGGCTGCATGGGCCCAGGCATGGCCGGTGCGCATCATGGCGCCGGCATGACCCTGGCGGCGCCGGCTGGCATCGGTCACCACATTGCCGGTGACGACAATGCCATCGGCGATGGCCATCAGCGCGGTGGCGACCGGCGCGCCATCATCATCCTGCAGCACCACGCCGGAGGCCTCCACCGTCATGGCGGCCAGCAGCGCATCGAGCTTGCCGAGCCGTTCGTCGCTGTAGCCGGCCAGGCGCTGCTGCACCGCCAGAAAGGCCGGATCGCGCACGTCATAGATCCGCCCGCGCGGATCGGCCTCGACCGGATCCAGCGCCATGGCAAACTGGTAGCTGGCGTCGATGCTGCGCCAGCCCAGCCGGTCCAGCGCCGCGGCGAGGTCGGGGCCGGCCAGCGGCGTCATGCGGAAGACCGGGGGCAGGTCGCGGGCGGTAAACCAGGCCACGGCCGCAGTAATCCGGGCCTCGACATTGCCGTCATCGGTCGGGTCGAGGCACTGCACGGAATTGGCTCGCTTGGTATAGCCGCCGGCAGCCCGGCGCACCCAGCCGCCATCCCAGTCGACCTCGATGCCGGGCCAGGCGGCAAGGCCGGACCGCTCGAAAACCGCCGCGTCAGGCAGACCCATGACTAGCTCCGGTAATCGCCATTGATGGTGATATAGCCATGCGTCAGGTCGCAGGTATAAACCGTCGCCCGGCCCTCGCCGAGCCCAAGGCTGACAGTCAGCTCGAGATCCTCGCCCTTCATATAGGCTGAGGTCGCGGCCTCGTCATAGATCGGCGCGCGCTCGCCATCCTTGGCGACCAGCAGGTCGCCGAAGCGGATCGACAGCTTGTCGCGGTCGGCCGGCTCGCCCGCCTTGCCCACGGCCATGACCACGCGGCCCCAATTGGCGTCCTCGCCGGCAATGGCGGTCTTGACCAGAGGCGAGTCGGCGATCGACTTGGCAATGCGGAAGGCCGAGGCGTCGGACGTGGCGCCCTCGACATGCACGGAAACCTGCTTGGTGGCGCCTTCGCCATCGCGCACCACCTGGATGGCCAGGTCGAACAGCACGTCGCGCAGCGCCTCGCCGAAGATTTCGGCGCGCGGATCATCAAGGCTCTCGATCGGCTCGACCGCTGCCTTGCCGGTGGCAAAGGCCAAAAGCGTATCGGAGGTGGAGGTATCGCTGTCCACGGTAACGGCGTTGAAGCTCGTTGCCACATGCCGGCTCAGCAGCGCCTGCAGCACCGGGGCGGCAATGGGCATGTCGGTGACGACAAAGCTCAGCATGGTGGCCATGTCCGGCGCGATCATGCCGCTTCCCTTGGCAATACCATTGATGCGCACCTCGACGCCGTCGATATCGAGCGTCGCGCCAAACAGCTTGGGGAAGGTATCGGTGGTCATGATGGCCTTGGCCGGGTCCATCCAGGGCGTATCGCCCAGCCGCGTCGCCATTTCGTCGAGCACGCCGGCAAACTTGTTGGCGTCGAGCGGCTCGCCGATCACCCCGGTCGAGGCAAGGAAAATTTCGGCGGTCGAGCAGCCCAGCGCCTTGGCGGCCAGTTCGGCCGTCAGCTGCACGCTCTGCTGGCCCTTGGCGCCGGTAAAGGCATTGGCATTGCCCGAATTGACCACGAGGCCCCGCGCCAGCCCGCCGGGCAGATTGGCCTTGCACCAGTCCACCGCCGCCGAGGAGCATTTGGACTGTGTGACCACGCCCGCCGCGGTGGTGCCGGCATCGAACGCCATCAGCAGCACATCGGTGCGGTTCTTGTACTTGATGCCCGCTTCGGCCGTGGCAAAGCGCACCCCGGCAATGGCCGGCAGTTCCGGATAGGATTTGGGGGCGAGCGGGGAAACCGGATGGGCCATCGAACGAACTTTCCTGGGGAGCGGACAGGCCTTGGGTTTGCCTCAAACAGAGGCCATTCGCAAGCGGGCAGCCGCATCCGCAGGCGGCTGCCCGGCCACCGGGATGGACACGCGCCCGGGGCTGATGGCCCCGGGCGCCGGATCGGTCTACTGCGCGGCCGGCGGGGCCGTCTCGCTCTGGCCGGCGACGGCAGCGGCCAGCGCGGCATCGGGGATGTCGACGGCAACGCCTTCCATCAGCGTGGCGACAGTCTCGTCAAAGGTGGTCATCAGCAGCTGCTGCTGCAGCTGCGGCGCGACCTGCTCGAAGGCCGGCGGGGCGGATTCGCGCTTTTCTTCAAGCCGGATCACATGCCAGCCGAACTGGGATTCGACCGGCTCGGAGACCTGGCCGATATCGGTGAGGGCAAAGGCCGCGGTCTCGAACGGGGCAACCATGCTGCCGGCGCCGAAAAAGCCCAGATCGCCGCCATTGGCGGCACCCGGATCGATCGACTTTTCCTTGGCCAGGGCGACAAAGTCAGCGCCGCCATCGAGCTCGGCCTTGATCGCCTTGGCCTCTTCCTCGGTCGGCACCAGGATGTGGCTGGCGCGGATTTCGGGGGCCGGGGTGAAGTCGGCGACAAACTTGTCATACTCGGCCCGCACGGCTTCTTCAGTCACGCCGGCAGCGATCTGCTCGGCGAAATAGGCGCGGCGCAGGCTGCGATCCTTGAGATATTCGAGGCGCTGCTGGAACAGCGGCGTATCGGCCATGCCGGCAGCGGCGCCGGCCTGGGCCATCACCTTCATGTCGATGAGCACGCGCAGCAGGAAGGGCTTGCGCTGGTCGGGTGGCATCTGCTGCAGTTCCTGGGCCAGGTCCTCGGCGGCAAAGCTCAGATCGGCCTCGGTAATGGGCGAACCGGCCACCGTGGCGATCACGGTTTCAGGCGCAACGGCGGCCACAGGCGCGGCGGCAGCATCGGCAGCAGGCGCCGCATCCTGGGCAAAGGCGGGCGTCAGCGCCGTCGCGGCCAGCATGGTGGCCAGCAGGCCGGCGGTGCGCATGAAGCGCCGTGGAAAAAACGTCATCGTATCGATCTCCTTGGCCGAAGCTGCCTGATGGCAGAAGGCTAATTGGTGGCGGGCAATTGCGGGCCACAGATTTCTGACTGGCTGGCTGACACGATAACGGGGCAAAAATGCGCCAGGCCGTCCTGCGTCACCAACCAAAGGGCATTGGCCCCATTTCTGCCCGGATTCCGGCAGCTCACGGCAGGTGTCGCCGATTTCGCTGACGTTGACAAGACAAGGGCCCGCTCTTACATCTCACGCGCTTTTCCGTCGCTCGGCGGAGATACATACATTCAAAGCCCGAAAGGCTTTCTCATCGCGCTGACGATGGCCTGCGGGGCTCGACCCGCCCCCCACATTGCGCCCGATGAGTCATCGAAGGACCTGACATATGGCACTTGCTGCACTCGCCCGGCGGATTTTCGGGTCGACATCCGATCGGCACGTCAAGCGGTATCAGGGCAAGGTCGCCGCCATCAATGCGCTCGAGAGCGAACTTGAAAAGCTCAGCGACGCCGACCTGCAGGCCCGCACGGCCGAATTCAAGGCGCAGCTGGCCCAGGGCGCCGATCTCGATGATTTGATCGTCCCCGCCTTTGCCACCGTGCGCGAGGCCAGCAAGCGCGTGCTCGGCATGCGCCACTTCGACGTGCAGCTGATCGGCGGCATGGTGATGAACGAGCGCGGCATTGCCGAAATGCGTACCGGTGAGGGCAAGACCCTGGTGGCGACGCTGCCAATGTATCTAAATGCACTGACCGGCCGCGGCGCCCACCTGGTGACCGTCAATGACTACCTGGTCAAGCGCGACGCCGCCTGGATGGGCCAGGTCTACAATTTCCTCGGCCTGACCACCGGCATCATCGTGCACGGCATGACCGACATGGAGCGCAAGGCCGCCTACGCTGCCGACATCACCTACGGCACCAATAACGAGCTCGGCTTCGATTATCTGCGCGACAATATGAAATATACCCGCGAGCAGATGGCCCAGCGCGGCCACGCCTTTGCCATCGTCGACGAAGTCGACTCCATCCTGATCGACGAGGCGCGCACCCCGCTGATCATTTCGGGTCCTTCCGAAGACCGCACCACGCTCTACACCACCATCGACGCGCTGATGCCCATCATCGAGGAAGACGATTTCGAGCTCGACGAGAAGCAGCGCTCGGCCACCTTCACCGATGCCGGCATCGAAAAGCTCGAGGCCCGGCTGGCGGCGGACGGCCTGCTGAAGTCCGAGTCCATGTATGACGTGGAAAACGTCGCTTTGGTGCACCACGCCAATTCGGCTCTGCGCGCCCACAAGCTGTTCCGCAAGGACAAGGACTACATTGTTCGCCAGACGCCCGAAGGCGGCGAAGTGGTGATCATCGACGAGTTTTCTGGCCGCATGATGCCCGGCCGCCGCTACTCGGAAGGCCTGCACCAGGCGCTCGAAGCCAAGGAACACGTCAAGATCCAGCCGGAAAACCAGACCCTGGCCTCGATCACCTTCCAGAATTATTTCCGCCTCTACGAAAAGCTGGCCGGCATGACCGGTACGGCGGCCACCGAGGCCGAGGAATTCGCCGACATCTACAAGCTCGACGTGGTGACCATTCCCACCAACCTGCCGGTGATGCGCGTCGATGACGAGGACGCCATCTTCCGCACCGCCGAGGAAAAGTTCAACGCCATCGCCGACCTGATCAAGCAGTGCCAGGATCGCGGCCAGCCCGTGCTGGTGGGCACCACCTCGATCGAAAAGTCCGAAATGCTGGCCGAGCTGCTGCGGGCCAAGAATGTCGGCTCCATGAACGTGCTCAATGCCCGTCACCATGAGCAGGAAGCCTTTATCGTCGCCGATGCCGGCCTGCCCGGCGCCATCACCATTGCCACCAACATGGCCGGCCGCGGCACCGACATCCAGCTCGGCGGCAATCTGGAAATGCGCATCGAAAAGGAGGCCAGCGGCCTCGAGGGTGCCGAGCGCGACGCCAAGATCGCCGAGATCAAGCGCACCATTGCCGAGGACAAGGCCAAGGCCTTGGCTGCCGGCGGCCTGATGGTGATCGGCACCGAGCGCCATGAAAGCCGCCGCATCGACAACCAGCTGCGCGGCCGTTCCGGCCGTCAGGGCGATCCGGGCCATTCGGCCTTCTTCCTGAGCCTGCAGGACGACCTGATGCGCATCTTTCCCGTCGACAGCATGGATTCCATGCTCGGCAAGCTGGGGCTCGAACAGGGCGAATCCATCACCCATCCCTGGGTGTCCAAGGCCATCGAGCGGGCCCAGGGCAAGGTCGAGGCGCGCAATTTCGACATCCGCAAGAACATCCTCAAATACGACGACGTGATGAACGATCAGCGCAAGGTGATCTTCGAACAGCGCCTCGAAATGATGGATGCCGAAGACATTTCCGAGATCGTCGCCGACATGCGTCGCGACGTGGTGGAAACCATCGTCACCAAGGCCATTCCGCCGCGCGCCTATCCCGAGCAGTGGAAGACCGAGCAGCTGCAGGCCGCTGCCAAGACCTATCTCAATATCGACGTGCCGGTGCAGGAATGGGCCGACGAGGAGGGCATCGACGCCGAAATCGTCACCCAGCGCCTGGTCGAGGCCGCCGACGCCCATGCCGCCGCCAAGGAAGCCCGCACCATTGCCGCCATGGCAGCGGCCGGCTCGGCCAACCCCACGGTGATGCGCCAGGTGGAAAAGTCCATCGTGCTGCAGTCGATCGACGGGCTCTGGCGCGAGCACCTGGTAACGCTCGATCACCTCTCCAAGGTGGTCGGCTGGCGCGGCATCGCCCAGCGCGATCCGCTCAACGAATACAAGCAGGAAGCCTATGAGCTGTTCCATAGCCTGCTGGAAAACCTGCGCGAACTGGTGACCACCCAGCTCAGCCATGTCGAGCTGCAGCCGCGCCCGGTGGCGCCGCCCCAGCCCGACCTCACCGCCCTGCGCGAAACCCATATCGACCCGCTGACCGGCGAGAACGACGCCGATGGCGGCGATACCATCGCCGACTCGCTGGGCGCCACCGGCAGCGATCCCTCGCTCAAGCCGATCGATCCCAAGCTGCTGGTCGGGGTGGCCCGCAACGCCCCCTGCCCCTGTGGCTCGGGCAAGAAGTTCAAGCACTGCCACGGCCAGTTCTAGGCAGCGCGCATCACAAGCAAAGGCCCGCAGCGATGCGGGCCTTTTTTATTGCCTGGCGGGAGTAGCTTTAGACCAGCGCCACGATGGTCTTCTTGCGCCAGACCAGCAGGTACCAGGCGCCCTGCAGCACCAGCATCATGGTAAAGCCGGCCGCCATGGCCACCCAGATGCCACTCAGGCCCAGGCTGGTCTGGCTGAGCACAATCGCGCCGGGCAGCTCGATGCAGAGGATGCAGAACAGCGACAGCACCATGGGCGCGATCACCGTGCCGCTCGAGCGCATGACGCCGGAAAACACCACGCTGCCGCCAAAGGCGACAATGCTCCACAGCACCACATGCAGCAGCGTCTCGGCCATCTCGATCACTGCCGGATCGGTGATGAACAGGGCCACCAGATGCTGGCTGAAGAGATAGGCCAGCAGCACCAGCGAGCCGGTGATGACCACATTCATGACCAGGCCCGTGCGGGTAATGGCGCCGAGCTGGTCGATCTTGCCCGCGCCGATCGCCTGGGCCCCGAAGATCGAGGCGGCAATGCCGATCGACATGGCGGGAAACTGCACATAGCTCATCACCTGGCCCAGCGCCCCATAGGCCGCCGTGGCATCCGAGCCGAAGCGGTTGACCAGCCCGACCACCACAATGCCCGAAATCGACGACACCACCATCTGCAGCCCGGCCGGCAGGCCCAGCCGCAGGATCAGCCCCAGCAGCTTGAAATCGGGATGCAGCATGGCGGCCAGCAGCTTGGCATCGGGCGCCAGCGGCAGGCTGCGGGCCCGCAGATAGACAAACAGGAACACCAGCACGGTCAGGAAGCCGGAGATGGAGGCCGCCGCGGCCGCGTTGACGCCCAGCTGCGGCAGGCCGAACCAGCCCTGGATCAGCGCCGGCGTCACCAGCGCGGTGACGGCCAGCGACAGGATCAGCGAGAACAGCGGCGTCATGGTATCGCCCACCCCGCGCAGCACCGAGGTGGCCACGATGAAGAGGAAAAAGCCGGGCATGCTGGCCAGCATGATGCGCGCATAGCTGGCGGTGATCGGCGCGATATCGGCCGGCACACCCAGGACGCTGAGGATCTGGTCGGTCCAGGTCACCCCGACCACCGCCACCACCACGCCCATGACAAAGGCCGTCATCAGCGTGGTGCCGGCCACCTGCTTGACCTTGTCGATATTGCGCGCGCCCCAGGCCTGGCCGATCAGCACGGTGGACCCCGAGGACAGCCCGATGAGGAAGCTGAGCAGGAAGAACAGGATGGGAAAGAAGGTCGCCGTGGCCGCCAGCGCATCCACGCCGATCATCTGCCCGACATAGATGGCGCTGACTGTGCCCGACAGCGCCTGCAGGATATTGGCCGCCATCAGCGGCACGAGGAACAAGGCGAACCGCTGCCAGAGCGGGCGGGACTGGGCAATCATCTGAACACTCCAAGATCACAGGACAAGGCGCATCCGTCACCGGCCCCGAGGGCAGACCACGCTGAACCTGGGTTCAGGCGCCTGCAGGGACCGATTTACCCTCCGGAGCGGGAGGGCTGGCTGGACGGGCCGGGGAAGCTTGGAGATGCCGTAGGCGCAGTCTCTATGCCGTGCTTTTGGGGCCGTCAACGCCGATCTTGACCCCTCTATCAGCGCCACGAATGGCAGTGATCAGCACAAGTCATCCTCCTGACGTTACTTTGTCGATGCGCCGATGCGCGCGGGGCGCTAGTGCTTTGCCATGACCACCGTGCCCCCTGCCCGCTTTGCCACCGCCTTTCTTGCCGGCGCCCGCGCCTGCCTGCCCGTGGTCATCTCGGTGGGCGCCTATGGCCTGGTCTGGGGCGTGCTGGCCCGCGGCGCCGGCATGACCATGCTTGACGTGCTGCTGATGAGCGGCCTGGTCTTTGCCGGCTCGGCCCAGTTCGTGGCGCTCGACCTGTGGACCGCCACGCCTGCCAGCCTGCCCATCGGCCCGCTGGTCATTGCTGCGCTCGTCATCAACCTGCGCTACCTGCTGCTGACCGCGACGCTGCGCCCGCTGTTTCCCCCCGGCCGCGTCGGCCGCAGCGCCGGGCTGATGTTCTTTGTGTCCGACGAAAATTGGGCCATCACCATGCTGGCCATGCAGCGCGGCAGTGGCAGCGTCGCCTTCCTGCTCGGCGGCGGTGTGCTGACCTATACCGTCTGGATGGCAACCACCCTGCTCGGCCACCAGCTCGGCTCGGCCATCGATGACCCGACCCGCTATGGCCTCGACTTCGCCTTTACCGCCGCCTTCCTGGCGCTGCTGCTGGGCGTGTGGAAGGGCCGGGCCGACCTCCTGCCCTGGACCGTCGCCGCGCTCAGCGCCATCCTCGCCGCACGGCTGATCGAGGGCAGCTGGTATATCCTGATCGGCGGCATCACCGGCAGCCTCGCCGGTGCCCTTGCCGACAAGGTCCGCCATGTGGACTAGCCCCGAAGCGCTGCTGGCCATTGCCGGCATGGCCCTGGTGACCCTGGCCACCAAGGCGGGCGGCTTGCTGCTGGCCAATCGGCTGCCGCGGCACGGCTTTGCCGCCGCCTGGCTCCGCCACGTTCCCGGCGCGGTGCTCGCGGCCCTGGTGGCCCCGGCACTGGTCAGTGGGAGCCTCGCCGACATCATCGCCGCCGCAGCCACGACGCTGGCCTATTGGCTGACCAAAAACCTCTTTGCCGCCATGGCCGTGGGCGTGCTCACGGTCTATCTCGCCCGCCTGGCGCTTGCCGGCTGAGCCACCGCAAAACCCCGTTGCAGACCAACCCATCCTGGTTTAGAGACCATGCCGTGCCCCTCTGGCGGAATGGTAGACGCAGAGGACTCAAAATCCTCCGCCGCAAGGCGTGCCGGTTCGAGTCCGGCGGGGGGCACCATTTTCAGCACAGCGTTGATCGAGAGCCGGCCCCTGCGGGTCGGAGCAACGCGCACGCATGCCCCAATAAGTTCCCGCACAAAAGTGAACGCCAGCCATGCGCTACGGCATGGCGTTAACCTTGTTCCTTACCGAGGTATTAACGGATCGCATCGCATTTTAGGGGAAAGTTCAGCATCCCTTTAGACGAGGTTACCCCCATGAAGCGCCAGGCCCTTTCCATTGCTGCCCTGCTGCTGTTGTCCACCGCCGCCCAGGCCGCCGATCTCGGCTGGAACAGCGGCGCCAGCCCCATGTATTCGGCCGCACCGGCCTCGAGCTGGGAAGGTTTTTATGCCGGCGTCAATGCCGGTTACGGCTGGGGCACATTGACCCGCCAGCCCACAGGCGGCGGCGTCCGCACCGAAGACAATTCCGGCGGCTGGCAGTTTGGCGGCCAGGCTGGCTATAACATGGATATGGGCGGCGTCGTGCTGGGCGGCGAAGCCGATATCCAGCTCGCCTCGATCGGCCATGAGCGGGACCTGGGCGTCAACGGCAAGCAGAAATCCGGCATGGATGTCTATGGCACCATTCGTGGTCGCGCCGGCCTGACCTTTGGCTCGGTAATGCCCTATCTGACGGCGGGCTTTGCCGCCGGCCGCGGCACCGCCAGCCTGACCAGCACGACCAATGTGGTTACCTCGCAGTCCGCCAACCATATCGGCTGGACCGTCGGCGCCGGCCTTGAGGCCCAGGCCACCGACCAGATCTCGCTCAAGGCCGAGCTGCTCTATGTCGATCTGGGCACCCAGACCTATAACGGCCTGCCCGGCGGCAGCCAGGACATCAGCCAGCGCTTTGGTGTCGTCCGCGCCGGCGTCAACTACCGCTTCTAGCCGTCGCGGACGACAATTTGATGGGCGGGCAAGAGCTATCCGCCCGACCGAACTATCGGGGGCCCGGAGCGCCTGAGACTCCAGCACAGGCTGGGGGCTCGGGGCGATCCGGGCCCCGATTTTTATCGGCATCGCGTCGCGCTCAGGCGCGGTCGCTTTCGCCGGCCACCAGTTCCATCGGCCAGATGCGTCGCACGATGCCCTGGGGGTAGATTTCCGCATAGGCCGGCATCGAGGCCAGCAGCGCTTCGCCCAGCGCAATGCCCAGCTCGCGTAGGGACAGCCGGAAACAGGTGAGTGTCGGCGCCAGAAAGCGGGAGGCCGGCCCCTCGCGAAAGCCGATAACCGCCAGGTCGCGGCCGGGCGTCAGCCCCGATTCTCCCAGCCGGCGATAAAGCCCCAGCGCCAGCAGTTCATAATTGAGCACCACTGCGCTGGGACGATCGCCCATGGCGCAGATGTCATGCCCCAGCTGATAGCCGCCCTGCTCGGACGAGGGGACCCGGAACACCAGCTCTGGATCGAAAGGAAGGCCATTGGCCGTCAGCGCGCTCTTGTAGCTGTCGAGAAAGACAAAACCCAGATTGATGTCATTGCTGGGCACGGCCACCGCGATGCGACGATGTCCGGCGGCGGCGAGCCGGTCCACCGCGCGCCGGGCGACCCCGGCAAAATCGAGATCGATCCAGGGATGTTCGCCCTCGGTGGCCGAGCGGCCCAGCGTGATGAAGGGCAGGCGCGCCGCCTGCAGCACGTCGATGCGCGTATCCTTGCGATGGGTGGCCGAGATGATCATGGCATCCACCAGATGGCGCGCGATCATGCGCTGCACATATTGGGTGGGATCCTCGTCGGTGGCGCAGGGCAGCACGACAAGGTCGAGATGGTGGCGCGCCAGGGCCGACTGCACGCCGTCGAACACGCCCAGAAAGAAATTGTCGTTATTGCTGCCGGCGTCCGAGCCCAGCTCGATCATGAAGCCCACGGCATTGGTATTGCCCTGGCGCAGGCTGCGCCCGGCCTGATTGGGCGCATAGCCCATGGCCGCCGCGGCCTCGATGACCCGACGCCGCGTCTCCTCGCTGACATCGGAGCGGCCATTGAGCGCCCGCGACACCGTGCCAATCGAGATGTCGAGCTGTTGCGCCAGCCTGCGGATGCCCTTCATTGACGCTGCCACCCTGTTCCACGCCGATCGTGCCAAAAACGTTTACGGAGCACTCTTGACATGCTTTGACCGTCAATTGTAGCGTCGTAAACGTTTACGGGAACATGCAGACACGCCGCTCCAAGACGGCTGCTGCCCTGTTCGGGAGGATTGCTGGTGTCGTTGAAAGCCGTGCTCGTGGGTTGCGGAGCCATGTCCAAAGGCTGGCTGTCCGCCCTGGCCGATAGTCCCCTGCTCAAGGGGCAGGTCGAGGTCGTCGGCCTGGTCGATATCGATGCGGCAACCGCTGCGGCCCGGGCCGCCGAATTCGGCCTGCCGGATGCCATTATCGGCACCGACCTCGACGCCGTCCTGTCCCAGGCCCGCCCCGACCTGCTGTTCGATGTCGCCGTGCCCTCGGCGCGCCCGCATGTCGTGGCCACCGGCCTCCGCCATGGCTGCCACGTGCTGACCGAAAAGCCGATGGCGCCGGCGCTGGACGATGCACAGGCAATGCTGGCCCAGGCCCGGGCGGCCGGGCGCATCCACGCGGTGGTGCAGAACCGGCGCTTTGTGGCCGGCATCCGCCGCATCCGCCAGGTCATCGAGAGCGGCGCGCTCGGCCAGCTCACCGCCCTGCATTGCGATTTCTTCGTCGGCGCCCATTTCGGCGGCTTCCGCGAGCAGATGGACAATGTCCTGCTGCTCGACATGGCCATCCATACCCTCGACGCGGCGCGCTTCATGGCCGGCACGGCGCCCCAGGCCGTCTATTGCCTTGAGACCAATCCGCCCGGCTCCTGGTACGCCCATGGCGCCGCGGCCAATGCGATTTTCGAATTCGCCGGCGATATCGTCTTCAACTATCGCGGATCCTGGTGCGCCGAGGGCGCCAATACCAGCTGGGAAGGCGCCTGGCGCATCGTCGGCACCAGGGGCACGCTGCTCTGGGATGGGCTTGAGCGCTTCGAGGCCCACCAGGTGGCCGGCGAGTCCGGCTTTTTCCGCGACCTCGTCCCGCTCGCTGTGCCCGAAGCCGCAGACGCCACCCTGACCGAAGGCCATGCCAGCGTCATCGCCGAATTCCTCGCGGCGATTGCCGCGGGGCGCCAGCCGGAAACCGCCGGCAGCGACAATATCAAGAGCCTGGCCATGGTCTTTGGCGCCATCCAAAGCGCCCGCACCCGCCAGCGCGTCCTCATCCAAGCCCAGGAAACCGCACCGTGACCAACCCCGCCAAGTCGATCCGCATCGGCACCATGATCCAGGCCAGCGCCGGCAAGGCCGCCGACAATATTGCCGCCATTGCCGATCTCGGCTTTGAGAGCTTCGAGCCCTTCTTCTGGCAGACCACCAATGGCCAGGACCTGGCCGAACTGGGCAAGCGTAGCCTCGACGCGATCGGGGATCGTGACATCACCATCTCGACGCTGGGCATGTTCGGCAATCCGCTCGAGGACCAGGAGATGGACCGCCAGACCCTGCAGGGCTGGAAGGACTGCATCGACAATGCCCACCATTTCGGCGCCACCTGCGTCGCCGGCTTTACCGGCCGCATCCGCAACCAGAAACTGACCGACAGCCTGCCGCGCTACAGGCAGGTGTGGAGCGAACTGGCCAAGCGCGCGGCCGACAAGGGCGTCCGCATTGCCTTTGAGAACTGCGCCATGGATGGCAACTGGGCCACAGGCGACTGGAACATCGCCCACAATCCCGATGCCTGGGAACTGATGTTCAACGAGACGCCGGACGACAATATCGGCCTGGAATGGGAGCCCTGCCACCAGCTGGTCTATCTCATTGATCCGCTGCCGCAGATCCGCAAATGGGCCCACAAGTTTTTCCACGTGCACGGCAAGGACGCCACCGTGCGCTGGGAGGTGATCCGCGAGCACGGCATTTTCGGCAAGGAAAAGTTCGTCTTCATGCGCACGCCCGGCTTTGGCGACAGTAACTGGACCGACGTGATCTCCGAGCTGCGCCTGGCCGGCTATAGCGGCTCGATCGACATCGAGGGCTGGCACGACCCGGTCTATCGCGATGCCCTGGAAATGACCGGCCAGGTGCACGCCCTCAACCATCTCAAGGCCGCCCGTGGCGGCGAACACGTGCAGGCGGCTTGATAAGTATGACTATTGACGCATCGTGAGAAACCGTTTTACCTAGTGTGAGAAAAGGGTTTTCCTTTGAGGTATGTGGACGTGGCCAAGGCAGAGCGGATACGCATCTATGACGTCGCCCGCGTTGCCGGCGTCAGCGTTGCCACGGCCTCCAAGGCGCTCAACGATACCGGTCGCATGACCGAGGCGACCCGCACCCGCGTCAAGCAGACCGCGGCTGCGCTGGGCTTCCGGCCCAATGCCATGGCCCGCGCCTTGACCCAGCAGCGCAGCTTCACCATTGGCCTGCTGACCAACGACACCTATGGCCGCTTCACCCTGCCGGTCATGGCCGGCATCAACGCAGCGCTGGTTGACCGCGGCGTGTCGGTCTTTCTCTGCGGCATCGAAGATGATGCCGCCCTGGGCAAGATCCATGTCGATGCCATGCTCGACAAGCAGGTCGATGGCATCATCGCCACCGGCAAGCGCATCGACCGCCGCCTGCCGGTCGATCTGTCCGACCTGCCGGTGCCGGTTGTCTATGCCTTTACCGAAGGCCCAGCCGATGCAGTGACCCTGGTATCCGACGATGCGCAGGGCGCGCGACTGGCCACGCAATGGCTGCTCGGGCTCGGGCGCAGGCGGCTGGTGCATGTGACCGGGCCGGAAAGCTTTGCCTCGGTCGCCGCCCGGGCCGGCGCCTTCCGCGCGGCTGCGGGCGCAGAGGCCCCGGTGCTGCACGGCAGCTGGTCGGAAGCCTGGGGCCACGCGGCAGTAAGCCAGCTCTGGCAGGCAGGCACCCCGCCCGACGCCATCTTCTGCGGCAATGACCAGATCGCGCGCGGGGTCGTGGACGCGCTGCGCGAACGCGGTGTCGCCGTACCGGCCGACGTCTCGGTCATCGGCTTTGACAATTGGGAAATCGTCGCTGCCGCGACGCGGCCGCCGCTGACCACGGTGGACATGAATCTCATCGAACTCGGCCGCGTGGCCGGCCGCCTGATCCTCGACCTTGCCGAAGGCAAGCCGGTCGAGCCGGGCATCCGCACGCTGCCATGCCATCTCGTGGTGCGCCAATCCTGCGGCGGCGATGCACTCGCCCACGCCAACAGGCAAGAGGTGCTTCAGGAGGTCTAAGGAGTGCTGCCACAGGCGTTGCAACCGCCCGTGGCAGCGAGGAAAGCCGCAAGGGAAGAGGAACCCGAGCGGTATGCAGCGCGGCCGAGGCCGCAAGGGAGGATATAATGCACTTGTCTAAACTGGGTCTACTGGCCGGCTTGGCCGTCGGCGCTTTGGTCGCAGCCACACCGGCTTTCGCGCAGGTGAAACTGACCGTCTGGTCGATTGACGGGGTCGACCGGCCGGGCATCGCGGACACCTATTCCAAGGAGTTCGACGACGCCAATGAGGATATCGTGGTCGAGTATCGCGGCATCCCGTTTGACGAGATCGTCAACGAAACGCTGCGCGCCTTCGCCACCGGCAATGCGCCCGACATCGTCTCGTTCGACAATCCCGATTTCGCGCTGTTCTCGTCGCGCGGCGCCATGCTCGACATCACCGACCGCGTCGCCGGCTCCGAGATCGTCAGCAAGGCGGAATATTTCGAGGGGCCGCTCAATTCGGTGACCTGGGACGGCAAGCTGTTCGGCCTGCCCAAATATACCGACACCATCGGCATCTTCTATAACAAGGACATGTTCGCCGCGGCCGGCCTGACCGAGCCACCCCAGACCTGGGCCCAGGTCGCCGAATATGCCGAAAAGCTCACCGACCCGGCCAACAATGTCTATGGCATCACCTTCTCGGCCCGTGCCGGTGAAGAGGGCACGTTCCAGTTCCTGCCAGTGATCCAGATGTCCGGTGGTGGCGCCGACAAGGTCAATACCGAGGGTGCCGCCAAGGTGCTCGATATCTGGAAGGGCCTGATCGACAGCGGCTATGCCTCGCGCGACGTGCTGAGCCTGGGCCAGTGGGACTCCACCGGCGTCTTCAATTCCGGCAATGCCGCCATGGCCATTTCCGGCCCCTGGGAAATCGACCGCATGGTCGAGGATGCCAAGTTCGACTGGGGCGTGGCGCTGCTGCCCACCATCGAGGACGGCGATGAGCGTTCCTCGGCTCTGGGTGGCTTCAACTGGGGCATCATGGCCAATACGGCCCATCCCGACGAGGCCTTCCGCCTGCTCGAATATTTCGTGAGCCAGGAAGACCGCATCTTCCCCGAATTCGGCAACCTGCCCGCGCGCGGCGATATCCCGCTGCCCGTGACCGGCATTGAAAAGAAGGATGCCGCCCTCAAGGTCTTCCAGGAGCAGCTGCAATATGCCCAGCCACGCGGGCCGCATCCGGAATGGCAGAAGATCTCCAAGGCCATCTACGATGCCGAACAGCAGGCCCTGACCGGTCAGATGTCGTCCATGGACGCGCTGAACCAGGCCCAGACCACCATAGACGGCATCTTCAACTAGTCCTCCCGACTGGGCCGGCCGGAGCCAAGCTCTGGCCGGCATTTTCTGTTCAGCTCCCTTGGAGGATACGGTGTCGCGATTTTTCAGCTGGCTGCGGGACGGGGTGGGGTTTGATATCCTGCTGGTCGGCGCTGCCCTGCTTTTCCTGCTCGCTCTGGCCGGCGCGCCCCTAGTCTACAATGTGCTGATGAGCTTCCAGCAGGTGGACATGTTCACCCTGGGCGAGCTGTTCCGCCCCTTTGTCGGCTTCGACAATTACGTCGCTGTGGTGCAGCAGCCCGAATTCTGGCTGGTGACGCGCAATACACTGGTCTTTGTCTTCGGCTCGATGACCGGCCAGTTCGTGCTCGGCTTCGCGCTGGCGCTGTTTTTCGCGCAGGATTTTCCCGGCGCATCCACCATTCGCGGCCTGTTCCTGGTCTCCTGGGTCATGCCGGGCCTCGTGGTCGGCGGCATCTGGAGCTTCATTCTCGCTGGCGACTATGGCGTGCTCAACGTCATCCTCAAGGCGCTCGGCATTATCGACGCCAATGTATTCTGGAAATCGGACCCGAACTTTTCCATCTGGGCCGTCATCATTGCCAATATCTGGCTGGGCCTTGCCTTCAACATGCTGCTGCTCTCGGTGGGGCTGGCCGCCATTTCGCGCGACCTCTACGAGGCGGCCGAACTCGATGGCGCCAACGCCCTGCAACGCTTCTGGACCATCACCCTGCCGCTGATGCGCCCGACCATCGGCGCCGTGCTGTCGCTCGGCCTGATCGGCACGCTGCAGCAGTTCGACCTCTTCCCCGCGCTGACCGAAGGCGGGCCGGCCAATACTTCCAACGTTGCCGGCTACTGGTCCTGGCAGCTCAGTTTCCAGCTCTACGATTTCGCCAAGGGCGCCACGGTATCGGTGATGATGTTCCTGCTCGTGCTGTTTGCCTCGGTCGTCTATGTCCGCTCCACCCGCCACGAGGTGCGCGGATGACCCGGACCTATACGCCCTGGATCCTGCTCACCGTCGCCCTGGCGCTGGCCGCGGTCTACCTGTTCCCGCTCTACTGGATGTATGTCACCAGCCTCAAAACCGGCTCGGAAATGTTCGCCAATCCGCCCACCTTCTGGCCCAACAATCCCAATCCGGGCATCTATCCCGAGGTCTGGGCCCGGCGCGCCATGCCCACCTATCTGTGGAACTCGGTGCTGATCGCCAGCGGCGTCACCGCCATTACCGTGGTGCTGGGCACCGGCTGCGCCTATGTGCTGGCCCGCTATCGCAACAACTGGATCGATGTCGGCCTGTTCTTCGTGCTGATGCTGCAGGTGCTGCCGGCATCGGTGATGATCACGCCGCTCTTTGTCGGGTTCAACCAGGTCGGCCTGCTCAGCTATCCGCGCACAGCGGTCGTGCTGGCGGCGGCGGCCAAGGCCATGCCCTTCTTCGTGGTGCTGGTCCGCGCCACCTTCATGAGCGTGCCGCGCGAACTTGAAGAGGCCGCTTTGGTGGACGGCAATTCGCGCGTCGGCGCCTTCTTCTTCATCGTGCTGCCTTTGGCCCGCAACGGCATCCTGGTCTGCGCCATCCTCACCTTCATGAGCGCCTTTGGCGAATATATCTACTCCAAGTCGATCATCCAGAGCCCTGCTTTGCAGCCGGCCAGCGTTGGTCTCTCCGGCTTTCTTGGCCCCAACTCCACCGACTGGAGCGCCATCATGGCCTATTCGGCCATCTATGTGACGCCGATCCTTGTCGCCTTTGTCATCCTGCAGCGCCGCATCGTATCCGGCCTCACCTCGGGAGCCCTCAAATGACCGCTCAGATCGAAATGCGCGATATCCAGAAGCATTATGGGATTTTCCACGCTCTCAAGGGCATTTCCCTGACCATCGACAAGGGCAGTTTCGTCGCCCTGGTCGGCCCCTCCGGTTGCGGCAAGTCCACCCTGCTGCGCGCCATTGCCGGGCTGGAATCCATCAGCTCGGGCGAGCTGCGCATTGCCGGCAAGGCGATGAACGGCGTGCCGCCCCGGCACCGCGACATTGCCATGGTGTTTCAGAGCTATGCGCTCTATCCGCATATGACGGTGGAGGAGAACCTCACCTATTCCCTGCGCCTGCATGGCGTGAACAAGGCTGACGCCAAACAGAAGGCGGCCGAGGTGGCGGCCACGACCGGGCTGACGAGCCTGCTGGGTCGCTATCCCCGGCAGCTGTCCGGCGGCCAGCGGCAGCGCGTGGCCATGGGCCGCGCCATCATCCGCAATCCCAAGGCGTTTCTCTTCGACGAACCGCTGAGCAATCTGGACGCCTCGCTGCGCGTGCAGATGCGCAAGGAAATCCGCGCTTTGCATGACCGGCTCGGCGCCACCTCGGTCTATGTCACCCATGACCAGATCGAGGCCATGACCATGGCCGACTGGGTCGTGGTCATGCGCGATGGCATCATCGAGCAGCAGGGCCGCCCGCTCCACCTCTATGACAGGCCGGTCAACCGCTTTGTGGCCGGCTTCATCGGCTCGCCGGCCATGAACTTCCTGTCTGGTCACATTGCCGATTCCGGCACTGGCGTGGTGCTGGCCGATGGCGCCGGCACCCTGCCGCTCGATCGCCAGCTGCAGCCGGGAACGGCGGTGATCGCCGGCATTCGCCCCGAGCATCTCGATGTGGCCGAGGACGGCGCCACCTTCCACCTCGATATCGGCGTGGTCGAATCGACCGGCTCGGCCACCTATCTCACCTCGTCCGACGGCAATTTCCAGCTCGTCCAGTCCGAGCGGACCAGCCTCGTGTCAGGCGATCGCCTTGGCCTGCGCATCGACCCCGCCAAGATCCACCTCTTTGATCCCCAGACCGGCATCGCCCTTTAAGGAACTGTCATGTCCCGCTACACTGCCGTGCCATTCCCCCAGGTCAAGCTCGAGGGCCAGTTCTGGCACGAGCGCCTCGACACCGTGCTCGACCGCACCGTCCCCAGCCAGCACCGCAAGCTGGGCGAATACGGCATCCTCGATTCCCTCAAACTCCCCGATCCGCCGCCGCCCCTGCGCTTTCCGCGCCATGCCAATGGCTTTACCGTCCAGGTGTTCTGGGACAGCGATGTCGGCAAGTGGATCGAGGCGGCCAGCTATGCCCTGGCCCATCGCCGCAATACCGATATCGAAGCCAAGATCGAGGCCGCGATCGACGATCTCGAGAAAGCCCAGGCTGACGATGGCTATCTCAACTGCTGGTATCTCGGCCACGAGCCGGACAAGCGCTGGACCAATCTGCGCGACAACCACGAAATGTATAATGCCGGCCACCTGCTCGAGGGCGCCGTCGCCTATTTCCAGGTGACCGGCCGAAGGCGCTTCCTCGACATCATGGAGCGCTATCTCGAGCACATCTATGCCAGTTTCGGCACCGGGCCGAACCAGCGCCGCGGCTATGACGGGCATGAGGAAATCGAGCTGGCGCTGATGAAGCTCTATTATCTCACCGGCGAGAAGAAGCACCTGGACTTTGCCGCCTACCTCATCAACGAGCGCGGAAGGCAGCCGCCGCACTATTTCGATGTCGAACGCGAAAAGCGCGAGGGCGGCGACAGCCGGCAGCCCTATGTCTTCGCCAATTACGAATATTCGCAGAGCCACAAGCCGGTGCGCGAGCAGGACAAGGTCGTCGGCCACGCCGTGCGCGCCATGTATCTCTATACCGCCATGGCCGACCTCGCCGCCGAGCTCGACGATGCCGGCCTCAAGCACGCCTGCGAAGTGCTGTGGGACGACGTGATGGAAACCAAGATGTATGTGACGGCGGGCCTTGGCCCCTCGGCGCAGAACGAGGGCTTCACCCATGATTTCGACCTGCCCAACCAGACCGCCTATGCGGAAACCTGCGCCTCGGTGGCGCTGATCTTCTGGGCGCAGCGCATGCTGCATCTCGATCTCGACGGCAAATATGCCGACATACTCGAGCTCGCCATGTTCAACGGCGCCCTCAGCGGTCTCAGCCGCGACGGCGAACATTATTTCTACGCCAATCCGCTTGAAAGCGACGGCACGCCGACCCGCTGGGACTGGCATACCTGCCCCTGCTGCACCATGAATGTCAGCCGGCTGGTGGCCTCGGTGGGCGGCTATTTCCTCTCGACCGCAGCAGACGGGGTGGCCTTCCACCTCTATGGCGGCATTGACACCGAGGTCGAGATTGCCGGCACCATGGTGGGCCTGCGCGAAATCTCGACCTATCCCTGGAGCGGGGACATCCGCATCGAGGTCGAACCGGTGGTGCCGACCACGTTTGACCTCAAGCTGCGCATTCCCGGATGGAGCCGGGGCGCCAAGGTTGCGGTCAATGGTGTTTCTGTCGACATCGCCGAGGCGGTCAATGGTTACCTCACCATCCATCGCGACTGGTTCGCCGGCGATGTGGTGACCCTGGACCTGCCCATGCCGCCGGTGCGGCTCTATGCCCATCCCGGCGTGATCATGGATGCCGGCCGCGTGGCGCTCAAGCGCGGTCCGCTGGTCTATTGTCTCGAGGAAGTCGACAATCCCGGCGGGAGGGTGCAGCGGCTCAAGTTGCCCCGCAAGGCCGAGCTCATGGCCGAGACGCGGGCGGACCTGTTTGACGGCATCGTTGTGCTCACCGCCCAGGCCGCCGCCATTGACGAGCATGACTGGCAGACGCTCTACCGCACCACCCCGCCGCAGGAGACGCCGGCCAAGCTGACCGCCATACCCTATTACTTGTGGTCCAACCGGGGCCAGGGCTCCATGATGGTCTGGGTGCCAGAGCAACAGGGCTGAGGCACCGCCCTGCCACACCGCCAGGCGGCGCTTGGACGAAACGATGGAAACATCGCGCGAAATAGAGCAGTTTGGGGATGCGGCGATCGCGGCTGCCGGACCGGCGCGGCGGTCGTCAATATCCCGGGCACTGCCCGGGCGACGGAGGGTCGATGATGGGTCGTCAGGGTATCGCGCGCACCGGCACGGCCGGCTGGGTCTTTGCGGCCTGGCGCGGCACGTTCTATCCCGACGGCCTGGTGCAGAAGAACGAACTGGCCTTTGCCAGCTCGCGCCTGTCCAGCATCGAGATCAACGCCACCTTCCGCGCCAACCAGAAGCCGGCCAGCTTTGCCAAATGGGCCGACGAGGCCGGGGATGGTTTTGTCTTTGCCGTCAAGGGCCCGCAACTGGTCACCCATATCAAGCGGCTCAGGAACTGCGAGGTCGAACTCGCCAACTTCTTTGCCTCCGGCCCGCTGGCACTGGGCGCCAAGCTGGGGCCTTTCGTCTGGCAACTGCCGCCCAACCTGGCCTTTGACGCCGACGTGCTCGGGACCTTTGTGGCCCTGCTGCCCAGGACCCCCGCCGACTATCTGGCCCTGGCCGGCAAGGCCGATGCGCGGCTCAAGAGCGAACCGTTTCTGGACATCAACAATATTGGTCCGCTGCGCCACGCCATCGAACTGCGCCATCCCAGCTTTGACGATCCGGCCGTCAACGCCCTGCTGGCCCGGCACAATGTGGCGCGCGTCATCGCGGACACGGTGCAGAGCCCGCAACGCGACCTCACCGCCGATTTTGCCTATTGCCGGCTGCAGGGCCCTGCCCGCGCCGATGCGACCGGCTATGAACCGGCCGATATTGCCGACTGGGCCAAGACCATTGCCGGCTGGACCGCTGCCGGCACCGATGTCTTTGCCTATTTCGTGCATGAGGACAAACTGCATGCCCCCGCCAATGCCATCGCCCTGCGCCAAGCCATGGGCCTCGCTTTGCCGGGCGACTGATCAAAAACCTGTTGTTCTCTGGCCATGCTGAAAACGGCAGGCTAAGCACTGTCCAAGCGTCACCCTGAAAGCTCCTCCATGCCCGCCTCGATTTTTCGCCCGCTCGACAAGAAAGCGGCCGGCCTCGCCTTCGTGCTGGGCCTGGCCACCATCGCTGCTGCCTGGGGCAGCCAGATCATTGGCGGGCTTTACCCCTGCGAGCTCTGCCTCGAGCAGCGCATGGCCTATTATTATGGCCTGCCGCTGCTGGCCGCGGTGCTGATCACCTGGAACCGCCTGCCGCTGATGGTCTGGTACATCGCCATGGCCATCGTCACCGCGATCTTCGCCTGGGGCATCTATATGGGCGCCTACCATGCCGGCGTCGAATGGGGCTTCTGGCCCGGACCCACCGCCTGTACCGGCATTGGCGAGGCCATGAGTTTCGACGCGCTGAGCAGCATGGAGCCGGTCATCGGCTGCGACGTGGTGCAGTTCCGCTTTCTCGGGATTTCCCTGGCCGGCTATAATGCACTGATCTCGCTGGCCATCGTGGCACTGTTGGGCCTGTCGATCTGGGCCCAGGCACGGCGGCACAAAAGGGGCTGACGTTAGAGCGTCAGGCTGCCAATATCCCTCGCGGCATGGATGACGCGAATGATCCGCACGCTGTCCTCCAGTACCCGATAGAGGACGAGGCAATTGCCGACGGGCATGCGCCGGATGTCTGTCAATTCCTGCTGATATGGGTAGCGACGACTGTCGGCAGCCAGTGAACGACAGGCAGCGCGCAGTTCGACCACGAATGTCCGGGCGCGCCCGCGACTATCAAAGGCAATATAGTCGCCGATTTCGGCCAGGTCCCGCAGGGAAGCCGGAGCGTAAACGACGCGCATCAGTCACGCTTGTCGGCGTAGCGAGCCTCCAGCTCGCTGAATACGTCTTCTTCTGACAGCCACCCGACCGCATCGGCCTCCGCTGCAGCAAGCTTCAAACTTGCATCGAGCTCCTGGAACCGCGCCTCGCGCTCCTGCACCAGGCGCACGCCTTCGCGCAGCACTTCGCTCTTGGAATTGTAGCGGCCGGTGGCGACGAGGTCGCTGACCGCCTGTTCGAGGGCCTCGCCCAGTTCTGCACTGATCGCCATGATGGGATGCTCCACTTGCCTGTGACCAATAATAGTTATTGGTCGCGTTACCGGCAAGAGGCTGGACCTAGGGCTCGAGCTCGATATCCCAGTAGAGATAATCCAGCCAGCTCTGGTGCAAATGATTGGGCGGGAAGGCCCGGCCATTATTGTGCAGGTCATGCACCGTGGGATGATAGGGCGCCTGATGCGGGAACATCTTGATCTCGCTGGGCATCCGATTGGCTTTTTTGAGATTGCACGGCGCGCAGGCCGCCACGACGTTTTCCCAGGTGGTCTGGCCACCCTTGGACCGGGGAATGACGTGGTCGAAGGTCAGGTCGTCGCGCGTGCCGCAATATTGGCAGGTGAAGCGATCGCGCAGGAAGACGTTGAAGCGGGTAAAGGCGGGATTGCGCGCCGGCTTGATATAATCGCGCAGCGACACCACGCTGGGCAGCCGCATCTCGAAGCTGGGCGAGTGGATGACCGTGTCGTATTGGCTGACGATATTGACCCGATCCAGGCACACGGCCTTGATCGCGTCCTGCCAGGACCAGAGCGACAACGGGTAATAGCTGAGCGGCCGGAAATCGGCGTTCAACACCAGAGCGGGACAGGCCTCAGGCGACACGTGGATGGTCACTAGAGTCTCCCGGAAAGGGAATCGAGTAAGTCCATATCCCCCTTATACTAGGCCCTTTGTGTCAGCCCTGTGAAGCGGGGGGACAGAGCTTATTTTGCGGCAACGCGGGCGATGAAAGTGCTGGCAAATTCCAGCCCGTCGGGGGCAATGGTATGCCCCGCGCCGGGACTGACATGGTAGGCCACGTCATAGCCGGCGGCTTCCAGCGCCTGCGCCGCATCCGCGCTGCGCTCCGGATCGACCACGGTATCGGCATCGCCATGCACCAGGCAGATCGGCGGCTTGCCGGCGCTGGCCGTCCCGAAGCCTTCGGGTGGCAGCAGGGCGCCGGCAAAGGCGACAATGCCCATCAGCGACTGCGGCAATGCCAGCCCGACATGCAGCGCCATCATGGCGCCCTGGCTGAAGCCGACCAGCAGCGTATCCTGCGGCAGGATCCCCGTCTGTGCCCACATGTCGTTGAAAAATT
The DNA here is from genome assembly GCF_014926585.1 of Devosia beringensis. Lineage (NCBI taxonomy): Bacteria > Pseudomonadati > Pseudomonadota > Alphaproteobacteria > Hyphomicrobiales > Devosiaceae > Devosia > Devosia beringensis. The sequence continues at coordinate 2,122,420 of NZ_CP045422.1, read as the reverse complement.
GCTCAAGGATCGGCCGCGCCTGGAGCACCCCGGTCTGGCGCGACGCCAGCCGGTCCCCGGCAAAGTCGACCTCGAACCACTGATAGCCCTCGCCAAAGCCGTCGCAGGGCGCTGGCCCGTTGGGCGCCACGAACAGGGCATCGGGCAGCGTATCGCGCCAATAGGGCACCAGCCCGATCAGGTCATTGCCATCGCTGCCATAGCCATGCAGCAGCACCACAGCCTGCTTGGGCTGGGTCCCCGAGGCGGGCAGCAGCATGGGGCCGGACAGCTTGGTCACAACAGGATTCCTTCCCGGTCACGCATGACCGCAAAATAGCGCCAGAACAACAGCGCTGCGGCCGAGCGATAGGGCGCCCAGGCGGCAGCAATGCCGATCATGTCCTTGATGGCGGGCCGAGCGTCAAGCCCGAGCCCGTGCTGCACCGCCTTGAGCAAAGCCAGATCGCCGGCCGGAAACACATCGGGATGGCCGGCGCAGAACATCAGATAAACCTCGGCCGTCCACGGCCCGATGCCCTTGTGCGCGATCAGATAGCGCACGGCGTCCCCGGCCGGCAGGGTCTCGAGATGATCGAAATCGAGTTCGCCAGCCACCATGGCTTCGGCAATGGCGCGCACGGTACGGAACTTGCCGCCGGAAAATCCCGTGGCACGCACCGCCTCCTCGCTGAGGGTCAGATAGGCCACCGGATCGAGCGCGCCGGGCAGTTGCGCGAATCGCCCCCAGATCGCCGCGGCGCTGGTGACCGACAATTGCTGGCCGGTGATCACCTTGGCCATGCCAGCAAAGCCGGGCGGGTTGATGCGCGGCGCGACGGGCCCGGCAAAATCGCGCACGGCCGCCAGGCGTCGATCCATGCCCACCAGCACCTCGATATGGCCGGCAATCGTCTCGGCACTGTCGATACGCGGTGACGGCGGCAAAGGGCTCATGTAGAAAACCCCGGTGTCGCAAAAACGCTCAAAACCGCTCCTTCGCTTTGCCCCCAGCCCCAATGGAAGGCTGCATCTCGGTCACGCCTTTTCGGCGCTTTACACGTGGCAGGCCGCCACCGCCCTCGATGGCGCCGCCCTGCTGCGCATCGAAGACATCGACAGCGAGCGCTGTAAACCCGAATTCACCGCAGCCATCTACGAGGACCTGGCCTGGCTGGGTCTTGATTGGCCAAAGCCGGTCATGCAGCAGTCCGAGCGCCTCGATGCCTATGCCGAGGCCGGCAACGCGCTGCGCGACCAGCAGCTGCTCTATCCCTGCTTTTGCAGCCGCACCGAGATTGCTGCGCTCGCCACCCACACCGATCCCGACGGCGCCCCGCTCTATCCGGGCACCTGTCGCCACCTGCACCGCGGCGAACAGATCGAGCGGCTGCAACGCGGCGATCCGGTGCAGTTCCGGCTGGACAATGAGGCGGCCCAGGCGCGGGCGGGCCTACTGACCTTTTCGGTGGTGGGCCCGCTGGTCACCGATCGCCCGCAGATCCGCTATGCCCGGCCCGGGCGCTGGGGCGATGTGGTGCTGCAGCGCAAGGGTAGTCCGGCCAGCTATCATCTCAGTGTCGTCGTCGATGACGCGGCCCAGGCCATTACCCATGTGACGCGCGGTCGCGACATGGAAGCGGCGACCGACCTGCACATATTGCTGCAGATGCTGCTCGGCCTGCCCACCCCGATATATCACTTCCACCGCCTGATCCTGGGGGATGACGGCCGAAAGCTCGCCAAATCCAAAGGCTCGCCATCGCTGGCGAGCCTGCGTGCAGATGGCTGGACGCCCGACGATATCCGCCGCGCGGTCGGCCTGCCGTCCTAGCCAGCCGCCTGGGCCGGCGCCAGTTCGCGCACGGTCGCCGCCACCGCCACCTCGAAGGGCGTGGTGAAACCGGGGCCGAGCAGGGCATCGAGCCGCGGATCGACCAGTTCCATCTCGTTGCGCCAGATGTAGCGCATGCGATAGATGTCGCGCATCATCGGCATCACCAGGCCGAGGACGCCCAACTGCCACCAGGCCAGCGGCGCGACGGTGACCTTCCTGGCCAGCGTGCTGGCAATCGCCCCCATCATCTGCCCATGCGACACGAAATGGCCGGCAAAGTGGAAGTTCTCGAACGGCGCCAGGCGGGCGCGCTGCTCGGCCAGGACGACCAGAGCGCGGCCCAGATCGGGCAGATAGGCCCAGCTGTGGCGCAGCTTGAGGTCGCCGAGATGGGCGATTTTGTCCCGCTGCACATTGGCCAGCATGGCCTGTTCGAACCATTCGCCCCGATTACCCGGTCCGTAATAGTCGCCGCCGCGCAGGATGATGGTCTGGAAGCCATGCGTCGCGGCCGCCCGGGCCAGCATGGCCTCCAGCCGGATGCGGATCTCCCCGCGCGGCGCCTCGGCGCTTTGCGCCGTGGCCGGCGAAACCGTGCGGTCGCTGGCGCGGTAATTGTAGATGGTGCCGGGGAACAGCAGCGTCTTGCCCCTGCCGTTCATGGCGTCGATCACGCCCTGCAGCTGCGCTTCGGCCCGGCCATTGCCCCATTGGTCATAGGGCAGGTGCAGGCCCTGTACCACCACATCGGCATCGGCAATGGCCCGCGCCAGCACGGCGCCGTCATTGGCATCGCCGATAACCATTGTTGCGCCGCTGACCGGGCGGCGATTGCTGCGGGCCAGCCCGGTCACTGCCCACCCGGCATCGCGAAACGCCACCATTGCCGCATGGCCGAAATGACCATTGCTGCCCAGAACTGTTACCTTACCCTTGTTCATTGTCATCTCCATCAGGTTGATGACGGCGACAATGCGCGCTACAATAATTTATGGCGATTGGCAGAAAATGAGGGTTAGACATTCAAGAATGAATAGAGAGCCTGACTGGTCCCTGTGGCGCAGCTTTGCCGCCGTCGTCGAGCATGGCTCGCTGTCAGCCGCCGCCCGGGCCCTGCGCCTCAGCCAGCCCACGCTGGGGCGCCACATCGAAACGCTGGAGGCCCAGCTTGACCTGCCCCTGTTCGAGCGCACGCTGACCGGGCTCAAGCCCAATGCCGCGGCCCTGGCGCTGCTGGCCCCCATCACGCGGGCCCAGGCGGCCCTGGCCGAGGCCACCATGATGGCCGAGGGCGCCCAGGACACCGCCGGCGGCACGGTGCGGATCACCGCCAGCGCCATGATTTCCAACTATGTGCTGCCCGACATCCTGGTGACGGCCCGGGCGCGCTACCCGCAGATAGCGCTGGAAATCGTGCCGTCCGATTCCTCGGAAAACCTCCTGCTGCGCGAGGCCGATATCGCCATCCGCATGTTCCGCCCCACCCAGCTCGAACTGGTCACCCGGCACCTGGGCGACATCGCGCTGGTGCCCACAGCCCATGAGCGCTATCTGGCGCGGCGCGGCCGCCCCAGCAGTCTGGACGAACTCTGGCAACATGAGCTGATCGGCTTTGACCGTTCCGACGCCATCATCGAGCACGCCCGCCGGCTCGGCCACGCCATCACCCGGGACAATTTCCCGCTCCGCTCGGACGATCAGCCCCATCTGTGGGAGCTGATCCGCGCCGGTCTCGGCATCGGCTTTGGCCAGGCCAATCTGGTGCGCCGCACCCCGGCCATGGTGGCGCTGCCGATCAATCTGGCCATACCGCCGCTTGAGGTCTGGCTGACCACGCACAGGGAATTGTTCACCTCACAGCGAATTCGTGCCATCTATGATGCTCTGGCCGACGGTCTTGTTGCGTATATCAATGGCTAGACAGTTTCAGTAGGACATCATGCAGACCGCCCTCAATCTCGCCATCGCCATCGCCCTGATCTTTGTCGTCGCCGTACTCGGCATGGGCCTGTGGAACATGCTCAAAGCCGGTCCCGGCAATACCAGCCAGCGCCTGATGCGGCTGCGCGTCATGGGCCAGGCCGTCGCGCTCATCCTGCTGATGGGCGCGCTGTTCTTCTTTGGCAGCGGCCGGGGCTAGGTCGGATGGTCAAGCTCAACCGCATCTATACCAAGACCGGCGATGACGGCAGCACGGGCCTGGTGCGTGGCCCGCGCCGCCCGAAATATGACCTGCGGGTCGAAGCCTATGGCACGGTCGACGAGGCCAATGCGGCCATCGGCATGGCCCGCCTGCATTCTGCCGCCCAGCCCAAGATCGACAATCTGCTCAGCCGCATCCAGAACGATCTTTTCGACGTCGGCTCCGACCTGGCGACGCCCGGGACAGACGCCCCCGACGCCGAATATCCCAGCCTGCGCGTCCGCCCGATCCAGACCGAGGCGCTCGAAAAGCAGATTGACCAATATAACGAGGCGCTCGAACCGCTAAGCAGCTTCGTGCTGCCGGGCGGGTCACCGCTGGCGGCGGCCCTGCATGTCGCCCGCACCGTGACTCGGCGCGCCGAACGCATCACCGTGGAACTGGCCGCCCATGAGCCCGATACCAGTCCGGAAGCCATCCGCTACCTCAACCGGCTGTCAGACCTGCTCTTCGTGCTGTCGCGCGTGGCCAATGGCAATGGCAGCAAGGATGTGCTCTGGGTGCCCGGCAATCACGGCGATCTGAAGAAACCCTGATTGCGCTTCGCTGGGAGCCGATCGGTCAGGCCGCGTGCGGCTTGTCCCGGCTCTGGCGCCGCTCGACAAAAGGCCGGGGTGGCTCGATCACCACCAGATTGTCCGTACTCAGCGGCGCTTCGCCCGCGAAGACGACCCGATTGCGGCCGGCATGCTTGGCGGTATAGAGCGCCGCATCGGCCTGCGCGAACAGCTCGTCCATCGGCAGCGTGCCAAGGGCTGTGGCCACGCCGAAACTGGCGGTGACATGGATGATCTGGCCCTCCCAGAGGATCTCCATCTCGTCGATGGCGCGCCGCAGGCGCTCGCCAATCAGCCGCGCCAGCGCCGCATCGGTTTCGGGCAGCAGCACGGCCAGTTCTTCCCCGCCCAGGCGGGACAGCAGGTCACGGTTGCGCAGCGCGCCGCGCAAAACCCGCGAGACATTCTGCAGCACATGGTCGCCAGCGGCATGACCATGGGTGTCGTTGACGACCTTGAAGTGGTCGAGGTCGATCGCCATCAGCGCCGATGACGTGTCCGGCGTCCGCAACCCCTCCATGCCGCGCTCGAAACCGCGCCGATTGGGCAGGCCGGTCAGCGGATCGGTCAAAGCGTGCATCTGCCACTGCTGCTCGCGGTCGATCTGGCGCAGTTCACGCTCGACAAACAGGCCCAGCAGCACCGCGCCGACCACCGAGGTCGACACCATATAGGGGCCGATCAGGCTGAGCAGGGCCCAGAGGCTGGCATAGCCCATGCCAAGACCGGTGAGCAGGTAGCAGGAGACGACAAGGCCCAGCACCACCAGATGACGGGCCTGCACGCGGGTCTTGGGCCGCAGGAAATAGCGCCAGCTCAGCCCCAGCACACCGGCCAGCACGATGCCGGCCGCGCCGGGCATGGCCCCCATGCCACCCAGCCAGAGGCGATAACCGCCGCCGATGACGATGGCGACCAGGGCAGCCGGCCAGCCGCCAAAGGCGGCGGCAAAGCCGATGATGATGCCGCGAGCATCCACCATCACGCCGACGCCCAGATGGGCCGGCGCCATGATCGCGGCGATCGCGCCCACCCCAAAGATCACGCCCTGGATGCAGGAGCGCAGATAGCGCGGCCAGTTCTGCCGCTCCACCACGCCAAAGGCGATCGCCATCATCGCCAGCAGGCTGATGCCCTGCATCAGCGCAATGAACATGTCTTGTGCGAACATCGCGTCCCCCGACGGCCCCCGTTGCCACCATCTGAGCGCCCATGTGTAAGCTTTGCGTGAAAGAAGCAGCGCCCGAACGCCATAGGGTTAGCGGCGGGTTAAGCAGACCGACCCAAATATCGGGCCACTTGTCTGGCCGCCGGCAGGCTTTGTTTACCCCTGCGCCCTATGACTGGATCTCGAACCACTATTGGAAAGGAGGTCCGCCATGAATACCGACCTCTCGACGCAGATGCTGGCCATGAATACCGTCAAGACGCAGAACAGCATCCAGATAGCGGTGTTCAAGAAGCAGAATGACATGCAGAACGAGCTTCTGACCACGCTCACCCAGGCCGCGCTGTCGCCAGCGCCTGCCGGCCAGGGCACCAAGTTCGACCGTCAGGCCTGACACAGGAGACCATCCTGATGAGCAATGACCTGACCGTCAGCCCCACCGTCATGATCAACCGCATTGTCGCGCGCGAAGCCACGCCTCCCGGCGCCGAACTGGCCCGGGTCGCCGCCCTGCGCCTGCGGCTGGAACATGCCGAGACCGAGCAGCAGGTCCGCGTTGCCCAGTTCGACCCCGAAGCCGTGACCGAGCCCGTGACGACCGGCGCCGAAGTCGACCGCCTAGTTTAGAACAATTCACCGCGTCGTTGACGCGGTGAATTGTTCTAAGTTCTTGTTGGTCGCGTTTTCGAACCGGAAAACCGGTATCCACTTTTCCTGAAAACGCTCTAGCCGCGCTGCGCGATCAGCGCCTCGACGACCGCTTCGCCATCGGGCGTGTGCCATTCTGCCGGCCCTTGCAGCACCGCCAGCTCACAGCCATTCTCGTCCAGCACCAGCGTCGCCGGCAACCCGACCGCAACGGCCTGCTGCTTGAGACGGTCGAAGGCGGCAAAGGTATTGTCGGCATAGAGCGGCAGATTGGCAAAACCGTTCGTATCGAGAAAGGCCTGGGCCTTTTCCAGCCCGCCCGCGCCGATATCGAGATTGATCGGCAGCACCATGAAGCGATCCGAGTTATATTTGGTGGCCAGGGCGTCCAGCGCCGGCATTTCCTCGCGGCAGGGCACGCACCAGCTGGCCCAGAAATTGACCAGCAGCGCCTTGCCCTTGAAGTCGGCAATGGTCAGCTCGCCGCCCGCTGCGTCCTTGAACGCCAGGCTGGCATAGCCGCGCCCCTCGCCCGTGCCGTTGAGGGCCGCCAGCTCGCCGACAGCGGCCGCGTCAATGGCTGCAGCGGCCTCTGCCTGTACCGGGCATTCCCGGGCCTGCCCGGCATTGCCGAGCCACACCCACGCCGCTATAGCTACCGCCAATCCCGTCACCCCCAGCGCGAGCAGCAGTCGAACCCGGCTGGAAGCGCCGGGGCGAGGCGCGGGCATATCGGTCATAACAGGTCTCCGAGGTATTCGATGAGCAACAAGATGTGGGGCGGACGGTTCGCCACCGGCCCCGACGCCATCATGGAGGAAATCAACGCCTCGATCGGCTTTGATCAGCGCCTGTTCCGCCAGGATATTGCCGGATCGATCGCCCATGCCACAATGCTCGCCGAGACGGGCATTCTGACGCAGGAAGACCGCGACAGCATCATTGCCGGTCTAACCGAGGTGCTGGCCGAAATCGAGGGTGGAAGTTTCACGTTCTCGCGTGCGCTCGAGGACATCCATATGAATGTGGAAAGCCGGCTGCGCGAGAAGATCGGCGATGCCGCTGGGCGCCTGCACACGGCGCGCTCGCGCAATGACCAGGTGGCCACTGACTTCAAGCTCTATGTCCGCGATACCATCGACACCCTGGTGGTGCAGGTGACAACGCTGCAACTGGCGCTGGTCACCAAGGCCGAAGACGAGGCCGAGACCATCATGCCCGGCTTTACCCATCTGCAGAACGCCCAGCCCGTGACCTTTGGCCACCATATGCTGGCCTATGTCGAAATGCTCGGCCGCGACGCCGGAAGGCTGCTTGACGCCCGCAAGCGGCTCAACGAAAGCCCGCTCGGCTCGGCCGCTTTGGCCGGCACGCCCTATCCGATCGACCGCGACATGACGGCGCAAAAGCTTGGCTTTGACCGGCCCACCGCCAATTCGCTCGACGCCGTCTCCGACCGCGATTTCATTCTCGAAACTCTCGCCGCTGCCAGTATCTGCGCCATGCATCTGAGCCGCTTTGCCGAGGAAATGGTGATCTGGAGCTCGGCCCAGTTCGGCTTCATCCGCCTCTCCGACAAGTTCACCACCGGCAGCTCGATCATGCCGCAAAAGCGCAATCCGGACGCCGCCGAACTGGTGCGCGCCAAGATCGGCCGTATCCTGGGCGCCCTGACCAGCCTGATCGTGGTGATGAAGGGCCTGCCGCTGGCCTATTCCAAGGACATGCAGGAAGACAAGGAAGTCGCCTTCGACGCGCTCGATTCCCTCAGCCTGTCTCTGGCCGCCATGACCGGCATGGTGGCCGACCTCGTCCCCAACCGCGAGCGCATGCGGGCCTCGGCCATGGCCGGCTTTTCCACCGCCACCGATATCGCCGACTGGCTGGTGCGCGAAATCAATATCCCCTTCCGCGACGCCCACCACATTACCGGCCAGATCGTGGCTCTGGCCGAGCAGAAGAACTGCGGTCTCGAGGGCCTGACGATCGAGGACTTCAAGGCAGTCGATCAGCGCATCGACAGCCGCATCCACAAGGTGCTGACCGTGGAAGCCTCGGTGGCGGCGCGGCAGAGCTATGGCGGCACAGCGCCGGCCAATGTGCTGGCCCAGGCGGCGCGCTGGAAGACGGCGCTGACCGGCACCGCGCACGAGCCCAGGCCGCTGGCGCGCAAAAAGCATGGTACCCATGGCGATGGCGGGGTTGCGTAACGCCGGCGACACCCTAACTTGGTCACCAGAGTGAACGGGTAACGAACCAGATGGCCGGCAGATTGCGACAGATGCGCCTGACCCAGCGTCATGTGGGCTATCTGCAGCCGGTAGAGACCTCCGAACAGATGCCGCCGCCGCCCGAGGGCATGCGCGCGGCGACCCAGGCCGACCACGACGCCACCATTGCCCAGCTGCTCGGCCCCGACCGGGACGGCCGCGAGGTCTGGATCTTCGCTTATGGTTCGCTGATCTGGAAACCGGCCTGCGACTTTGTCGAAATGCGCAATGGCCTGGTGCATGGCTGGCACCGCGCCTTCTGCCTGGGCTGGAACACCCGCTTCCGCGGCTCCGACGAAAATCCCGGCCTGATGCTGGCGCTCGATCGCGGCGGCGCCTGCAACGGCGTGCTCTATCGCCTGCCGCCCGATTGCATCGACGCGGCCATGACCAGCCTGCTCGAACGCGAAATGGGCTGGCTGCCCTCGGCCTTCCCGCCGCGCTGGGTCAATGCCCGCTCCGGCGAGCGCACCATCCGCGCCCTCACCTTCTGCATTGACCGCCAGTCGGGCCGCTATGTCTCGGGCCTCAGCAACCAGGAGATTGCCGCCGTGCTGGCCAGGGCGGTCGGCAATCGCGGCTCGATGGCTGAATATCTGCACGCCACCGTTGCCCATCTCGAGCAGGTCGGCATTCACGACCCCCATCTCTGGCAGTTGCAGGCGCTGGTCGCCGAGCAGATCGAGGCCGCTTATGAGGCGGATCGATAAGTCTTGCTTTCGTTTTCAGGCGCGCTGGACTAGGGAACATCCAACTTAATGCGCCCTCTCGGGTCGTTCCAGCGCAGGCCGGAATCCATCCCGAGAAGCTGCCAATCCGCCGATCTGAGGATGGACCCCGGCCTGCGCCGGGGTGACATCGTGGAGAGGGGACAGATCGAGAGCAAAATGGTCCACCATTTCGAACACCGCGACGGCAGCCTCTATGCCGAAGACGTCAATCTCAATGACCTGGCGGACAAGGTCGGCACACCCTTCTATGTCTATTCCAGCGCGACGCTGCGCCGGCATGTGCGGGTGGTCAAGGCGGCCTTTGAGGGCATCCCGACGCTGCTCGCCTATGCCATGAAGGCCAATTCCAACCAGGCCGTGCTCCGGCTGATGGCCTCCGAAGGGGCCGGCGCCGACGTGGTCTCGCTGGGCGAGCTCGAACGCGCTCTGGCCGCCGGCATCAGGCCGGACATGATCGTCTTCTCAGGCGTCGCCAAGACCATTACCGAAATGCGCCGCGGCCTGGCCGCCGGCATCAAGTGCTTCAATGTCGAAAGCGAACCCGAGCTCGAGCGCCTCTCCATGGTCGCGTCCGAAATGGGCATGACCGCCCGCGTCTCGGTGCGCATCAACCCCGATGTCGATGCCCGCACCCATGCCAAGATTTCCACCGGCAAGGCCGAGAACAAGTTCGGCATTCCCTATGCAAGGGCCCGCGACGTCTACGCCCGCATCGCCGCGCTGCCCAATGTGGTGGCGGTCGGCGTCGACATGCATATCGGCAGCCAGCTCACTGATCTCGAACCCTTCGGCACCGCCTTTGGCCTGATGGCCGAACTGGTGACGGCGCTCAAGGCCGATGGCCACGCCATCGAGCATGTCGATGTCGGCGGCGGCCTCGGTATTCCCTATCATCACGACCAGGAGGCGCCGCCCCATCCCGAGGCCTATGCCGCCATGGTGCGCGACAAGATCGGCCAGCTCGGCTGCACCCTGGTGATCGAGCCGGGGCGCCTGCTGGTCGGCAATGCCGGCATCATGGTGACCAAGGTCGAATATGTGAAGCAGGGCAGCAGCAACTTCGTCATTGTTGACGCGGCGATGAACGACCTGATCCGCCCCACGCTCTACGAGGCCCATCACGACGTGGTGCCGGTCAACTATTCCAACCTGCCCCCGATCACTGCCGACATTGTCGGCCCGGTCTGCGAAACGGGCGATTATCTGGCCAAGGCCCGCACCATGCCCGGCGTCGAAGAGGGTGATCTCCTGGCCATCATGAGCGCCGGCGCCTACGGCGCGGTCATGGCCTCGACATATAATTCGCGGCCACTGATCCCCGAAGTGCTGGTCGACGGCGACCGCTTCCACGTCATCCGCCCGCGCAAGTCCCTCGAGGAACTGATCGCGCTCGATTCGGTGCCCGACTGGGTCTGAGCCGGCCTATTCCTCGCGCGCCTGCCGACCCAGTGAGACCACCTCGACCGGCTTGCCTTCCAGCGCATCATCGATCTTGGTCAAGAGGTCGGCCAGGGTGAACGGCTTGACGATGACGTCATAGATCAGCGCGTCCAGCCCATGTGCCCGCTCGCGCTGGTCGGCAAAGCCGGTCATCAGCACGATGATGATATGGGGATATTTGGCGGCCACATCGAGCGCCAGCGCAATGCCGTCCATGATGGGCATCTTGATGTCGCTCAGCAGCAGGTCGAACCGTCCGCCTTCGGCATCGGCGGTTTCCGCGGCCAGGCCACCATCCTCCTCTGCCATGACCTCGTGACCCTTCATGGTCAGCGCGCTGACCACGAAGGCGCGCACCGACGGATCATCTTCAGCAACAAGAATGCGGGCCATCAGTTGTGCTCCGGCGTGGCATGTTCGGGGGTGGCGGTGTCGCCATGAATGGGTTCGGCCGTCGCGTCATGCGCCGCGGCGTCTGCATGTTCCGGCGCGGCAGGATCGGCATGCGCGGGCGCGGCGCCATCGCTCACAGGCGCTTCCATGGCATGGCCGCCGACCTCGGCACCCGAACCGGCAGCCGGCGCGGCAGGCTGCGTGCCGGCGCGGAAGCCCGATCCGCCGGCAAAGCTCAACCGGACGCGGGACGCCTCGCCGGGCGGCAGGGTCAGCTGGGTGTCAAAGGTCGAGCGCTCGCCCGCCATCAGATCGGTAACCGTCGGCTGCACGCTCCATTGATAGACGCCATGCCCATCGGCGCCGAGCAGCGTGACCACGACGGCGGGGACCGCCACCGGACTGGGCGACAGGCCCACGATCTGCGCCGAGACGATCAGCACTTCCTTGCCATTGCGCAGGGTCTGCATGGCGCTGACCGTGCTGAAATCGAGGCCCACCACATTGATGCCCAGCCCGACGGCGCTATAGACCCCGGCCATGGCCGGAAAGCGCTGCACTACCTGCACCCGGCCCAGATAGGCAAAGGCCAGCACGCCCACCAGCGTGGTGGCGCCGATAATGCGCAGCGCCAGCCGCAGGCGCGCCAGCGGCACCTCATCGAGCATTTGCCGATCGGGTCGCGAGAAGGCCTTGCGCCGCTTGCGGACGACCGATGGATCGATCTTGCCGGCCGAGGCCTGGTCAACCGCCTTGGTGGTCTTCTTGCCCTTGGCGGCCTTGGCCTCCTTGGCCGCGCGCTGCTTGTCGAGCTTTGCCGCCTTGGCGGCCTTGTCTCCGGCTGCCTTGTCGGACCGGGCGGCCGCGGCCTTGTCCTGGGCGCTCATGGCGTCGTCCAGCCCGTCTTCCTCGATGGCCTGCTCGGCCTTGCGGATCTCGGGCGGCGGTTCGTCCTTGGCGATCGGGGGCTGATCCCAGGCCTGCTGGCAATGGGCGCACTGCACCTTGCGACCGGCCGAGCCAATGGCCTCGTAGGTCACCTGATACTTGGTCTGGCAATGCGGACAGGAAATGATCATGGGGCCAGACTGCTGGGACGGACGCAAAACATGCTTCAAATTAGCGACAGGGTGTTAAGACTCCTCAAATCCGGCCTGGCACTCGCCAATTCCACCACATTTGTACCGCTTTATCGCGGCCGGGCACGGGTCGGTGCCGCATCGGCCGGGCGCCGCTGTTATGCTGCCGCCACGGCGTGATTCGCCTGAACCCAAGCCAAGCAACGGGGAGCCTGCACTCTTGATCGAATTCGCCGATGTGGGATTGCGCTATGGCAATGGCCCCGAAGTCCTGCGCGACCTGACTTTTTCGGTCGAGCCCGGCTCCTTCCATTTCCTGACCGGCCCTTCCGGGGCCGGCAAGACCAGCCTGCTGCGCCTGCTGCTGCTCTCGCTGAAACCGACGCGCGGCCAGGTCACCATGTTCGGCGAGGACGTCAGCACGCTCAGCCAGGACCGGCTGCTGCAGCTGCGCCGCCATATCGGCATCGTCTTCCAGGAATTCCGCCTGCTCGACCATCTGACCACCTTCGAGAATGTGGCGCTGCCACTGCGCGTGCTGGGCCAGCCCGAAAGCGAATACCGCCCCAATGTCACCGAACTGCTCGAATGGGTGGGATTGGGCGAGCGCATGAATGCGCCGCCCTCCCTGCTGTCGGGTGGCGAAAAGCAGCGTGCCGCCATCGCCCGCGCCGTCATTGCCCGCCCCAAGATCCTGCTGGCCGACGAGCCGACCGGCAATGTCGATCCCGACCTCTCCAGCCGGCTGGTGCACCTGTTTGCCGAGCTCAACCGCACGCTGGGCATGACCATCATCCTGGCGACCCACGAATTGCCGCTGCTCGACAAATTCAGCTATCCGCGCATGCTGCTGAGCAAAGGGGAGCTGGCCATCCATGATTGAGCGCATTCTGGCTTTGCTGCCGCGCCGCGGCGGCGCCGCCCCCATCGTCCCGGAAAAGAGCGTTGCCGGCCGCACCCTGCTGCTGATGATCACCATTATGGGCTTCCTCTCGGCCGTCACCCTGGGCGGCGTGGTCCTGGTGCAGAAATCGGCCATTGCCTGGTCGGCCGATGTCGGCCGCGAGGTCACCATCCAGATCCGCCCGGTCGCGGGCGAGGTGATGGAATCCAATCTGCGCACCGCCGTCTCGCTGGCCGAAACCACGCCGGGCGTCGCCTCGGCGCGCGCCCTGACGCTGGAAGAGAGCGAGGCCCTGCTCGAGCCCTGGCTGGGCGCCGGCCTCGACCTGACGGCCATTGAAATTCCGCGCCTTGTCGTGGTGCGCCTCGCCGACCCCGCCGATGCCGACATCGAGGGCCTCGAGCGCAACCTGGCCGCGGTCAATGGCGCCAGCCTTGATACCCATGCCGCCTGGCGGCAACAGCTCAACACCATGGCCGGCACCATCGTGCTCTCGGGCCTGCTGGTCCTGCTGCTGATCGGCGCTGCCACGGTGCTGGCCATCATCTTTGCCACCCGCGGCGCCATGGCGACCAACCGCGAAATCGTCGACGTGCTGCACTATATCGGCGCCTCCAACAAGTTCATCGCCGGCGAGTTCCAGGGCCGCTTTCTCTCCATCGGCCTGCAGGGCGGTCTGCTGGGCGCCGCGGCTGCCTTGCTGTTCTTCGTGCTGGTCGGGACGCTGGCGGGCAATATGCTCTCGAGCGAGGCCGGCGCCCAGGTCGGCGTGCTGTTCGGGCGCTTTGCCCTGGGCCTCGATGGTCTTGTCGGCATCGCCGCAGTGATCCCGGTGATCGCCGCGCTCACCGCCATCACCTCGCGGCACACCGTGCGCCGCTACCTCGCCCAGACGTCGTAAACCGCCGCTAGAGTTGTGTTGTCCCGGCGCGCTGGGGCAACACCCTCGCCAAAGCCGCAGCACAACGCTATGACGCTGTCCGGGCAGCCGATCCAGGAGCAAACGACAATGATGGTCTTTCAGGCAATTCGCACCGCGCTGTTCTATGCGCTGTTTATCGGCCAGACCGCCGTCATCGCCATCGTGCTGGGGACCATCGCGCTGATCAGTGGCCGCACTAGGGCCAGCTGGGCCATTGCCGTCTATTGGGGCACCTCGTCGCTGCGTTTTCTGCGCTGGCTGACCGGCGTCAAGACCAAGGTCAGCGGCCTTGAGAACATTCCCGAAGGCGGCTGCATCATTGCCGCCAAGCACCAGAGCGACTGGGATGTGTTTGCCATTTTCCCCTATGCCGGCCGGCCCGCCTATATCATCAAGAAGGAATTGATGAACATCCCCTTCTTCGGCTGGGCCGCCCGCTCGCTCGACTGCATCGAGGTGGACCGGAAGAAGGGCGCCAAGGCCGTGCCCGCCATGATGGCGCAGGCCCATGCCGCCATCGCGCGCGGCTGCCGCATCGTCATCTTCCCCGAAGGCACCCGCCGCGCCCCGCTGGCCCCGCCCGATTATCGCCAGGGCATCGTCCGGCTCTATCTCGAGCTCAATGTGCCCGTGGTTCCCGTGGCGCTCAATTCCGGCCTGTTCTGGGGACGCAACAGCCCCGTCATCTGGCCCGGCACCGCCGAGGCAAAATTCCTGCCCGCCATTGAAGCGGGCCTGACGGCCGATGTTTTTCTGGAGCGACTCAAAAAAGCCATCGAAACCGAATCCGATACCCTCGCGCTCAAGGCAGAGGCAGAGGGGCTTGCCCGCCCGATCGGCCCCGAGCTGCGCAGCCGCTTTGAGGCTCTCAAGCGGCAGCGTTCGAGCGAGGCATGACCACTAGATATTGACGAAGAGGTCAGGCTAACCCATAGATATAGAAATCGGGCACGGCACTGCTTGACATGGATGGCATTTTGTTCTATCTTTGTTCTAATGCAATGCTCGCTTTGGGGATAGCGTGATGGTCGGCAATTACAGCAAAGTCGTAATGCACAGCTTCGGTCGGCAGAGCCATTGGCAGGGTCGCTCCGGGCGGTCCTATGACCTGATCGGCGAACCGCTCGAGCATTTCGCCCTGGGCGATACCGAGCTGCATCTGCTGGCCAAGGGCAGCCATGTGCTCTGGGTGGGCGCCACCACCGACCTGGTCAGTGATCCGCTCAGCCGCTCGCGCTTCCGCCTGGCGCTGAGCTGCGCCGACCGCGTCTTCCGCGTGGTGACACCGGAAAGCCAGACCGAACGCCTCGCCACTATTTACGATCTCGAAGGCGCCGCGCCGCTGGCCGAAGCCCAGGCCGCCGAAGCTGCCTAGGCCGCTTCAGCCCGCAGAATATCGGCCAGGGCCTGCAATTGCCGATCGGCAATGCCCAGCGCCTTGAGGTGGCTGGCCGTATTGAGCACATAGTCGATATTGCGCCCCGAAAGCCCCACCCCGGCCCGCACCATGGCCAGCTGCTGCTCCAGCGACAGCTTGCCGGCAAACTGCTCATGCCGCGCGTCGACCATGAAGGTCAGCGCCATCACCGTGCGACCATCCACCAGATGCACCGGCCTTGTGACGTCGCGATAGACCGCGGTGACCTGCTCGCGCGCCTGCAGATAGGCCTGCACCGCGACCCAGTCGCCGTCGGCGACTTCAAAGACCATGCCGCGGCATGACCCGCCGCGTGCCAGTCCGAACACCAGGCCTGGCCGCTCCTGCGTGCCGCGGTGATGATGCGACACGATGGAGAGGCTGCGATGCGCGCCGCGCAGCAGGCCTTGCTGGGCGCTCACATGGGCAAAGCCGGGATTCCAGATCAGCGAGCCGTAGCCGAAGACCCAGTGCGTGCCGTTTTCGCTGCTGATTTCTGTCATTGTCTTTTCCTGACCCCACACATAGGCACGCTTGCCGGCAAGCGCCATTGCCATGCTGCCATAACCGCCTTGCGCAAGCCGCACGACCCGGTTTGCACCGTCCGCCACGCCGTCGGCCGATGGCGCTTTTCCGCCCTCGGCGCTAAGAATGCCAGCCATGAAGAAACGAATCATTATCCTGGGCATGGTTGTGCTCGCCGTCGTCGTCCTGTGGAGCGCTGCCTGGCTGGTGCTGTCCGGCATGGTCCGGCAGCAGATTGCGCTGCAGGCCGAGGCCGATGGAATAACATCGCCGCAGCTGACCTGCGGCATGCTGACGGTGGGCGGCTTCCCCTTCCGCTTTGACGCCGACTGTACACAGGCCCGCATCGTCAGCGGCGACGCGGTGATCGAGCTGCCCGGCCTGCGCGCCAGCGTGCTGGTCTATGCGCCCACCCATCTGCTGGCCTCCGCTCTGGGCCCGATGCAGGTGACCGATACCTTTACCGGCTCGCGCAACCAGCTCGACTGGTCGGCGCTGGCGGCCAGTATCCGCCTGAGCGACTGGCGCATCGCTCGCGCCTCAATCTCGGGCGAGAATCTGGTATGGGCTGATACGCTGCTGGGCAGTAGCACCATCGCCCAGGCCCCTTTGGCCGAACTGCACCTGTTCGACATTCCCGAGCAGCACGATCCCGATCGCCAGACCGCCGCTTTGGCGGGCTATCTGCGCACCAATGCGCTGGCCTATCCGGGCCTGACGCTGACCGACACCACGGCCGAGGTCCAGCTCGAGCTGACCGGCCTGCCCGACGATGTGCGCAACTGGGGCGCCCCCGACATGCTGATGGCGCTGCAGGCGGCCAATGGCCAGCTCAATGTGGTCTCGATCCACGGCACCGATGCCGATTCCACGCTCGACGCCAGCGGTGCGCTGGCGCTCGATCCGGCCGGGCAGATCGACGGCCAGATCACCATCACCTCGACGGGCGTCGCCGAACGCATCGGCCCGCTGCTCGAAGAACCCTGGCGCACCCTGGTGCTGGGCGCGCCGGCCGCTGATGGCAGCTTTGCCAATCAGCTCAATTTCCGCGATGGGGCCATCCTGTCCGGCCTCGTGCCCATCGCTGCCATCGGCCCGCTCTTTTAGACCTTGTCGTCAGACGCGGGCGCCGGCGGCGCCTCATGCGGCCGGCCGAAATCGGCCGCGGCGGTTTCCTGGCCCGCCGAGATGATCGAGCGGCGAATGGCGCGGGTGCGGGTGAACATGGCCTCAAGCGCCGGCCCGTCGCCGGTGCGCACCGCCCGCTGCAGCACCGAGAGATCCTCGGTAAATCGCCCCAGCATTTCGAGCACGGCATCGCGATTGGTGAGGAAGACGTCGCGCCACATCACCGGATCGGAGGCCGCGATGCGGGTGAAGTCGCGAAAGCCCGAGGCGGAGAACTTGATCACTTCCGACTGCGTGGCTGCCTCCAGATCGGCCACCGTGCCCACGATATTGTAGGCGACCAGATGGGGAATATGGCTGGTAATGGCCAGCACCATGTCGTGGTGGCCGGGCTCCATACATTCGACCTGGCTGCCCATGGCGCGCCAGAAGGCGGCCAGCTTTTCCGTCTCTGCCGCATCGACCTCGGGGCCGGGCGTCAGCACGCACCAACGCCCGGCAAACAGTTCCGGAAAACCCGCCGACGGGCCGGAATGCTCGGTGCCGGCAATGGGATGGGCCGGAATGAGATGGACGCCGGCGGGAATATAGGGCGCCAGCACCTTGACCACATGGCCCTTGACCGAGCCGACATCGGAAACGATGGCGCCGGGTTCGAGGAAGGGCGCGATGGATTTGATGACGCTCTCATAGGCGCCGACAGGCGTGCAGAGGATGACGAGATCGGCGCCGCGCACCGCCTCGGCAGCGTCGAGCGAATAGAGATCGCCCAGCCCGAGCGCGCGGGCCTCATCGAGCGTTTCCTGCTTGCGCGTGGCGATGGCGATGGTGTCGACCAGCCCCTGCCGACGGGCGGCCAGGGCAATCGAGGAGCCGATCAGGCCGATGCCGATCAGGGCGAGCTTGCGAAACTGGACACTCATGCGGTTTTGACCAATGCCTTGATGATGCCGACGACGCCACGCATGGCCTGTTCGGAGCCGATGGAAATGCGCAGACCATGGTCAATGCCATAGGAGGGCCCGATCTCGCGCACGATCAGCCCGCGTTCCATCAGGGCCGTAAAGGCCATGCGCGCATGCTCGGCATCGGGAAACAGCAGCATGACGAAATTGCCCTGGCTGGGCACGACATGGATGTGGTTGGAATCGAGTTCCTCGGTAATCCAGTCGCGCCACTGCGCATTATGCGCCTTGAGCCGGGCGGTGAATTCCACGTCACGCGTTGCCGCTGCCGCGGCCAGCTGGCCTGGGAGGTTGACATTGAACGGCCCGCGCACGCGGTTGATCACGTCCACCAGTTCGGGTGAACCAAACAGCCAGCCGATCCGCGCTGCCGCCAGACCCATCTTGGAGAAGGTGCGCACCATGACGACGTTTTTCGTCTCGGCGACCAGCGCCTGGCCGACGGCGAAATCCTCGGCCGTGACATATTCGGCATAGGCATTGTCGATGACCAGCAGGATGTCCGGGCGCAGGCCGGCATGCAGCCGCCGCACCTCCGCATCGCTAAGATAGGTGCCGGTGGGATTGTTCGGATTGGCCAGCCAGACGATCTTGGTGCGGGGCGTTACCGCCGCCAGCAGCAGGTCGACATCGGCGGTGTAATCGACCTCATCGACCATGACGATTGATGCGCCGGCCGCCTTGGTGATGATGGGATAGACCGAAAAGCCATAGCGGTTCATCACCGCCTCGTCGCCTGCGCCCAGATAGCACTGGGCGATCAGGTGCAGCAGGTCATCCGAGCCATTGCCGCAGACGATAAGGTCGGCATCGAGGCCATGCACTTCGGCCAGAGCCGTGCGCAGCAGGCGCGACGTGCCTTCCGGATAGATTTCCAGCTGTTCGGCCGCCGCGCGGAAGGCCTCAACGGCCTTGGGGCTGGCGCCCAAAGGCGATTCATTGGCCGAGAGCTTGACCGAATTGCTGCCGGCCGCGCCGGATTTGCCGGGCAGGTAGGGCGCAATATCGAGAATGCCGGGCTGGGGAATGGGTGCGCTATCGTCTGACATGATGCCATTTCTGGGCTGAAAAACCGCGCGGACCATAGTCAAACTACCAGGGCTTGGCAAAGCGCTTCTCGCTGATTGTACCCCTGCCCGATGGCGCGGCGCGACCCCTGCCGATTCCATGCCCCTGTCCCGCAACAGGACGGTCAACCGGCTTTATCATGAACGTGCCGCGTCTGCCGCCAGCCGGGCCGGGCAGGCAAACCACAAGGGCAAAGAAAAGTGCCGGCCCGGCGCGTTAACTTTTCCGTCACATTCGCCCTCGGCGCGCCAAAATTCACGCTTTGTTAGGGAAGCTGAACGGATTTGGCGCCTTTCGGGCGGCGATGACAACCGCATGAACCCGCTTGTGCCTGACGCGGGCAGCGACCCACCACAGCTAGCCGTGAACGAACCGGGATTCTGCTGAACACGCCGATTCGGTTCTGTTTCGTTCGCGCCTTGTTCTATTCCCGAACCGCATGGCAAAAAGGTCGCAATGACTGTCCTTTCTTGGGACAATGAAGGCACCCACTCGCAACTGTCGCGGGGACGCCCTACATTGAGGCCAAATGACCTTTGCGCCCGCCCAATCCGTCAAGGCGATCCTTGGCCCCACCAATACCGGCAAGACCTATTTTGCCATCGAGCGCATGCTGGCCCATCCCACCGGGATGATCGGCCTGCCGCTGCGTTTGCTGGCGCGCGAGGTTTATCAGCGCTGTGTCGAACGGGTCGGTGAACAGGCCGTGGCGCTGGTCACCGGCGAAGAGCGCATCGTGCCGGCCAAGCCGCGCTACTGGGTCTGCACGGTCGAGGCCATGCCCACCGATATCCGCGTCGATTGTCTGGCCATCGACGAGATCCAGACCGCCACCGATTTCGACCGCGGCCATGTCTTTACCGACCGCATCCTGCACGCCCGCGGCCTGCATGAGACGCTGCTGCTGGGCGCCGCCACCATGGCGCCGGTGATCCGCAAGCTGCTGCCCGACGCCCAGATCATCGATCGGCCGCGCTTCAGCCAGCTGGTCTATGCCGGCTCCAGGAAGATTTCCCGCCAGCCGCCCCGCTCGGCCATCGTCGCCTTTTCCGGCCGCCAGGTTTACGCCATTGCCGAGCTGATCCGGCGCGAGCGCGGCGGCGCGGCCGTGGTCATGGGCGCGCTCAGCCCCCGCACCCGCAATGCCCAGGTCGAGCTCTACCAGAATGGCGATGTCGATTTTCTCGTCGCCACCGATGCCATCGGCATGGGCCTCAACCTTGATATCCATCACGTCGCCTTTGCCGATGACAGCAAGTTCGACGGCCGCACCAGCCGGCCGCTGACCCCCGCCGAGCTCGGCCAGATCGCCGGTCGCGCCGGTCGGCATGCCCGCAACGGCACCTTTGGCGTCACTGCCGGCACCGAGGGATTCGACGAGGAAATGGTGATTGCGCTCGAAACCCACGATTTCGAGCCCATCAAAGTGCTGCAATGGCGCAACAACCGGCTGGATTATTCATCCATCCCGGCTTTGCTCAACAGCCTCGAAATGAGTTCGGACAGCCGCACGCTGACCCGGGTGCCAATCGCAACCGACCAGCGCGCGCTCGAATTTGTCGCCCGCAACGAGGCCGGCAAGCTGGCGCGCGGCCTCGATGGCGCCCGACTTTTGTGGGAATGCTGCCAAATCCCTGATTATCAGGGCATTTCACCCGCCAATCACGGCGAAATCGTTACCCATATTTACGCTGATCTGGTCAAGCGGGGTAAGGTGGACGCAGACTGGATTGCCGAGCAGGTCCGCTTTTGCGACAATGCCAGCGGCGACATCGATACTTTGAGCAACCGGATCAAGCAGATTCGGACATGGACCTTCGTCGCCAACCGCAAAAACTGGCTTGCAGACCCTTCACATTGGCGCGAAAAGACCCGAGACATTGAGGACCGGCTGAGTGATGCGCTGCACGAGCGCCTGACCCAGCGCTTCGTCGACCGGCGCACCAGCGTGTTGCTTCGTCACCTGAAAGACAAACGTATGGCATCTCCCGAGATCAATGAGCGCGGCGAAGTACGGCTGGAAGGCCATCTCATCGGCACGCTTGAAGGCTTCCGCTTTACCCTGGCCCGCAACGACGGCGATGCCGACATCAAGAATCTGCGCTCCGCCGCCGATCAGGTTGTCGCGCCCGAAATCCACCACCGGGCCGAACGCCTGGCGGGGGCGCCCAATGAGGAATTCGTGCTGGCCACCGATGGCCGCATGCGCTGGAAGGGCGACATCGTCGCCGAGCTGATCGAGGGCGACACGCTCTACCGGCCCCGCATCCTGATCCTGGCGGACGAGACGCTGACCGGCACCGACCTCGAACGCGTGCAGGATCGGCTGAGCCTCTGGCTGCGCCATCACGTCAACACCATTCTCGAGCCCGTCATGGCGCTCGAAGCCCCGGCCGATCTCGATGGCGCCGCGCGCGGCATCGGCTTCCAGCTGTTCGAGCATCTCGGGCTCATCCCCCGCAACCAGGTCGCTGACGAGGTCAAGAACCTCGACCAGGACGTGCGCGGCAAGATGCGCAAGCTGGGCATCAAGTTCGGCGCCTATCACATCTACCTGCCGCTCTCGCTCAAGCCCGCCCCGCGCGAACTGGCGCTGATCCTGTTTGCGCTCAAGAATGGCGGCGTGCGCCAGCCCGGCGTCACCGATATCCCCCACATCGTGCTGAGCGGCCGCACCAGCTTTGTCGTCGATCCCGAGGTCGACACCAGGCTCTATGAGATTGCCGGCTTCAAGGTGGCCGGCAAGCGCGCCGTCCGCGTCGATATCCTCGAGCGCCTGGCCGACATCATCCGGCCGCTGATCGCGCTCGATCCGACGCGGCACCAGGGCGAACTGCCCGCCGGCGCCGCCGAAGGCAATGGCTTCCGCGTCACCGTGGAAATGACCTCGCTGCTGGGTTGCTCGGGCGAAGACTTCGCCTCGATCCTCAATTCGCTGGGCTATCGCGTCAAACGTACGCTCAAGACGGCAGCGCCAGCGCCGGTTGAGCCCGTGGCAGCGACCCCGGCCGAAGCCAGCGCCGATGCGCCCGCACTTGAAGAGAGCCTGACCGAGGCCCCGGCCAGCACCGATGCCGCCGACGAGGCGCCAATCGAGGCTGTCATGGACGAGGCGACCCCCGCCCAGAGCATGGCCATGCCTGACACGACCATTGTCGAGGCCTCGCCCGCAACCGAGGCGACCACTGGCCAGACGGCACCGGTCGAGCCGGCTGCCCCGGCCGAGCCCGAATATGACGAAATCTGGTCGCCCAGCGGCAAGCGCCCCGAGGCCAAACGGCATGACGGCCGTCGTCGCCCCGAGGGCGAAGCACAGGCCAAGCGTCCCGAGCGCAATCGCTCGACCGCGCCCCGCCGGCCCGAGGGTGAAGTGCAGGACCTGACCAAGGCCCAGCATCTCAACCCCAAGCCGGCCAATACCCGCCCTGCCAATGCCCGGCCCGCCAATGCGCGGCCGGCCAAGCCCGATGCCCGCCCGCACAGCGAAAACCGCCGTCCGGACAGCCAGAAGGGCGAGCAGGCCCGGTTCCAGCAGCCGCGTGAGGAAAAGCGCGAAAAGGCTTTCGATCCCGATAGCCCCTTCGCCAAGCTGGCCGCCCTGCGCGACGGCAAGGCAAACTAGCAATTGGCAGGGCTTGTCGAGCCCGCCGCCCGCAAGGAGCGGCTCGACAAGTTCCTGTTCTTTGCGCGCGCCATCAAGTCGCGCACCCTGGCGCAGAAATACATTGAATCGGGCGCCGTTCGGGTCAATGCCGAACGCACCATCCGCAGCGACCTCAAGGTCGGTGCCGGCGATGTGCTGACCATGGCGCTGCATGAGCGCATCCTGGTCTGGCGCATCATCGATCCGGGCACCCGGCGCGGCCCTGCCAGCGAGGCCCAGACGCTCTACGAGGACCTGTCGCCGCCTACACTGCCCAGGGCCGAGCGATCCCCCTATGAGGCCGCCATCGCGCAACGCGACGACGGGGCGGGCCGCCCGACCAAGAAGGAACGGCGCGACACCGACCGGTTTCGCGGCGGGGATGACGAGCCCTGACAAATTTTGCTGCCTGCGCCACCCAACGCGCCAAACCCTGCCCCCTGCCAGCCTTGCAGCGCCCACAGAAAAAGTTTAGCAACGGAGCCGTTGAGACCTGCCGCGCCGCGCCAACCGCGCTGGCCCGGCTTCTGTTCGGGATGCCCGCCTAGATGACCTATATCGTCACCGACAACTGCATTGCCTGCAAGTACACCGATTGCGTCGAAGTCTGTCCGGTGGACTGCTTTTATGAGGGTGAGAACATGCTGGTGATCCACCCCGACGAGTGCATCGACTGTGGCGTCTGCGAGCCCGAATGCCCGGCCGAAGCCATCAAGCCCGATACCGAAAGCGGGCTCGACCACTGGCTCGAGGTCAATACCAAATTCGCCTCGCTCTGGCCCAACCTGACCGAGCGGCGCGATCCGCTGCCGCAGGCCAAGGAAAAGGACGGCGAGACCGGCAAGTTCGAGAAGTACTTCTCCGAGGCGCCTGGCGAAGGCGACTGAGATCTTCCGTCTGCCGCTTTGCCCAATACCCCAAACAAAAAACCCGACATCAGCCTGAGGCCGATGTCGGGTTTTTCAGTCTATGGCGTCGCTTGGCCTAGGCGCGGGCGCCCAGCGGCGGCAGCGGCCTGATCCTGCCCATCAGCAGGCGATAGGGCGCCAGCAAGAGGAGGGCGGCAAGGAACTTGACCAGGAAGTCGCCGGTCGCCAGCGAGGTCCAGAGCGGCACGTCGGGGCCCAGGCCCAGCCAGGGCGCCGGAAAGCCCAGCGACCCATCGGCAAGGCCGAACAGCGCGTCCACGCCGGCCAGCGCCGGCGCAAAGGCTACCGAGAAGAAGATCGTGGTATCGATCAGCGAACCGAACAGCGACCCCACCAGCGGCGGCAGGTACCAGGCCCTGGCCGCGCGCAGCCGCGAGAACACGGCGATATCGAGCAACTGCCCGACCAGGAAGGCCGTGGCCGAAGCCAGCGCAATGCGCTGCGTCGTTGCCGGACCGCCCTGGGGGTTCCAGGGCAGGGGCTGATAGCTGAGATAGAGCGAGACGCCCAGACCCACGGCAAAGCCCACCAGCACGACCAGGCGGGCACTGCGCGCGCCGTCAAACCGGTTGGTGAGATCGGTGATGAGGAAGGCAAAGGGGAAGGTGAAGGCGCCCCAGGTCAACAGGTCCGCCAGATTGACCGGGCCGAGCTGGGCCTGCAGCGGATAGAGCACGAGAATATTGGAGGCCGCGACGACAACGACCATGGCGGCAATAGCCGCCAGCAAGCGAGCTAGCATAACAATGCACCTCTAGAAGGCCGCCAACCGGCAAAAGACCGGGGCGGAATGTGCCGAGATTGGCACAAAAGAAAAACCGCGTGGAGCTGAACCCCACGCGGTCAATTCGTCACAAGGACAGAAGCTTACGCAGCCAGAGCGGCGCGCACTTCCTTCTTGATGCCCTGGGCCAGCGTCGACAGCGTGTCGTCGCTCTGCTTGAGCAGGAAAGCATCGAGCCCACCGCGGTGTTCAACCGAACGCAGGGCATAGGCGGTGATGCGCAGCTTGACGGGGCGGTTGAGCGCCTCCGAGATCAGCGTCACGTTCACCAGGTTCGGAAGGAACCGACGACGGGTACGATTGAGAGCGTGCGAAACGTTGTTGCCAACCAAAACGCCCTTGCCGGTAAGTTCACAGCGCCGTGCCATGGTCATCTATCCTGTTGCAAAAGGCCTCTGGTGCAGGGATCAATGCCCCGCATTGGGCCTGTAGTGTCTGAAATCTGAGGGCTCTTTAGAGAATATGGGCGGGCCCGTCAAGACAAAGGCCGCCTCAATCCGGCGCGAGCGGCTTGCAGAGGGCCGCGGCAAACGGCACTTTCAGACCTTACCCCGATTCGCGACCCCTTTGCAGAGACGCCCGCCCTTGACCCAGCCCCGTTTCGCCGTTCTCGCCGCACTGGCGCTGTTCGCCTGCCCGCCTGCGATCGCGGCCGAGGTCGATGCCACTGCCGGCTATGTACTGACCCTGGGCGGCATCAACATCGCCACCATGAATGTCGACCTGCGCGATGACGGCGCCCGCTTCGGCCTTGATCTCTCCGCCAATGTGGCCGGGCTCGGCGCCGTGGTTGCCAGTGGCACCGCCAAGGCCAGCGCCTCGGGCAGTTCGACCGGCAGCCGGCTGGCCGCCCAGGCCTTCACCCTGCAGACCCGCGCCAATGGCGAGACCTTCGACATCGACGTCACCTTTGCCGGTGGCGATGTCGGCTCCTTCAAGGTCGAGCCGCCCATCATCGACAATTATGACCGCGTGCCGCTCGAGCGCAAGCATCTGACCGGCGTCAGCGATTTCCTCTCCGCCTTCGTGCTCAAGGGCACCGCCCTCGACAAGAGCCTGTGCGACCGCGAGGTCGGCGTCTTTACCGGCGTCGAGCGCTTCAACCTCGTCATGCGCTATGCCGGCGATGACAATGCCACCTCGGCCCGCACCGGCTATCAGGGGCCGGTCGTGCTGTGTTCGGTCGACTACAATCCGATCTCGGGCCATTTCACCAGTTCCGAGATCACCAATTACCTGGCCGACAGCGACCGCATCATCGTCTGGTACGCCCCGCTGGGCGAGACGGGCTATTTCATCCCCTATCGCGTGCTGCTCGGCACCAATATGGGCGATCTGTCCATGGTCCTGACCGGCATGCGCTTTTAGCGCCGCGTCCCGCTTCGGGACGGTCAATTGCTGTTTTGATAATTTCGTCGATTTTTGCGCCCGCCCCGCCTGCCTGGGCCGGTTAACGCCCGCCCCGCGACGCCGCCTCGTCTGAGCAAGCTTGTCGCAACACCTGCCCGTTTTGGCCCGATCTTCATACTTTGTTCACCAGTATGAACGGGTAATGACCGGAATTTGGCCCATCCGCCGCCTCTCCCAGTCGACTAGTGCCTGCTGCGCCTTCGGCCCACCACATGCAGCCGTGAACAAAGCGGCATTCCCCGCAAAGCGCGATTCGCCCTCTGTTCGTTCTTGCTTTGGGTCAAGCCTGAAGGAAGCCGGCCCGGGCGGCGGCAAACTGTGCCGGAGCGGGACGCCCACTGGCCAGTGTCAGCCCTGCCGCGCCGTTGCGGCACTCATGCCGGGCACGCGGACGAATCGCTCCTCGCGCTTGCGCCGGGGAATGGCGGGAAAGGCCTGCTTGCGGGCGCGCACGCAGATCACCCCGCTCATGGCCGGCCCGAACAGCCGCCCCACCCGCTCGAACAGCCGCGTCGATTTCAGCACCAGCGGATGCTGGAAGGGCGGCAGGAACAGCCCGTCGCGCCAGGCAATCGGCACGAAGCTGTGGTCGCGCAGCAGCTTGTCGAGCTGGCTGCCCGAATAGGGATTGCCCTGCCCGAACGGGGTATTGTCGCGCTGGGCCCAGATCCCGCGGCGCCGCGGCACCACGAGGATCAATTCGCCATTGGGCGCCGTCACGCGCCAGAGCTCACGCATGAGTTCCTCGGCATCGGCCACATGCTCCATGGCATGCACGGCAATGGTGAGGTCGATCGCCGCATCGGTCAGCGGCATGTCGAGCGGATCGCACAGGACCGTATGCGACGGCCCCTCGCGCGGCCAGGCCGAGGCCCCCTGCCGCGCCGGCATAAAGGCCAGCACCCGCTCGGCCGTGCCCAAGGCAAAACGCAGATAGGGCGTGGCAAAGCCCAGCCCCAACACGCGCTTGCCGCTGACATCTTCGGCCAGAGCCACCACCTGTTCGCGCACCAGCGCCCGGGATATCCGGCCCAGCGGCGAGCGGTAAAAGGCGATGAGGCGGTGCACGTCAGCGGTCATGGCGCCAACTCTGCCGGTTTCGCCTTCACTTGTCTAATAGCCGGTTGTCATGTCGGTGCCGGATGCCTAGTTTTCGCCCAACAGGTTTGGTTCAGGAGTGGTGCAGTGGCGGCGATCGTTGAAGTCTTTGGCGCGCGGGACGATAATTTTGGCTATCTGGTGCATGACGAGGCCACCGGCCGCACCGCCTCCATCGATGCCCCCGAGGCCACCGCCATCCGCGCAGCGCTTGCCCGCCGCGGCTGGGAGCTGACCGACATCTTCATCACCCACCACCATATCGACCATGTCGAAGCCATCCCCGAGCTCAAGGCCGAATTCGACGCCCGCGTCGTCGGTCCGCGCGCCGAGGCCGACAAGATCGAGGGCCTCGACGTGCTGGTGGGCGGCGGCGATACCGTGACGCTGGGCGAAACCAGCTTCGACATCTATGACACTCCCGGCCACACGCTGGGCCACATCGTCTTTCACGATCCGGTCGGCCAGCACCTGTTCAGCGCCGATGCGCTGTTCTCGCTGGGCGTCGGCCGCATGTTCGAGGGCACGCCGGGCCCCATGTGGGAGGGCGTCAAGGCGCTGCGCGCTTTGCCCGACGAGACCCTGGTCTATTGCGGCCATGAATATACCGCCAGCAACGCCAGATTTGCCCTCTCCGTCGACCCCGACAATCTGGCCTTGCAGCGCCGGGCGGCCGAGGTGACGCGGCTGCGCGCCGCCGACCAGCCAACCATTCCGTTCCGGCTGGGCGAGGACAAGGCGGCCAATCCCTTCCTGCGCGCCGACGCGCCCGAACTGGCGGCCCATTTTGGCCTTACCGGCGCCGACCCGGCTGCCGTGTTCGCCGCCATCCGCAAGGGCAAGGACAACTTCTAGCGCCTAGGCCAACAGTCTCGCAGACCGTGTGATCGGCGCCCTCCGGGGCGCCGATTGTCGTTTGACCTAGCGACACCAAAGGCGGTCACGCCACTTTGATGTTAACTACGTCCCGTTTTCCCATCCAAATTCCTTAACAAATCGTTACCATCTGGCACAGCGTTTGCTCCCAAAGGGGCATAGGGTCAGTTTGTGTGTTTCATTGTGAGACAGTCTGGCCCGTTTCGAGACAAACGAGGCGAAGATGGCCGACACTGAAACACCATTGGAAATGCCGGCACCCGGACTGCCCATGCTGACCGAACCGGCCCGCCCCCGCCCCTCGCTGGCCCGCAGCCAGACCGCCGCCGCCTTTGTCAGCCAGCTGCTGGCCGCCCGCGCCAACCTGCAACCCCAGCGCCTGCGCCGCCGCGGCAGTGCCGAGGGCGCCATCGGCGCCTATGCCGACGGCGCGCGCGTCGCCATCAAGCGTATGCCGGCCGGGTATCGCAAGACAGTAGTGGCCTAATTGTCCCCTGCGGCAACCTGACGGCGCCAATCTGATCCAATCGAATGCGGCCACCGTAGAGATGGTGCGAACCTGTGCCGTATTGGTGCAAGCGACCCCGGACCTAAGTAGATACAAAACAACAAATAGGGCAAAAAAGGTCAATTGTACGAATTTGTACAGAACAAAGAAATTTAATACCTTGTTTATATTCCGCGGCTACCTGTAATCCAACGCTACTGGAAGCAATGGTTGCCAAAATGGGCCTTTTCTCGTCATCAACAAAGACTAATGCTGCATTTTCAGATCATTCGACTCTTATTTCACTATCCAAGTCGCAGGGAATAATCGAATTCCACATGGACGGATCGATTATTACTGCGAATCAGAATTTTCTTACTGTGATCGGCTATTCGCTTGAGGAAGTTCAAGGCAAACATCACAGCATTTTTGTTGCGCCCGATTATGCCCGATCTGCTGAATACCAGCAGTTCTGGGACCACCTGCGCCGCGGTGAATTTGATGCTGCCGAATACAAGCGTATCGGCAAGGGCGGCAAGGAAGTCTGGATCCAGGCATCTTACAATCCCGTGCTGGATGCTGCTGGCAAGCCCTTCAAGGTCGTCAAGATCGCAACGGACGTCACCGCCCAGAAGCTGCTCAATGCCGACCGGACCGGGCAGCTGGCAGCGATCGGCAAATCGCAGGCAGTGATTGAATTCGACCTGAACGGCACCATCCTGACGGCCAACGCCAATTTCTGCGCGGCCCTGGGCTACCGGCAGGACGAGATCGTCGGCCAGCATCACCGGATTTTTGTGCGGCCGGAGGAGGCCGCGGCCAGTGAATACCGCGAATTCTGGAGCAAGCTGGGGCGGGGTGAATTCCAGGCCGCCGAGTATCTGCGCATCGGCAAGGGTGGCAGGGAAGTCTGGATCCAGGCGTCCTATAACCCGATCATGGACATGAACGGCCGCCCCTATAAGGTCGTCAAATTCGCCACTGACATTACTGCCCGCAAGGCCGCCGTGACCATGATCGGCGCCGGACTGGCGCGCCTGGCCGAGGGTGACCTGACCGTCCGCATCGACACGCAGCTGGTCGGCGAACTCGATGATGTGCGCCGGGCCTTCAACGACACGGTGGAAAAATTTGCTGGCATTGTCAGCCAGCTGCGCGACACCTCCTCCATTCTCAAGACCGCGACGGGCGAAATCCTGTCCGGCGCCAATGATCTTGCCGAGCGGACCACACGGCAGGCCGCCGCCATTGAAGAGACCAGCGCCGCCATGGAGCAGATTGCCGGCACGGTGCAGGAAAATGCCACGCGCAGCGAGGAGGCCAGCCAGACCTCGCATGCAGTTTCCGAAGCTGCAGCCAGCACGGGCGAGGTCATGAGCGAGGCCAATCTGGCGATGGAGCGGATCTCCCTCTCCTCGTCGAAAATATCCAACATCATCGGCATGATTGACGATATCGCCTTCCAGACCAACCTGCTGGCGCTGAACGCCTCTGTGGAAGCCGCCCGTGCCGGTGATGCGGGCAAGGGCTTCGCGGTGGTGGCCGTCGAAGTGCGGCGTCTGGCCCAGTCGGCCGCCAGTGCCTCGGCCGACGTCAAGGTGCTGGTCGAACAGTCCGCCACCGAGGTGGCAACCGGCTCCAAACTGGTCTCGAATGCGGCTGCCAAACTCAATGCCATGGTGGAAAGCGTACAACAGAGCAGCAGCCTGATCGCCCAGATCGCCAGCGCGACCCAGGAGCAGTCCACCGCCATTGGCGAAGTCACCACCGCGGTGCGCGAGATGGACGAGATGACCCAGCACAATGCCGCTTTGGTCGAGGAAATGAACGCCGCCCTGGAGCAGACCGAAACCCAGGCCCGCGAACTCGACGAGATCGTCGAAGTCTTTGTCGTCGACGACAGTGTCCGCGTCACCCGGCCACAGCCCAAGGCAGCACCCCGGCCAGCGGTCCGCCCCGCAGCCAGACCCGGCAATGACGTCAAGGCCTTGCAGGCCCGCGCCGGCCAGGCGGCCAAATCCTACGGCGTGCAGGGCAATGCGGCGATCAAGCAGGACTGGAACGAGTTCTAGGCCGGGCCGGCCTTTCCCGTTGCCATCAAGCGATCGATACGTCTTAGACCCGCGAGCGTCGCCATGTCCGCTGAAGTTGTAGATTTTGTTGCCAGACTGTCGGCGATCAAGCGGGGCCTGCAAGTTGCCCAGGATGCTGGGGCTGCTGCTGAAGTCAGCGCGCTCTACCATGACATTGAGAGCAGTCATATCGACCACGGTCCGTCGGGTGGGGTTGATCTGATGGACCTGCAGTCGGCCCTATTGGAATTGCGGGCCGAACTGGTCAAGAAACAGGCGGAGCTTCTTGCTGACGGCATCGATCTCTCCACGGCCCTCAGCATCGGGGCACAGGCCGAGGTCATCATGCAGCAACTGACAAGACTGGCCGCAGAGATCAGGAAACTCAAAAGCGGGATGTAGGGGCCGATAGGACGCCTGGAGGCTCTGGCGGGGGCCGGGACGAACACAGGCCAGGAGCACACCCGTTGGCGCTTGATCTGCGTCAAGGACCGGTATCGCGGCCGTGCTAGGCTGGGTCAGTTCCATGATCCATGAGACCCCAAATGGCTGACATGTCGTCTCCCGCCCCCACCGCGGTCCGCCTGGACATCGACTATCCCGGGTCGATGGATCGGCTCTCCACCTTCTTCCGGCCGATCTGGGCCCTTCCCATCCTGATCATCCTCGGCCTGCTGTCGGGCGCCAGCAGTAGCCGCTATGTCACCGAAGCCGGCCGGGTGGTGGAATCCAGCGCCGGCGGCATCAGTGCTGGCCTGTTCGCGGCCACGGTGCTCATGCTGCTGTTCCGGCAGCGCTATCCGCGCTGGTGGTTTGACTTCGCCCTGGAACTGGGCCGCTTCGGCGCGCGGGTGACAAGCTACCTGCTACTGCTGACCGACCGCTACCCCTCCACCACCGAGGCGCAGTCGGTTCACCTCGACGTCGTCTATCCGGACGCCGAGCGCGATCTCAACCGCTGGCTGCCGCTGGTCAAATGGCTGCTCGCTCTGCCCCACTATCTCGTGCTGGTTGTGCTGGCCGCGGCAGTTGTGCTGCTCACCATCATTGCCTGGTTCGCCATTCTGCTGACCGGGACCTATCCCCGCGGCATGTTCGACTTCGTCGTCGGTGTCGGTCGCTGGGCGACGCGGGTCTGGGCCTATGCCTTCCTGCTCGTCACCGACGTCTATCCCCCCTTCAGCCTGCAGTAAGTCCAGCGCGCCGGACGACGGCGGCTGCGGGGCAGGATTGCCCCGCGCCGTCCTGGTTGAAGCCGGCCTGCTGCGTCGGTCAGTTCATCGTCACATCGCGCCCGGCGCTGGTGATCGAGACCGTGAACCCGGCGACCACGTCGATCAGCGCCATTACCATGAGCAGGAAGAAGACCGAGCTGGCGGCGGCGCCGGCCAGCAGGAATTCGATGAGGAAGGCGACGAAGAGCAGCATGGAGAGCATGTGCTCGACGATCGAATTGCGTCCGCTATTGGTCGATTTCACCACCTCGAAGAACAGCATGATAATGCCGATCACGAGCAGGAAATCGCCCGCGGTAATCGCCCAGTCCGTGCCCGAGACCATGGGGATGAGAAACAGGCCCTGGCTCCAGCCCGCCGGCGAGCCGGCATAGAACAGAAACGCGATGACATTGTAGAGCACGAAGGGCACGACCAGCAGCGGCGGGATGAAGCGCCCGGTCTGGCGCGGCGCGCGGTGGGTCGGCATCATCACGGTTTCGGTCATGGCATTGGCTCCGGTTGCGCGCCTCACCATGCCAGAGGCGCGTGACGGCGTGAAGGGAGCAACGCGGGCCTGCCCCGCCCGTTCCGGCAGGGCAGG
Source organism: Devosia beringensis (assembly GCF_014926585.1). NCBI lineage: Bacteria > Pseudomonadati > Pseudomonadota > Alphaproteobacteria > Hyphomicrobiales > Devosiaceae > Devosia > Devosia beringensis. The sequence continues at coordinate 2,090,069 of NZ_CP045422.1, read as the reverse complement.
TCCGCGTCAGTTTACTTCTTGAGCTTGAGCGGGCCGACCATCTGCTCGGGCTTGACCTCGGCGTCGAATTCTTCGCCGGTCAGCAGGCCCAGGGCCACGGCTTCTTCGCGCAGCGTCGTGCCGTTCTTGTGCGCGGTCTTGGCGATCTTGGCGGCATTGTCGTAGCCGATTCTGCGGTTGAGCGCGGTGACCAGCATCAGCGACTTGTCGACCAGCTCCTGGATGCGCGCGCGATCGGGCGCGATGCCCACGGCGCAATGGTCGTTGAACGACTTGGCCGCATCGGCCAGCAGCCGCACCGACTGCAGGTAATTGTAGGCAATGACCGGCTTGAAGACATTGAGCTCGAAATTGCCCTGGCTGGCGGCAAAACCGATGGCCGCGTCATTGCCCATCACCTGGGCCACGACCATGGTCATGGCTTCCGACTGGGTGGGATTGACCTTGCCCGGCATGATCGACGAGCCGGGCTCGTTTTCCGGAATGGTGATTTCGCCCAGGCCCGAGCGTGGGCCTGAAGCCAGCCAGCGCACGTCATTGGCGATCTTCATGAAGGCCACGGCCAGCTGCTTGAGCGCGCCCGAGGAGCCGACAAAGGCGTCGTGTCCGGCCAGCAGGGCAAACTTGTTGGGGCCGGTGACGAAATTGCGGCCGGTCAGTGTCGCGATCTCCTTGGCCACGGCCACGGCATAGTCGGGATGGGCATTGAGCCCGGTGCCCACGGCCGTGCCGCCCAAAGCCAGCTCCTTGAGCTGGGGGAGCGTTGCCTTGATATTGGCCAGCGCATAATCGATCTGCGCCACCCAGCCGGAAATCTCTTGGCCCAGCGTCAGCGGCGTCGCATCCTGCAGATGCGTGCGGCCGATCTTGACCACATCCATATAGGTCTCGGCCTTTTCCGCCAGCGTATCGCGCAGCAGCAGCACGCGCTCATAGAGATAGCCCTCGATCGCCTCGACCGCGGCGATATGCATGGCCGTCGGATAGGTATCGTTGGACGACTGGCTCATATTGACGTGGTCATTGGGGTGCACGGGCTTTTTGGAGCCCATGGTGCCGCCGGCCATCTCGATGCCGCGGTTGGAAATGACTTCGTTGACATTCATGTTGGACTGCGTGCCCGAGCCGGTCTGCCAGACTACCAGCGGGAAATGGGAGGCCAGCTTGCCGGCAATCACCTCGTCGGCGGCCGCCACGATCAGGTCGCGCGTCTTTTCGTCGAGCAGGCCGAGCTTGAAATTGGCCAGGGCCGCCGCCTTCTTCAGAATACCGAAGGCGGTGATGATCTCGACCGGCATCTTTTCGCCGCCAATGTCGAAATTGGCCAGGCTGCGCGCGGTCTGGGCGCCATAATACTTGTCGGCCGGCACATTGATGGTGCCCATGGTGTCCGATTCAACGCGCGTCGTCATGGCAATCTCCGGGATTGTGCTGCTCCAGATTGCGGCAGGCAGGAGCGGCAAGGCAAAGAAAAACGGCCGACCCCGTTACAGGATCGGCCGCTTGCATATCAGAAGGGAGCGCATGGCGCTGCCAGACTCAAGAACTACTTCTTGACTTCAAAAACCTGGCGACCGCGATACATGCCGGTCTTGAGGTCGACGTGATGCGGACGACGCAGCTCGCCCGAATCCTTGTCTTCGACATAGGTGGGGGCGGACAGAGCGTCGTGCGAACGGCGGAAGCCGCGCTTCATCGGCGAGGTCTTGCGTTTTGGCACTGCCATGATCGGTACTCCGAATTCAATATCGTTGCGCCGCCAGAGCGGCCCAGAGACGTAGCTCTGAAGGGGTTGACCGGCTCTATAGAGCAACTCCGGCGCCTTGGCTAGGGGGTTGTTGGCGAGTCTGGCAGACAAAACCGACAGCCGTCAAAAGCCCTGTGCCGCGCCTCTATAGCGCCAGCCTGCCGCCTTCGCCAACGCAATCGGCCCTGGCGCCGAATTCGCGCGCCCGGCCCTCGATAATGCCGGCAATGCGCACCATGCCGGCCGAGGGACGACCGGGCTGGCGCAGCAGCGGATTGGGCAAGGCAGTGACCAGGAGGCTGGCTATGCGCCAGTCCAGGTTCTGCGGTTCGATGCCAAAGGCCCGCTCGGCCCCGGCCGCCACGCCGAACTGCCCCTCGGGGCCCCATTCGGCAATGTTGAGATAGATCTCCATGATGCGCCGCTTGGGCAGCACCAGGTCGATATAGAAGGCCAGCGGCACTTCGAGCGCCTTGCGGACGACGCTCTGCCCGTTCCACAGAAACAGGTTACGCGCCACCTGCATGGTAATGGTGGAGGCGCCGCGCGCATCCTCGCCGGCCATGAAGCGGGTGACCTCGTCGCGCAGCGCGCCCAGATCGACCCCCCAATGACGGCAGAACTGCCCATCTTCCGACAGGATCACCGCGGCCTTGAGCCGGTCGGAAATATCGCCGATATCGCGCCACTGCCGATCCATCGGCCGGTTGGTGACCAGCCGCTCCAGCATGGGCACCGATACCGGCTGCACCACGAGATAAAGCGGGGTCAGCACGGCCGGAATGGCCAGAACCAGCAGAAGGACCATGCCCAGCGGGCGCAGCAGCGCCATCAGGCCTTTGAATTTGCGTCGTGCCATGGCTTCCCTTAGCCATCCGGACGCCGTGAAGAAAGCCGCAATTGCTCGCGTGCCGCACTTGCCCCCATGCGCAAGGCCGCCGGCGCTGCACAGGTGGCTTGCCGCCCCGCCACCAAACCGGCTAGCAACAGGCATGTATGATTTTTCCGCCGACATGACCGATTGCGCCCAGGCCGTCGAGCTGGCTTTGGCCGAGCGCCTCAGCATAGCCACCCTGTCCGGCCCCGGCCCGGTGGCCGAGCGGCTGGTGGCCGCCATGCGCCATGGCAGCCTTGAGGGCGGCAAGCGCCTGCGGCCGCTGCTGCTGCGCCAGGCCGCCGCCATTTTCAACGTGCCGATGCAGCAGGCCCTGACCGCCGGCCTCGCCGTGGAAATGGTGCATTGCTATTCGCTGATCCATGACGACCTGCCCGCCATGGATGATGACGACCTGCGCCGGGGTCGGCCTACCGTGCACAAGCAATATGACGAGGCGACCGCCATCCTGGCCGGTGACGCCCTGCTGACCGAGGCCTTTGCCTTGCTGGCCGACCCGCAATGCCATCCCGATCCGGCGGTACGCATTGCCCTGGTCACCGAACTGGCTCGCGGATCAGGCGGCGGCGGCATGGTGGGCGGCCAGATGCGCGATATCGAGGGCGAAGCGGGCGGATTTTCCGGCCACGACATCGCCACCATGCAGGCCATGAAGACCGGCGCACTGATCCGCGCCAGCGTCCGCATGGGCGCCATCCTGGGCGGGGCCGATGCGCGTGCTCTGGCCGTGCTCACCGCCTATGCCGAGGCCGCCGGCCGCGCCTTCCAGCTGGCCGACGACATTCTGGACGTCACGGCCTCTGCCGCCACCATGGGCAAGGCCACCGGCAAGGATGCCGCGCTGGGCAAGCAGACCCTGGTCACCACGCTGGGCGTCGATGGCGCACGCGGGCACCTGAACGATACGGTGGCCACGGCGTTGTCCGCCTTGCGCACCTTCGGCCCCAAGGCGGATGGGTTGCGCGCCACCGCACGTTACTTTGCCAGTCGGGAGAACTGACAATTGGCCATTCTGCTCAGCATCAATATCGGCCAGCCCCGGCCCATTCCCGGCAAATCCGCCCAGACCGGCATCTACAAGCTGCCCATGGACGGCGACGTCGCCGTCACCCGCGAGGGGTTGGAAGGCGATGCCATCCTTGACCGCCGCCACCATGGCGGCAAGGACCAGGCAGTCTATCTCTATTTCAAGGACGACTATGACTGGTGGAGCCAGCAACTGGGCACCGAGCTTGCCCCCGGCACCTTTGGCGAAAACCTCACCATTGGCGGCGTCGACGGCCGCAGCGTTGCCATCGGTGACCACTTCATCATCGACGAGGTGGTGCTCGAGGTGACCTCGCACCGCACCCCCTGCATGGTCTTTGCCGCCCGCATGGGCGACCCCAAATTCGCCAGGCGCTTTCATCAGGCGGGCCGGCCCGGCGCCTATTGCCGGGTGATCAAGCCGGGCGCCTTCCACGCCGGCGAGCCGGTGCGGCTCGAGCCCTTTGCCGGCGAGCGCATCACGGTGGCCGAGATGATGGCGCTCGATGGCGTGCGCGAGATCGATGCCGCTTTCATGCAGCGCGCCCTCACGACGCCGCTGCACTACAAGACCCGTGAAGACTACCAGGATCGCCTCGCCCGCCTGTTCTGAAAGCGTCACCGAAAGCACCTTCATGAGCCTGCAATCCGTTCAAGCCGATCTGGCTGCCCGCGCCCCTGACCTCGTCGTGGAAGTCACCGAAAACTCCACCGCCACGGTGCAGACCGCGGCTTTGGTCCATGGTGTCGAACCCGGCCAGATCGCCAAGACCCTGTGCATCCGCGTTGGCGGCGAGGTGCTGTTGCTGGTGACCCGTGGCGATGCAAGGCTCGACAACCAGAAATCCAAGCTCGCCTTTGGCGGCCGCCCGCGCATGCTGGGCGCCGAAGAGGTCGAGCAGCTGACCAGCCACAAGGTCGGCGGGGTCTGCCCCTTTGGCCTGCCGGCGCCCCTGCCCATTCATCTCGATGTCTCACTCAAGATTTATGACGTGGTGATTCCGGCCGGCGGCGATACCCATGCTTCGGTGCGCCTCAGCGTCGAGCGGCTGGCCGCCCTGTGCGGCAATAGATGGGTCGATGCCTGCCAACCACCACAAGCCACTGATTAATTTACTTCTCGGCAACCACCAGCCCTTAAGCTCCGCCGCTAGATGAATCGTGTTCGGCCCGGCGCCAGGAAGACGACAGCTTGAACGCGACGACCGAACATGACTATGCCCGTCTGCAGGAAATGCACGACGAGCCCTATGAGCGCCAGCTGGCGCAGGGCTTTGCCCGGCTGTGCTTCGCCCCGGCGCTCGAAGCTGAATACCGCGCAGCCTTTGCCCAGGAGCAACGTCGACCCGCCTTGATCTTCGGCGGCGTCGCGCTGACCATCTGGGCCGGCTTTGCCGGCTTCGACCTGCTGCGCCTCGATGTGCTGAACAAAGGCGTCCCGAGTGCCGACCTCTGGGTATTGCTGTGCTCCCGCTGGGCCGCCCTGTTTGCCATCGCCGCCTTTTATGTCAGCCCGTTGCGCGCCCGTGCCCGGCTGGAACCGGCTGCCTTCGCCATCTATTCCCTCATGGCCCTGGTGGCCGCGATGAATGCCGTGATCTACAAGGCCCATGGCATTCCGGCCGCCGAATCGGCCCTGGTCATTGTCGTCATGGCACCGTTCCTGCCCATCGGCATGACCTTCTATCGCTCGCTCATGGCCTCCTTCGTGCCGGTGGTAGTGGCCGCCATTGCCGGCGCCATCCTGCTGCAGGACAACAATATCCGCGGCCTGCCCGGCATGATCTTCGTGCTCGCTTTGGCCATACCGGTGGGCGCCATTGGCGGCTACATGCGCGAACTGGCGCACCGCCGTCAATTCCTGCTCACCGCCATGCTGTCGCGCCAGGCCCAGTTCGATCCATTGACCAATCTGGCCAATCGCCGGTTGTTCCAGCGCCATGCCGAGGCGGCCATTGCCCATGCCAACCGGAATGGCGAGACGCTGGTGCTGGCGATGCTCGATATCGACCATTTCAAGAACTTCAATGACCGCTGCGGCCATGCCGCCGGCGACCAGGCGCTGCGCCGCGTCGCCGACGCCATTGCCAGCGTCGCCCGCCAGCCCATGGATATGGCCACCCGACTGGGCGGCGAGGAATTTGCCCTGCTGCTGCATGGCAGCGACTTGGGCAGCGCCAGCCCGGTTCTGGAGGCCCTGCGGGCCCAGATCTCGGCTTTGGCCGTGCCCACCGGCACGCCACCGCTGACCATCAGCATCGGCGCTACCAGCCCGGTCGGCACCGAATCCCTCAGCGAGGTCTATGAACGCGCCGACCGCTTGCTTTACGCCGCCAAATCGAGTGGCCGCGACCGCCTTGCCACCGACATGTTGCTGCAGGCCACGGGCTGATCTAGCCCAGCTGCCCCATGAACTTGAGCGCGCTCAGCACGATGATCAGCATGGCAAACCAGAACAGCCGGCGTTGATTGCGTTCGTTCATTCCGCCGCGGCCCGGCCGGTGCCGAACTTGGCCTCGATATAGTCCGCCACCATGACCTTGAACTGCTCGGCCACGTCGGCGCCGCGCAGGGTGGCGACCTTCTGGCCATCGACAAAGACCGGTGCCGCCGGGCTTTCGCCCGTGCCGGGCAGGGAAATGCCGATATTGGCATGCTTGCTCTCGCCCGGCCCGTTGACGATGCAGCCCATCACCGCCACCGACAGGGTTTCCACCCCCGGATAGCGTTCCTTCCATTCCGGCATCGAGCTCGAGAGGTGATCCTCGATGTCCCGCGCGAGGGTCTGGAAGGTGCTCGAGGTGGTGCGGCCGCAGCCCGGGCAGGCAGCCACCACCGGCACGAACTGCCGGAAGCCCATGGTCTGCAGCAGTTCTTGCGCCACCTTGACCTCAGTGGTGCGATCGCCGCCGGGCTCGGGAGTCAGGGAAATGCGGATCGTGTCGCCAATGCCCTGCTGCAGCAGAATGCCCAGAGCGGCAGACGACGCTACGACGCCCTTGGTTCCCATGCCCGCCTCGGTGAGGCCGAGATGGAGCGCATAATCGCAGCGCGCCGCCAGATCCTGGTAGACCGCGATCAGGTGCTGGACGTCGGAAACCTTGGTGGACAGGATAATCTTGTCGCGCGCCATGCCGAGCTCTTCCGCACGGCTCGCTGACAAGAGTGCCGACTGGATGATCGCCTCGCGCTGAACCGCTGCGGCGCCAAGCGGGCTGCCGGCCGCGGCATTCTCATCCATCAGCCGGGTCAGCAATTCCTCGTCGAGCGACCCCCAGTTCACCCCGATGCGGACCGGCTTGTTGTAGCGATTGGCGATCTCGATCAGCGTCGAAAACTGCGTATCGCGCTTGGCCTTGAAGCCGACATTGCCCGGATTGATGCGGTACTTGGCCAGGGCCTCGGCACAGGCCGGATGATCCGTAAGAAGCTTGTGGCCGATATAGTGGAAATCGCCCACCAGCGGCACGTCATAGCCCAGCACCGCCAGGCGATCGCGGATGATCGGCACGGCCGCCGCCGATTCGTCGCGATCCACCGTGATGCGGACGATTTCCGAGCCGGCCCGCGCCAAGGCCATGACCTGACGCACCGTCGCATCAATATCGGCCGTGTCGGTATTGGTCATCGATTGCACGACGATCGGCGCACCACCGCCCACCAGCACGCCACCGACATTCACACCAACCGCCTGCCTGCGCATTGCCGGACCAGCCATCAAACACCTCACTCGTTCGCGCACAGAAATAGGCCCATGATGATGACGGCGCAATGTCTGTCGAAATGTGATCGTCAGCGGGGCCCATGCCCTTGAACCAAACCAGGCCATGCCCATTTATAGATCATGTTCAAAACGCTCCTCCCCCGCATCGTTCTGTTCCGCAAGGAAGCCGTCCGGCTCTGGCAGGCGTTTTTTGCCCCGCAAACCCCGTTCTACCTCAAGGCAGCAACGCTGTTCGCAGCGTTCTACCTGGTGAACCCGATCGATATCATCCCCGATTTCATCCCGCTGGCGGGCTGGATGGATGATCTGATCCTGGTGCCGCTGATGGTCAGCTGGATCGTCTCGCGCCTGCCGGTGCCGGTCAAGGCCGACCACCGCGAGCGCAATGACCGTCCGGGCGCTGGCAACGGCCCCACCATCGATGGCCGCGCCCGCCGGCTTTAGTCGCCCTGCCCGGCTGAACCATCAGCATCTGCCGACGTTAGCTCACCAGGCCCCTGCGCAAGCGGCGGGCCTGCTGTCTATTCGGGAGAGCCGCCATGGATTGGTCGACAATGTTTTATCAGGATGCCCAAGGCATCGTGCGCACCCTGATCGTGGGCACGCTGGCCTATATCGTGCTGGTGCTGTTCCTGCGCATTTCGGGCAAGCGCACCCTGGCCAAGCTCAATGCATTCGATCTGGTGGTGACGGTGGCTCTGGGCTCGACGCTGTCGGCCATCCTGCTGCAGGAATCCATTGCCCTGGCCGAGGGCGCCACCGCCCTGGCGCTGCTGATCACAGTGCAGTTTCTCGTCACGTTTTTTTCGGTTCGCTCCCAGCGTTTTGCCGGGCTGGTGCGCAGCGAGCCGGCACTGCTGGCCAAGGATGGGCGCTTCTGCGACGCCAGCATGCGGCGCGAACGCGTTACCCAGGAGGAGGCACTGAGCACGGTGCGCGCCAATGGGGGGAATGGTATCGGGGACGTCGAAGCCATGGTGCTGGAAAGCGACGGCTCGATCAGTATCCGCCTGCGCAGCGCTGCTTAGCAAAAGGCCCGGATCGCTCCGGGCCTTTGTTTATTCGAACCGCACCAAAAGATCCTTGGCGTCGATCTGGTCGCCTGGCTTGACCAGCACTTCGGCGATCACCCCGTCGATCTCGGCATGGATGGCGGTTTCCATCTTCATCGCCTCGATCGAGCACAGCACGTCGCCGGCGCTGACCTTCTGACCTTCCTTGGCATTGAGCCCGGAAATGACGCCCGGCATTGGCGCGCCGATCTGCTTGGCATCGCCCAGCGCGGCCTTGGCCCGCACCTTGACCTCGCCCACCTTGAGCCGGTCGGGGACCAGAATGGTGCGCGGCTGGCCATTGAGGTCGAAGAAGACGCGGACCTCGCCCTTTTCATTGGTCGGGGCGCGGCCGAGATATTGCAGCACCAGCGTCTTGCCCTTTTCGATGTCGACGAAGAGTTCGTCGCCTTCCGAGAGGCCATAGAAATAGACCGGGGTGGGCAACACTTCGGTCGGGCCGTAGCGATCCTGGGTCTTTTCGAAATCGGCATAGACCTTGGGATACATCAGGTACGAGGCCAGACGATAATCGTCGATCTCGTGGCCGACCTCCTCGACCAGCTTGGCGCGTTCGGCCTCAAGGTCGACATCTTTGAGATAGGAGCCCGGCCGTTCGGTCAGCGCCGGCTTGCCCTTGAGCACCTTCTTCTGCAGCGCCGGCGGGAAGCCGCCGGGCGGCTGGCCCAGATCGCCGGCAAAGAACCCCACCACCGAATCGGGGAAGGCAATATCCTTGTCCGGATTTTCGACATCGGCCCGGGTCAGCCCGGCCGAGACCATGGCCAGGGCCATGTCGCCGACGACCTTGGAGCTGGGTGTCACCTTGACGATATCGCCGAACATCTGGTTGACGTCCGCATAGGTCTGGGCGACCTCGTGCCAGCGGGTTTCCAGACCCAGCGAACGCGCCTGTTCCTTGAGATTGGTGAACTGGCCGCCGGGCATTTCGTGCAGATAAACTTCCGAGGCGCCGCCCTTGAGATCGCTCTCGAAGGCCCGGTACTGCGTGCGCACCGCTTCCCAATAGAACGAGATCTGCCTTATCGCCTTGGCGTCGAGCCCCGGGTCACGGTCGCCATCGCGCAGGGCGGCAACGATCGAGCCCAGCGTCGGCTGGCTGGTGGTGCCGCTGAGCGCATCCATGGCCGCGTCGACCGCATCGACCCCGGCATCGACCGCCGCCAGCACGGTGGCCGAAGCAGCGCCTGACGTGTCATGGGTATGGAGATGGATCGGCAGGCCGATCTCCTGCTTGAGCGTGGCGATCAGTTTTTTCGCCGCCGCCGGGCGCAAGAGGCCGGCCATGTCCTTGAGGCCCAGCACATGGGCGCCGGCCGCTTCGAGTTCCTTGGCCAGACCCACGTAATATTTGAGGTCATACTTGGCCCGGTCGGGGTCGAGCATGTCGCCGGTATAGCAGATGACGCCCTCGGCCACCTTGCCCGCCTCGGCCACCGCGTCGAGCGAGACGCGCATGTTTTCGACCCAGTTGAGGCAATCGAACACCCGGAAGATATCCACGCCGCCCTTGGCCGCCTGGGCGACGAAGAACTTGACCACATTATCGGGATAATTGGTGTAGCCCACGCCATTGCTGCCGCGCAGCAGCATCTGCGTCAGGATATTGGGCGCGCCATCGCGCACCTTGGCGAGGCGCTCCCACGGATCCTCGTTGAGAAAGCGCATCGAGACGTCAAAGGTCGCCCCGCCCCAGCATTCAAGGCTGAAGAGGTTGGGCAGGCCCCGGCTATAGGCCTGGGCAATGCGGGTAATGTCAAAGCTGCGCATCCGCGTGGCGAGCAGGCTCTGATGGGCGTCGCGCATGGTCGTGTCGGTGAACAGCACGCGCTGCTGCGCCTTCATCCACTCGGCCAGCGCCTTGGGCCCGTCGCGATCCAGAATTTGCCGGCTGCCATCCACGACCGCCAGGGGCGGAAATTCCGGCAGCACCGGCGCCGCCGCTTCGGCGGGCGGCCGCGGCCGGTCGCGCACCTCGGGATGCCCGTTGACGGTCACGTCGGCAATGTAGCTCAAGAGCTTGGTCGCGCGATCCTTGCGCGGCTTGAAGTTGAACAGCTCCGGCGTCGTGTCGATGAAGCGCGTCGTATAGCGGTTCTCGACGAAGTCGGGATGGGTGATGATGTTTTCGAGAAAGGCCAGGTTGGTCGAGACGCCGCGGATGCGGAACTCGCGCAGGGCGCGATGCATGCGGGCAATGGCTTCCTCGGCCGAGGGCGCCCAGCAGGTGACTTTTTCCAGCAGCGGATCGTAGAACCGCGTGATGACAGCGCCGGCATAGGCCGTGCCGCCATCAAGGCGCACGCCAAAGCCGGTGGCGCCGCGATAGGCGGTGATGCGGCCATAATCGGGAATGAAATTCTGTTCCGGGTCCTCGGTGGTCACCCGGCACTGGATGGCATTGCCGTTGAGGTGGATATCTTCCTGCAGTGGCACGCCCGATTCCGGCGTGCCGATGACGGCGCCGTCGAGCAGGTGGATCTGTGCCTTGACGATGTCGATGCCGGTCACCTCTTCGGTGACGGTATGTTCCACCTGGATGCGCGGATTGACCTCGATGAAATAGAACTTGTCGGTATCGGCATCCATCAGGAATTCGACCGTGCCGGCGCCGCGATAATTGGCGGCATTGCCCAGCCGCACCGCGGCGTCGGTCAGTTCCTTGCGCACCTCGGCGCTGAGATAGGGGGCGGGTGCCCGCTCGACCACCTTCTGGTTGCGCCGCTGCACCGAGCAGTCGCGCTCATAAAGGTGCACCAGATTGCCGTGATCGTCGCCGATCAGCTGCACCTCGACATGGCGCGCGCGCTCGACCAGCTTTTCGAGATACATCTCGTCCTTGCCGAACGCCGCCTTGGCCTCGCGCTTGCCTTCGGAAACTTCCGCCAGCAGGGAGGATTCGTCCATGATGCGACGCATGCCGCGCCCGCCGCCGCCCCAGCTGGCCTTGAGCATCAGCGGATAGCCAATCGCGGCGGCCATGGCCTTGATCTCTGCGGGATCGTCCGGCAGCGCATCGGTGGCCGGCACGACGGGCACATTGGAGGCAATCGCCATATTGCGCGCGGCGACCTTGTTGCCCAGGTCGCGCATGGTCTGCGCCCGCGGGCCGATGAAGATGATGCCGGCATCCTCGCAGGCATCGACGAATTCGGGGCTTTCCGACAGCAGGCCATAGCCGGGATGGATCGCATCCGCGCCCGAAATGCGGGCCAGCCGGATATATTCATCGATCTGCAGATAGGCCTCGACCGGCCCCTTGCCCTTGCCAATCAGATAGGCCTCGTCAGCCTTGAAGCGATGCAGCGCCAGCTTGTCCTCTTCGGCATAGGCGGCGACCGTCTTGAGGCCCAGTTCATTGGCGGCGCGGAACACGCGGATGGCGATTTCGCTGCGGTTGGCGACGAGGATTTTCTTGATGGGCATGAATCTGTCCGAGCAGGAGGGGGGAAGGACCTGTGACGGTCCGGCTCAGCAATCGGCATATGGCCGGGGGCGGTCGCCCGCCCCAGCGCCTGAAGGCGTCTAGTTGCGGTCGAGATGACCCGCCAGATGGCTCATATCGTAGCCGGCCTCGGCCGCCTGCGCGATGATCTGGCTGGCATCGACCGTGCCGGCCTGGCTCAGCGCCCACAAGGTGGTGGAGCGCGTTCCGGACCGGCAGTAGCAAAAGACCGGCCCCGCGCTCCCCTCGAGCACGGCTTTGGTCTGTGCCACCATTTCGGGAGAAACCCCCTCGCGACCGAGCGGAATGGCATGATAGGCCAGACCCGCTGCCGCGGCGGCGGCCGCGATCTCGGCCCCGTCCGGCTGGTCGGGGGATTCCCCGTCGGGGCGATTGTTGACAATGGCGACGAACCCGGCGGCTTTGAGCGCTGCGACGTCCTCGGGACGAATCTGCCCCGAAACGCTGACATGATCGTTGATCCGCTTCAAATCCAAGGCACTACTCCCACTGCCATAAAAGGCTTCCCACAAGCCTTATATCCGCGCGGCGGCGTGCGACGCAACTGCGAGAACGCAATCGCTGTCATCAAGCTGTCATTGCAGCAAAGCGTCGGCAGCAAAACTTCTGGCGAGAGAGATCAGGCGGCGCTGGCGACCCGCCGCGCCTCGAGCGGCTGCGGCCGGCCAAGCAGAAAGCCCTGGAACCGCGTGCAGCCGGCCTGGCGCAGCAGGCGGAACTGCTCCTCGGTCTCCACCCCTTCGGCCACCACCTCGACCGGCAGGGACCGGGCAATGTCGCAGATCGCCGCCACGATGATGGCGTCGATCCGGCTGCTGCCCAGGCTCGACACATAGGTGCGGTCGATCTTGATGATGTCGAAGGCAAAGCCGCGCAGATATTGCAGGCTGGCATGGCCGGCGCCGAAATCGTCGATGGCGATGCGCACGCCGAGCGCCCGCAGCGCATCGACATTGGCCAGCTCGATGCCCTGGGCCTGCAGCGGCACCGTCTCGGTGATCTCGACAATGATGTGGCGCGGATCGGTGCCGGTTTCACCCAGCAGCGCGGCAAAGCGCGGGGCAAAATCGGCATGGCGCAGCTGGGCGGGCGACACATTGACCGCCACCGGCGTGCCCAGTTGCGGCAGATCCTGGCAGGCGCGGCGCAGCACCCACTCACCCACCTTGTCGATCAGGTCGCTCTCTTCGGCAATGGCAATGAACTGGGCCGGCGAGATGACGCCGCGTACCTTGTGGCGCCAGCGGATCAATGCCTCGTGGGACGTCACATGGCGGTCGCCGTCAAAGACCGGCTGATAGTGCAGCTCGAGTTCGTCCAGCAGCAAGGCGGCGCGCAGTTCGCGCTCGACGAAGCGGCGATGCCGCTCATCGCCCAGCATGTCGGCATCAAAGGCCACCACCATGTGGCGGCCGCTCTTCTTGCCCTTGTAGAGCGCCAGATCGGCCTTGGACATCAGCTCGTCCACATCGGTAGCGTCGAGTGGTGCCAGGGCAATGCCGATGGTGGCCGCCAGCCGGACCGGCCGGCCGGCAATCCCCACCGGGCGCTCCAGCCGCCGCAGCAATTCCTCGCCCAGACGCTTGAGGCCGGCGCGGTTGTCATGCCCGAACACGGCAATGCCGAATTCGTCCCCGCCCAGCCGGCCGACCAGCGCATTGGGCAGCATGTCGCGGATTGTCGCCGCCAGATGCAGCAGCGCCGCATCGCCCGCGCCATGGCCGGCGGTGTCGTTGAGCACCTTGAGATTGTCCATGTCGAGCTGCAGATAGCCCACCGCCCGCTCCGAGCCGTGATAGACTTCGCCGCGCAGCATCTCGAGGAAATAGGAGCGCGTCGCCACCCCGGTCAGCGCATCGCGATGGATCGAGGCCATGATGTCATGGGTGGCCTTGGCGGCCAGGACAATGCGCATCCGTATCATCTTGTGCCCCACCGCCAGCACGGCCAGCAGCAGGCTGCCGGCCAGCAATGTGGTGACGGGGAGTGTCATGCCGGCGCGGTCCAGCAGGCCTGACAGCGCCAGGCCACTGGCGATAAACAGCGCCGCGATGACGGTTGCGGCAGCCAGGGCAATGCCGCGATAGCCGTCAAGAATCTGGGAAAGTGCTAAGTTACGCCGCATGGCGATCTGGTCCGGTCCGCCCGAGAATGCCGGGCCGGTAGACTATCGGCGATCAGACATGAACAATTCGTAAAGCGGAAACAAAAATGCTTTTCTGTCAGTAGCTTAGGCGGAGGCTGCGATATTGATCCGCCACTTTATTGGCGCTGTATGACAGGGAGACGACACCCTGACGGTCGCCGTCACGAAGGGTAAAGCTGGCGTTAAGGCACGGCGGGTCCCACCCATTGCCGCCAGATGTCGCCACGCTCGGCAATGAACCGGTCGGCCACGCCGGCCACGCTGGCCCCCGGTTCGTTCAGCTGCGCCAGCAGCGTGTTCATCGCCGCCACGGGCAGGCTGGTGCGCTGGAAATAGCCGGCAATGGCCGGAATATCGGTAAACACCCACTCGCTGAGCGCTACCAGCACCGCTTCGGGCGCAAAGGCACTGGGCTGCGGCGCCGCACAGACCGCCTGGGCCAGGCATTTGGCGGCCTCGGCATCATAGTCACCCATGTCGAGGGCGACCGGGGTGAGCTGGGCGAGCAGCGCATTGGGCCGCCAATAGTAGAACAGTACCGGGTCATTGCGATTGACCGCCTCCGCGATCAGGCTGTCCATTTCGAAGCGGTTGGCCGGCTCGACGACATCGACCAGTGCCTCCAGCCCGTGGGCCGCGATCAGGTGCCGGTTGATCACGGCACAGGCCCAGTCGGCCGGGCAGGAGATGAACGGCACCCTGTCCCCGCCATTGAGCGCCGGCAGTACGCTGGCCAACTGACCGGCACTGATCAGGTCCGGCCGCGCGGCGGCCAGTGCCGCCGGGATGAACCACCCCTCAAGCGCCGTCTCGACGTAGGTCGGCGCTGCCGGCCGCAGCATCTGGGCTGCCATGCCGGCATTCCACACATCGGCTACCCGTGTCGGCCACATTTCCGGCGCCACGGCAGGCTGGCCGGTCGAGCCCATTGACGAGCCGGTGGCGGCCAGGTCGCCCGGCGCCACCTGCACGGCACAGCCAAAGGCGCGCGTCAGCACACGGGCATGAATTTCGGCCAGCAATTGCGCCGAGGGCCAGCTCATGCTGGCAATGCTGATGGTCTGGCTGCCACAGGGCGGGGCCGGGGCGCCGGGCGCCTCTTGCCCGACCTGATCCTGCGCCTGGTCGAGCACGCTCAACTGCGCCTGTGCCGGTCCGCCTATCAGCGCCAGCAACAGCCCTGCCACCATCCCTGCCCGGCTTGCTGTGTCCACGCCAACCTCCCGCCACTGCAACAGTCTATGGCCAAGACCTGCCCGTTAAGCAACTGTGTGTTCAGCCTTCGCAGCGCCCGCAATAGCCGGTGACTCGCCCGCCCGATCTGTGCAACAGTCTGCCCAGCGGGGCGCGGGTTGCGCCCCCTTTATCGCGTTGTTTCGCGTGGCAAGACGACCCATGCAAGGGTCGCTCCCCGGAACAACCCAGCAGAGGGACGTACATGCTCAATCTCAAGAAAACCCTGACCCTGGCCGTAGCCGCCTCGACCCTGGTCGTTGCCGTGCCCGCCTTTGCCCAGGACACCGGCGCGACCATCGGCTTTATCGGCGGCTTCACCGGCCCGATTGAATCGCTGACCCCACCCATTTTTGCCGGTGCCGAACTGGTGGTAAAGCAGGTCAACGAGCAGGGCGGCATCCTGGGTGGTGAACTGAACCTAATTTCCGCCGACGGTGCCTGCGACGCGACCGCCGCCGCCGCCGCTGCCGACAAGCTGATCAATTCCGACAACGTGGTGGGCATTGTCGGCGCCCTCTGCACCGGCGAAACCATCGGCGCCTTCAACGGCTCGGGCCTGTCGGGCGGCGTCGTGTTCATCTCGCCGGCCTCTTCGGCCCCGGCCCTGACCACGCTCGAAGACAATGACCTGGTCTATCGCACCACGCCTTCGGATGCCCTGCAGGGCGTCAAGATGGCCGATCTGCTGATCGCCAAGGGCGTCATGGATATCGCCGTGACCTATGTGAACAATGACTATGGCAAGGGTTTTGCTGACGCGCTGACCGCTGCCTACACCGCTGCCGGCGGCACCGTCTCGGCCAATGTCGCCCATGAAGAAGGCAAGGCCGACTATCGCGCCGAGCTGGGCAACCTGGTCGCCAGCCAGAACCTGGTGATCCTGGCCTATGCCAATGCCTCGGGTAACACCATCCTGCGCCAGGCCGTTGAATCCGGCAATTTCACCACCTATGTCGGCGGTGACGGCATGGTCGGCGACGACCTGCTCAGCGGCATCGACGCCGCTGCCGTGGAAGGCCTGATCGCCACCCGCGCCGGCGCACCTGAAGGCGCTGCCACCACCACCTATACCGACCTGGCCACCGCGGCCGGCATCGAAGCCAATGCGACCTATGCGCCGCAGGCCTATGACGCCGCCTTCCTGCTGGCTTTGGCCATCGAAAAGGCCGGTTCGACCGACCGTGCCGGCATTGCTGCCGCGCTGCGCGACGTTTCCTCGGCCCCCGGCGAGAAGATCATGCCCGGCGAATGGACCAAGGCTGTCGAGCTGATCAAGGCCGGCACCGACATCGACTATGACGGCGCTGGCGGCGCCCTCGACTTCGACGCCGCTGGCGACGTTGACGGCATCATCGTCGAACTGGCCGTCGAAGGCGGTGCCTTCGTCGAAAAGGGCCTGATCCAGTAACTCGGCACCGTCCGGCGCAAAGCGCCGGCAAAACCCTCCGGTGGAGGGTTTTAAGGTACCGAGGCCCGAAGCGCTATGCGCGCAGGGCTCGGACGCAGATCCGCATAATGCGAAGGCCCGGGCGCGATCCCGGGCCTTTTTTTGGATGATTGTTCATCGAACCCCGATGGCTGTGGGTAGCACCGCAAAGGAGCGTCTAGCCAGCCAGCCGGGTCACCGTGATGGTCGGGCTCGCCACCGTCACCGCGATGTCGACATGGTCGGCCTGCACCACCTCGACAATCTTGCCCGGCCGGTAGGCGCAGATGGCGACGCCGCCCTGGTGTCGGAGGCTGTCATAGATCACCCCATCCTCGCCCGCCGCCCGCAGGCCCTCGCCAAACGCCTGGCTGGCCGCATAGCTGGTGCGACTGTAGAGCGCCCCGTCATCAAGCCCCCGAATGTCGCGATAGCGGCCCAGCAACTGGCAACCATAGGCGCGATAGCGGCGGCTGGCAGTGGGCAATCGGCGGGCAAAGGCCTCCCGCCGCAGATGGTGCGCCACCTCGGCAATGGCGGTGTCGATGCTGGCGGCAGCATACCAGGCGCCCAGGTCGGGGCAGGAAAAGCGCGCGCCGCTGACCGGCGCATGCAGGAAGGCCGCCATGACCACCGAGGCATTGGGCCGGCCGAATACCCAGTCACTGGCCGGCAGGCGACCCAGCCGCTCGGCCACCAGTCGGTCATTGGTCCAGCCCGCCAGCTCCATCACCGCTTCGAGGTCTGCCGCCCGCGTCACCGTGTCGAACAGTCCGATCGGCGGAAACTGCGAGGGGATCAGCCGGTGCGCCGGCCTGGGGGCTGCGGCATGGGCAATGCTCACTGCCAGACAAGATCCTGATCGGTGCTGGCGGCAAAGCCGGCATCAAGGCCATTGGGCGCCATATAGAGCCCGCCACGCGCCGCGTCGAGGAAGCGCCGCACCTGCAGCAGACCATCCAGCGTGCCGGCGGTGACTAGCTCCAGCGGCGCCTGGCCGCCAAACAGCGGCGCATAATGGGGCCCATTGAGCCAGGCCAGAGCCTCGCTTTGGGTGGCAAACAGCACGCCCAGCGCCTGGTGAATGCCCAGCAGTGCCGACAGCCGCGTCAGGCTGTCGACATCAAGGGTAACCTCGGCCTGCGCCCGCGCCAGCCGCATCCAGTTGTGATAGGTCGAGCGCGAGGGATAGCCCAGCACCAGCCGGCGCTGCTGTTCGGAAAGGCCCCAGAGATCGGCAATGGCGGCAAAGCTGCGCAGGGCCGGCCCGCTCAGCCGCCGCCGATTGGCCGGCTCGAAGCGGTCGGGGCCGAGCGGCGCGCTGGCAACCAGCGCGGCCTGGTTCATGTCGGCGAAACCTGCATTGGCCATGTCTGCCTCCTGTTATGCACAGACATATAGTCCAGATATGGACAAAATGCAAGTTTGGACTAGCTGTCGCGTCGGACAACTTCGGGGATCAGCCCCTTGGGCGCGTAGCGCAGCGCAATGGTGATGACCAGACCCAGCACGAAGACCCGCATCTGGGCGGAGCGCGACTCGATATCGGGAATCTCCGGCCAGCCCACACTGGTCGACCAGTAGCTGGCCGTTTCGAAAATGGTCTTGGCCAGCGGCTCGGAAATCACCCAGACCAGCCAGATCAGGACCGCCCCAAATACCGCGCCCCAGTTGTTGCCGGCCCCGCCGACAATGATCATCACCCAGATCAGGAAGGTATGGTTGATCGGCTGGTAGCTGCTGGGATCAAAGATCTGCGTGAAGCTGACCAGCATGGCCCCGCCAATGCCCATCAGCACCGAGCCGAGCACGAAGATTTCGAGCTGGCGGGATTTGACATCCTTGCCCATGGACGACGCCGCGACATGATTGTCGCGAATGGCCCGCATCATCCGGCCCCAGGGCCCGGCATAGGCGCGGCTGACCAGCCAAATCGCCGCCGCCAGCACCAGCAGCGCCAGCGCCAGATAGCCGCCGCGCGCCAGGATCAGCGAGCTGAGCTGATCGGCGCCCGACGCCTGGTATTCCTGCGGCAGTGGCGTCGGCCAGGGAATCGGCGACACGGTCAGCGTGCCGCGCGTCAGCCAGTCCATGTTCTTGATCAGCGCCCGGATGATTTCCGAAATGCCGATCGTGGCAATGGCGAGATAATCGGTGCGCAGCCCCAGCGCGATCTTGCCCACGATCAGGGCGACGCCGGCAGCCAGCACGCCGCCGAACAGCCAGCCGAAGACCGGATTGATGCCCAGCCCGCCGACAAAGCCGGCCGTGCTTTCGATATAGGCGGCAGCCGGATCGATCTGGCTGCGATAGAGGCAATAAGCGACGAACCAAGCCAGCACGATGGTGAACGTCTTCCACCCGCCGCGCAGGCCCAGTCGATGGCTCTGCCGCGCCGCATAGACCAGCAGCGCACCGGCGCCAAAGGCCAGGGCCGCCCGGCCCAGCATCCACGGGCCATCCGAGCCCCAGAAACTGGGATTGATCGGATAGGAGATGAAGGTGACCGCAAAGCCGCCCAGCATCAGAAAGCCCATAATGCCGAAATTGAACAGCCCGCCATAACCCCACTGGATATTGAGGCCCAAGGCGATCAGGGCATAGGCGGTGGCCTCGACGAGACGGCTTGAGGTGAAGGGCACGCCCATCAGCCAGCCGATCACCAGGATCAGCGCGAAGAGGCCGGCAAAGAGGCTCAGCGAGCGCGCGATCATGACGAGGCTCCCTTGAAGATGCCGGTGGGCCGTACCAGCAGCACCACGACGAGGATGACGAAGGCCACGGTCAGCTTGTATTCGGTAGGCACCAGCGCCAGCGTCGCCGGCAGTTGCAGCGCCTCGGGCAGCACGCCATTGAGCGGGCGCAGCACCATGGTCCAGTTGAACACGGCCAGCGATTCGGCAAAGCCGATCAGCAGCCCCCCGGCAATGGCGCCATAGGCCTGGCCCAGGCCACCAACGATGGCGGCAGCAAAGATCGGGATGATGATGTTGAAGGCCAGGTCAGGCTTGAGCGTCACGTCCAATGCCAGCATGGTGCCGGCCATGCAGGCCAGCGCCCCGGCGACGATCCAGGTCACCCGCACCACCAGTGCCGTATTGATGCCCGAGACCTGCGCCAGATCGGCATTGTCGGCCATGGCGCGCATCGCCTTGCCCAGCCGCGAGCGCGTCAGGAAGAAGTGCAGCGCCAGTACCGAGATGACGGTGACAATGATCATCAGCAGCTGCGGCTCGGTGATCACCAGCGGCCGGGTCGAGCCGAGAAAGCTGGTATCCACACGGAACACGTCCTTGGTCTCGTTCTCGAAGAACGAATAGCTGCCCGCGCCGAAGAACAGCCGGATCAGCCCCTGGATCATCAGCGTCACGCCGATCGAGGCGATCAGCAGGATCACCGGCTTGGCGCCGCGCTGGCGCAGCGGCGCGTAAAAGCCCTTGTCGACACCCAGCGCGAACACGGCCGACAGCACCATGGCCAGCGGCAGCACCACAAAGCCCATCGGGATCGGGGTGACAATGCCCCAGCTGGCGAACAGCGCCGCCAGCAGGAAGGCGAAGAACGCGCCCGATGTCATCAGTTCGGAATGGGCGAAATGGGCAAAGCGCAGGATGCCGAAGATCAGCGTGATCCCGACCGCGCCCAGCGCATAGATGCAGCCCAGCACCGCGCCGGAAATCACCACCTGGTTGATGAAGAAGATGAATTCGGTCACGGCTCAGCCCCCGAGGAAACTTTTGGCGACATCGGGATCGGCGATGAGCTCGGCGCCCGTGCCGGTGAAACGGTTCTGTCCCTGCGCCAGCACGAAGCCCTTGCTGGCAAAGGCCAGCGCCTGGCGCGCATTCTGCTCGACCATCAGGATGCCCACGCCTTCCTTGTTGACGCGCACGATGGTCTCGAAGATCTCGATGACATAGCGCGGCGACAGCCCGGCCGAGGGTTCGTCAAGCATCAGCAGGCGCGGCTTGCTCATCAGCGCCCGGCCCATGGCCACCATCTGCCGCTGGCCACCCGACAGTTCGCCGGCCGGCTGGCGGCGCTTTTCCGCCAGCACCGGGAACATGGCATAGACCCAGTCCATGGTGGGTTTGAAATCATCGCGCCGGGTGAAAGCACCCATTTCCAGGTTCTCCTCGACGCTCATCGAGGTGAAGACGTTCTTTTCCTGCGGCACAAAGCTCAGCCCCTTGGGCACCAGCTTGTCGGGCAGCGAATTGGCGACATCTTCGCCATCAAACTCGATCGTGCCACCGGTGACCTTGAGCAGGCCGAAAATCGCCTTGAGCGTGGTCGACTTGCCCGCGCCATTGGGGCCGACGATGACCCCGATATCGGACTGTTCGATGGCCATGTCGACGCCATTGAGGATCGGCGCGCCGCCATAGCCGGCGACAACGTGCTTGAGTTCGATCAGGGCCATTACGCTACCTCGACTGGGGTGCCGAAATAGGCCTCGACGATCGCCGGATTGGCGCGGATTTCTGCCATCGGCCCCTCGGCGATCTTTTCGCCCTGCGCCATGACGATGACCGGGTCGCATAGCCGACCGATCAGGTCCATGTCGTGCTCGATGACAAAGAACGTATAGCCCAGTTCGCTATTCATGCGTTCGATATTGGCCGCGAGGTCGTTGAGCAGGGTACGGTTGACGCCGGCCGCTACCTCGTCGAGCAGCACCACCTTGGCATCCACCATCATGGTACGGCCCAGCTCGAGCAGCTTCTTCTGCCCACCCGAGAGGTTACCCGCCAGCTCGTTGCGCACATGGCCCAGCTTGAGGAAATCGATGACGTCGAGCGCCTTCTTGCGCACAGCGGTTTCGCGCGATTTGACCAGGCCCGGCCGGAACCAGACATTGCCCAGATTTTCGCCCGGCTGGTCGCCCGGCACCACCATCAGGTTTTCCAGCGCCGTCATCTGGGAGAATTCATGCGCGATCTGGAAGGTGCGCAGCATGCCGGTGCGGAACAGTTCGTGCGGCTCAAGGCCGGTCACATCCTTGCCGTCAAAGATCACCGCGCCGCTATCGGGCACGATATTGCCGGCCACCATGTTGAACAGCGTCGACTTGCCAGCGCCATTGGGGCCGATCAGCCCCGTGACGGAGCCGCGCCGCACCGAGAGCGAGCAATTGTTGACGGCGGTCAGGCCGCCAAAGCGTTTGCTGACGTTGCGAACGTCGATAACCAAGTCAGAGGACACCCAAATCCGTCCCGATTCCTGAAGCCAAGGGCGCCCGGTTCAATCCAGGCGATTTTGCGGCATCTGCTCATATGGCGGGCACAGGGTCAACCGGGCGTCGCCGCAAAGCCGGGACTTCTGCTCACAGATAGGCGAGCACGGCATTGGCGGTGGCCTCGTTATTGGCGCACATCACGTCATAAAGCGTGGCCAGCCTTGTCAGCGCCTTGACGTCGACATCATGCGGCTGGGCCGATAGCGGATCGATGAAAAAGATCAGCACGTCCAGCCGCCCCTCGGCAATCATCGCGCCCAACTGCTGGTCGCCGCCCAGCGGTCCGCTCTTGAGCAGCGTCACCGGCATGCCGGTGGCAGCAATGATGCGACTGCCGGTGGTACCGGTGCCCCAGAGTTCATGCTCGCTCAGCTTGTGCTTGTGCCGCAGCGCCCATTGGCACAGCTCGTCCTTCTTGTCGTCGTGTGCCACCAGGCCAATGCGTGCCATGTCGGTCTCCCTGCAGGTATCGCAGTTCAACCAGCTTCACGGCGGCAGGGCAATGGCCGGGTCGCGGCCACTGCCTGCTGCAAGTCGTCGCCGGTGCTAGAACTCGTTCCAGTCGGGGGATGGGGCCAGATTGCTGGTCGGCTTGAGCGCGACCGCCGGCTTGCCGGCGGGCTTGCCACCGGATCGGCTGGCCGGCTTGCTGGCGGCCCGGACGGGTGCGCGGCTGGCGGCATGCATGCCCCCATCCGCCAGCTTGAAGATATCAACGATATCGTCGAGCTGGCCCGCCTGGCCTTCGGTCTGCTCGATGGCCGCATTGGTCTCTTCCACCAGCGCGGCATTGTGCTGGGTCATCTCGTCCATCTGTCGCACCGCAACGGCAATTTCCCCCAGCGCGTCGGACTGCTGCCGGTTGGCCCGGGCAATGGCATCAATCAGCGAGGCGCTTTCCTGTGCCCCGCCCAGGATTTCGAGCAGCGTTTCGGCCGCCTTGCCCACCAGTTGCGTGCCATTGCGCACTTCCACCGCACTGGCCTCGATCAGTTGCTTGACGTCCGAGGAGGCATTGGCAGCCGATTGCGCCAGGCGGCGCACTTCCACGGCCACCACGGCAAAGCCCTTGCCGGCATCGCCGGCGCGGGCTGCTTCCACCGAAGCATTGAGCGCCAGCAGATTGGTCTGGAAGGCGATATCGTCGATCAGGCCGATAATGTTGGAGATCTTCGAGGACGACGCCTCGATGGCACTCATGGCCTCATTGGCCTCGTTCATCACCGTCCCGCCCGTGGTCGCATTGCGCGATACCGACTGGGCCTTGTCGCTGGCCACACCCGCCATATTGGCGTTCTCGATCACGGTGGCGGAGAGCTGCTCGACCGCGGCCGTCGTCTCTTCGATGGTGGCCGCCTGCCGCGTCGTCCGGTCGGCCAGGTCATTGGCGCCGGCCAGGATTTCCCCCGTTGCCGTGCGAAGCGAGCGCGACGTCTGCCGCAGCTGGCCCACAATGGTGGTCAGCCGATCGGCCACCGCATTGGTATCGTTCTTGATCTGGTCAAAATCGGCGTCGAAGGTCTCGGTAATGCGGCTGGTCAGGTCGCCCTGTGCCAGATCCTGCAGCACCAGGCCCGTCAGCTCGACCGCGCGGCTGACCTTGGCCTTGGACGCATCATCGGCGGCCTTGGCTTCCACTGTCAGCTTTTCGAAATAGGCCGATACCCCGATATCGATATCGAGCAGCATGGATTTGAGTACGTCGGTCAGCACCGCGCCCATCTTGTCGGCCGCCGCCAGCACCGATTCCGGCGAGGCCGGAACCTTCTTCCCGAAATGGCCCCGCCCCGGCTGCAGCGCCGCTTCCATCATGTCATGCACCAGACCCTGCACCAGGGTCTCCACGATCACACCATAGCCCCCGATATGCCAGCGCGGCTCGAGGCCGATCTGGGCGTGGCGCAGGCCCACCTTGCTGCTGGCTTCGAAATAGGCGTCATCGAACTGCCCGGCGGCAATGGCCTTCCAGTGGCCGATCTGCTTGGACTGCGCCCGGTCCATCTGGGGTTTGCCGTCAAAGAATTTCGTTACCGCGGGGACAGTGCGAATCTTGGCGTAGAACTTGTCCAGCGCATTGGACAGGTGCTTGTCGACGGCGCCTTGGACACCGGACAGTCGATTGCGGGCCGCGTCATCGAGGCCGATGAAGTCAAGTCTATCCTGCAGTTCAATTTTATTTGCCATGGTGACCCCGTGAATTATCGGCAACTGACTAGACCGGGTGTAATCGCCCTGAATTGATCTTGATCAATGCTGTCCAAGCGTACCTTTCCGTACTTAACAGAGCATTAAATATTTCTCCGCGGAACTTATTAATATGTGCGCGCCGGGAACGGCGTTGAGGCGGGTACCCCGCCCACCGCAAGACAAGAAAAAGGCACCCGAAGGTGCCTCTTGTTTGACTGGAAGAGAGTGACCGCGCGGCAGGCCTCAGCTGGCCCGCTTCAGCCGCTGCAGCGCTCGTCCGCCATCACCCAGGGTAAAGACCCCGATGACCCGGTCGAGTTCGCTGGCCTGGGCTTCCGTCTGTTCGATCGCCGCATTGGTCTCTTCCACCAGCGCGGCATTGTGCTGGGTCATCTCGTCCATCTGCCGCACCGCCACCGTCACCTCGTCGATCGCCTGCGCCTGTGCGCGGCTGGCCCGGGCAATCCCCTCCAGCATCCCCGCATTGGCCTTGATAGCCTGCTGCACGCCCACCAGCCGCTGGGCCGCATCCCCAACCAGCCGCGACCCGCCCGCCACCTCGATGGCACTCTGTTCAATGAGCACCTTGACCTCCGCCGAGGCGCTGGCGGCCGACTGCGCCAGCCGGCGCACTTCCACCGCGACCACGGCAAAGCCCTTGCCGGCATCGCCGGCCCGCGCCGCTTCGACCGACGCGTTCAGCGCCAAGAGATTAGTCTGGAAGGCGATGTCGTCGATCAGCCCGATAATGTTGGAAATCTTGGCCGAGGAATGGGTGATCCGGTTCATCGCCTCGGTGGCCTGCCCCATCACCGCGCCGCTGGTTTCCGCATCGCCCGAAACCGCATGCGCCTGCTGGCTGGCGGTATCGGCCTCGTCGGCATTCTCCATCACCCGCCGGCTCAGCTGCTCGATCGCCGCCGAGGTTTCCTCGATGGTCGCCGCCTGCCGCGTCGTGCGTTCACTCAGGTCATTGGCCCCCGAGAGGATTTCACCCGTCGCCGTCTTGAGCGCACCGGAGGTGTCGCGCAACTGGCCGATGATGTCGCTCAGCCGTTCGGCGACCGCATTGGTGTCGCTCTTGAGCTGGTCGAAGGCGCCCTTGAAGCTGCCCGTCATCCGCTCGCCCAGATCGGCCCGGGCCAACGCCGCCAGCACGGTGCCGGTGGCCTTGAGCCCGTCATCGACCGATGCCACCAGCGCATTGACGTTCTCGGCCAGCTGCCGCAGGTCGGCATCGGGCTGATTGGCCGCCAGCCGTTGGGAAAAGTCGCCGTCCAGGGCGGCGGCCACAACCACGCCGATATCGCGCTGCAGCGCCTGTATGACCTGGACCTGTCCAGCCCGCTCCTCACTCATGTCCAGCTCGGCGGCCCGCAGGTCGCGCATCTTGATGCCATTGTTGCGGAACACTTCGACCGCCTCGGCCATGTAGCCCAGCTCATCGGCGCGCTCGAGCCCGGGCACCGCCAGCGCGTAATTGTCATGGGCTATTTCGGTCATGGTATCGGTCAGTCGGGAGACCGGCCTGGTCACGGTGCGGGCAAAGGCAATACTGACACCCGCGGCAATCGCCAGCATCAGCGCACCGATAGCCAGGATGGTGTTGCGCAATCCGGCCGCCGGCGCCTCGATGGCTGCCTGGCTCTCCATGGCCACCACGGCCCAGTCCACCCCGGCAAAGTCGATCGGCTCGGCAGCGGCCCGATAGGGCGCGCCGTCATGGTGCTCGATACTGCCCTGCCCCTTGGCGCCGTCCAGGGCAGTGGTGATCACAGCGCCCTGCAGTACCAGATTGCCGGCATCCTCATCCTGGGTCAGGGGCGAATCATTGTGCACCATGCCACCGGCGCCGATCAGGAAGACCTCGCCGCTTGCGCCAAGGCCCTTGACCCGCCCCAGCACGTCGTCAATCCGCTGCGTCGGCAGCTGCACGGCCAGGACCCCGTCTATGGCGCCATCGCGATAGATCGGGGTGGCCATGAAACTGGCAGGCGCGCCGGCACTGGGCGCATAGGGCACGAAATCGGACAGGATGATCGATCCTTCCGGGCTGGCGAGCGCCGCGCGCGCGACCGCGCCCAGATCGCTGTCGGACCAGGGACCGCCGCCCTCTGCAAAATTGGTGGCGAAATCCGCCTCCTTGTAGACGGTGTAGACATTGTTCAGGCCGGCATCGAACAGGAAGATGTCGTAATAACCGCGATTGAGCAGCAGACCGCGCAGGTCGGGATGCACTGCCGCATGCACACGATCGTAATCGGGCAGCAGGCTGGACGCATCGAGCAGCAGTTTCTCACCGGCCGGATGCGGGTTCTGCGTGATATAGGCACCCTGCAGCAACTCGGTCGCATCGCCGCCGGCCTGCAGCCCGCCTACCGCGCCCGACAGCTGGTCGAGGGCGCTGACGGTGTCGGCGCGCCCGGCAAACAGCGTCAGGTCCGCGGCGACCTCGGCCAGATAGGCCGACAGCACGGTGCTGGCATTGTCCGCCGCCGCATCGAGGCGCTGTTCGGCCTGCTGCGTCACGATGGCACTGCTGATCAGATAGGCCGCCAGGCCAACGCTCGCCCCGGCAACCAGCGAAATGGCGACCACCATGGCAGGCAGTTTGAAGGCAATCCGGAGTTGAGTCATCGACGCTCTCTCTCTGCCACAATGGTTCCGGGCAGTTCGGTCGCAGGTACTTAGGCCAATTATATGCCGTTGAGGAATTTACTCGCGGCGCTCATTAACGGTCACTTACTGTGCACCCGTGAGCCTTGCTTTTTCATTAACCATAAGCGGTCAGCGGCGCGTCGGAGGGCGCGCCGTTCTGGCAGCGCTGCGCCCCTCGCCAACGACAATGGCGGCCATGGTTACCCATGACCGCCATCGTGAACCTGTGCAGGCTGGTCTGGCTAGAATTCGTTCCAGTCGGTCGAGACCGCGGCATTGCCCTGGCTGAGATATTGCGCAGCCGCCTTGCGCGCCACCGGGGCGGCCGGCTTGGCCACAGACTTTGCTGCCGGCCGGTTGGCCACCGCAGCGCGGGCCATCACGGCACTGCTCGAGCCGCCCGCGGTGGTGAACACCGCCACGATCTCGTCCAGCTCGCTGGCCTGGCCCTCGGTCTGCTCGATCGCCGCATTGGTTTCTTCAACCAGCGCCGCATTATGCTGGGTCATTTCGTCCATCAGGCGGACGGCGACATTGACCTCTTCGATGGCCGAAGCCTGCTCGCGGCTCTCGCGGGCAATGCCCTCCATGACGACGCTGTTTTCGCGGATGCCTTCGAGGATTGCCGTCAGCTTGCCCGCAGCGTCCGACACCAGCTTGGTGCCGCCGGCCACTTCGCTCGCGCTCTGCTCGATCAGCAGCTTGACGTCGGCCGAGGCCGAGGCCGCCGATTGCGCCAGGCGCCGCACTTCCACGGCCACCACGGCAAAGCCCTTGCCTGCATCGCCGGCACGCGCCGCTTCCACCGAGGCATTGAGGGCCAGCAGGTTGGTCTGGAAGGCGATGTCATCGATCAGCCCGATAATGTTGGAAATCTTGCCCGAACTGGCCTCGATCGCCGTCATCGCCTCATTGGCCTTCTGCATCACCGCGCCACCCTCTTCGGCGGTCTGGGTCACCGCGCCGGCATTGACGCTGGCATCCTTGGCCCGTTCGGCATTGGCCAGCACGGTGGCGGCCAACTGCTCCATGGTCGCCGAGGTCTCCTCGATCGTCGCCGCCTGCTTGGTGGTGCGTTCGCTGAGGTCATTGGCACCGGCCAGGATTTCCCCAGTGGCCGTGCGCAGCGACTGCGACGTGTTCTTGAGCCGGTCAACCACATCGGTCAGACGGTCGGCCACGGCATTGGTATCGGCCTGCAGATGGGCAAAGGCGCCGTGATAGCTGCCTTCCATGCGCTCGGTCAGGTCGGTATTGGCCAGCGCCTTGAGCACCCGACCGGTTTCATTGAGGCCATCCTCGACCGTCTTGACCAGGCTGTTGACGCTGCTGGCGAGGCTGTTGAGTTCAGGATCGGGAAATTCGGCCTGCACGCGCTTGCCGAAATCGCCGGCAATGGCCGAATCCACCACTTCGCCAAAGGCACCCTGCAACTGAGTCATCATGACCCGGCGCTGCTGCTCTTCGGCAATGATGCGGCCGGCCTCGGCCTCGGTCATCTGGCTTACCTTGAGGCCCTGTTCGCGGAACACTTCCACCGAGCGGGCCATGTCGCCGATCTCGTCGCGGCGATCCATGCCATGCGGCACCACGCCGAAATCACTGGCGGCGATGCGCACGATGTCGCTGTTGAGCTTGGCGATGGGCTTGGAGATCGAACGCGCGATCATCACGCCGATGATCAGCAGCAGCAGCGTGACGCCAAAGGCAATGGCGCCGCTGATCTGGGCCGCCTGCAGGAAGATCGCGTCCACCTGGGTGGTCAATACGCCCGAGGCAATGGTCCAGCCCCAGGGCTCGAATGCCTGGGCATAGCTGAGCTTGTCGAACTCGCCGCCATCAGGCGACTTGAACAGATAGGTGACGAAGGTCGAGCCGTTCGCCTTGGCATTGGTGATCATCTCCTTGATGAAGAGCTTGCCGCGGCCATCCTCTTCGATCGAGCGGTCATTGCCCTGCTTTTCCGGCTTGGTCGGATGCATCAGCAGGACCATGTCATAGCTGTCAACAAAGACGTATTCTTTGCCCTGGTAGCGGAAGCCGCGCAGCGACTCGAGCGCCATCGTCTTGGCCTGCTCTTCAGTGAACTCGCCGGCCTGGAAGCGGTCATAATAGTTCTGAGCGATGCTGGTCGCGCCCTGCACCACGCTTTGCAGCTCGGTGCGCTTGAAGTTGTCGAGGTTCTCGCGCAGCGTATAGAGTTGATAGGCCAGTACGCTGGCAAAACCGATGGCGAAAATGAAGATCAGCGCGTACAGACGCCGCGCGATGCTGCCGGTGAAGAGGTTGATCACGAAAAGGCTCCGGGAGGGATGTTGACGGAGAGTCGACAAAGGGGGGCGGACAAAATCCTGGTGGCGATCGTCAGGCCTCGCATCCAGTCACTCATGCCGTCATCAGAACAATTGTGGCGTCTGCCTTAATGTTCGGTAAATCCACTACTGACCGGGCAAAAAATAAGGGCGCCCGCAGGCGCCCTTTGCTTGTCGATGGTCGCTGGCGACTAGAATTCGGACCAGTCCGGCGCCAGTGCGGCATTGCCACGGCTGAGATAGGCGCGGGCCGCCGACGACCCCTTGTCCGCCGACCCTTGCGAAACGGCCGGCGCAGCCCGCACAGGGCGTGGCGCCGCAACGGCGGCCCTCTCGTCGAGAGTGAAGACTTCAACCACCCGGTCGAGCTCGCTGGCCTGTGCCTCGGTCTGCTCGATCGCCGCATTGGTCTGTTCCACCAATGCCGCATTGTGCTGGGTCATCTCGTCCATGGTGCGCACCGCCACCGATACCTCGTCGATCGCCGAGGCCTGGTCGCGGCTGGCCTTGGCGATCGCCTGCATCAGCACCGCATTTTCATTGACCGCCGCCAGCATGGCCGCCAGCTGGTCGGCCGCATTGGACACCAGCTTGGAGCCGCCCGAAACCTCGCTGGCACTCTGCTCGATCAGCGCCTTGACGTCGGCCGACGCGCTCGCCGCCGATTGGGCCAGCCGCCGCACTTCCACCGCCACCACGGCAAAACCCTTGCCGGCATCGCCGGCCCGCGCCGCTTCCACCGAGGCATTGAGGGCCAAAAGGTTGGTCTGGAAGGCAATGTCGTCAATCATGCCGATGATATTGGAAATCTTGGCCGAGCTTGAGGTGATGCGCGCCATGGCCGCATTGGCCTCGCTCATGGTGACGCCGCTCTGGGTGGCACTGCCGGACACGGTCTGCGCCTTGCCATTGGCATCCTCGGCCATGCGCGCATTCTCGGCCACCGTGCTGGCCAGCTGTTCCATGGCCGCCGAGGTTTCCTCGATGGTGGCAGCCTGCTTGGTGGTCCGCTCGGACAGATCGTTCATGCCCGACAGGATCTCGCCGGTCGCCTGCTTCAGCGAGCCGGAGATCTTCTTGGCATTGCCCACCACCTCGGTCAGCTTTTCGCTCACGGCATTGGTATCGCTCTGCAGCTGGGCAAAGGCGCCGTGATATTGGCCGCGCATGCGCTGCGTCAGATCGGTATTGGCCAGCGCACCCAGCACCGCGCCGGTCTCGCCGATGCCGCGATCCACCGTCTCCACCAGATTGTTGACGCTGGTCGCCAGGGCATTGAGCTCGGGGTCGGGAAACTGGGCATGCACCCGCTTGGAAAAGTCACCGGCAATGGCGGCGTCCACCACCTCGCCAAACGCCGCCTGCAGCGTCACCATCATGTCGGTGCGCTCGGCAGTGCGGCGCAAAGCTGCCGCGCGTTCTTCCTCGGTCATGTCGGCCATCTTGAGGCCATTCTGACGGAACACCTCGACGGCACGCGCCATCTCGCCGGCTTCATTGCCGCGGCCGATATAGGGCACCTCAGCGCTGTAGTCGCCATCGGCCACGCGACGCATGGTTTCGGCCAGGCGCGGTACCGGCGCCATCATCAGGCGCGACAGCCAGTAGCCCAGCCCGCCCAGTACCAGCAGCGTCGCCGCGCCCACGATCAGCAGCAGCGTCAGCGTCTGGTAGATCACCGCCTGGATATCGGCCTTGTCGATACCGACAAACACGATGCCCACCGGCGTGCCCGCCTGATCAAGGATGGGCTGGTAGGCGGTGTAATAGGGACGGCCGACGATCGTTGCCTCGCCGAAATAGGTCTTGCCCTCCATGATCGCCGCATAGACGGCGCCGGTCTTGCCCAGGGGCGTGCCCAGGATGCGGGCGCCATCGGCGCCCTCAATCGTGGTCGTCATCCGCATGAAGTCCTGTTCGGTCTCATCCCAGCCGAAGATGGTGGCGGCCTCGCCGGTGACCCGGGCGATGGAATCGACCAGACCATTGTCCAGAAACTGCCGTGGCATGGCCCAGGTGCGGATGGCCGTGATGTCGCCGGCCTCGTTCCATTCCACCTCGGCGCCGGGCAGGCTGCCTTCAACAATGGTGGCGGCAGTCTTGAGGTTGGCAACCTGCTGCCGCATCGCATTCTCAGTCGTCGCTGCGCTCAGATTGATATAGATAGCCGCCGTAACCACGCCCACAGAAACGATGATCGCCGAGATCACCAGCGCCGCAATCATCGTGGTTAACTTGATATTGCCAATGAATTGACCGAGCCGTCTGATCATGTTTTTGCCCCAAAACCGGAATGCATTGCTGTCAACCGCAACACTTAAATTGCGATCAAAGGTATCAGTGCCGGCTTACCTGAGTGTTTAACGGGCTTTTCGGCAGACTTTCGCTCGCGTTTCTGGACGTAAACCACTCAGGTCAAGGGATTATTTTTTTGGCAATCGCTAGACAAAGACAATCCCGCGGCGCCTCTGGCGTCGCGGGATGGCGGGCAGGTCGGATCGTTTCAGGCGTTTGTGACGGCTAGAATTCGTTCCAGTCGCGATCAATGGCAGCATTGCCATGGCTGAGATAGGCCCGGGGTGCGGGGGCGCGGCGCCCCTCCGCCGGCACGTCTCGGGCCGGCACGGCTGCGTGGCGCTGGCCCGCATGACCCACGGCGAAGATGTCGACAATGCCGTCCAGCGCGCTGGCCTGGGCTTCGGTCTGCTCGATCGCTGCATTGATCTCTTCAACCAACGCCGCATTGTGCTGGGTCATTTCATCCATGGTCCGCACGGCGGTCGAGACCTCGTCGATCGAGCCCGCCTGCTGCCGGCTTTCGCGGGCAATATCGATCATCAGCGCGCTCGATGACCGCGAGGCGCCCAGCACGGCTTCGAGCTTGCCGGCCGCATCGACTACGAGCCTCGAGCCGCCCGCCACCTCGGTCGCACTCTGCTCGATCAGCACCTTGACCTCGGCCGAGGCGCTGGCCGCCGATTGCGCCAGCCGGCGCACTTCCACCGCCACCACGGCAAAGCCCTTGCCCGCGTCACCCGCCCGCGCCGCTTCAACCGAGGCGTTCAGCGCCAGGAGATTTGTCTGGAAGGCAATGTCGTCGATAAGCCCGATAATGTTGGAGATCTTGGCCGAACTCTGGGTGATCCGCTCCATCGCCTCGGTGGCCTGATGCATCACCTGGCCACCATCCTCGGCCGCCTGGGTCACCGTACCGGCCACCGTGCTGGCCTCGCCTGCCAGTTCGGCATTCTTGATCACCGTCCGCGCCAGCTGTTCCATCGCCGCCGAGGTTTCCTCGATTGTGGCCGCCTGTCGCGTGGTCCGTTCGGAAAGGTCATTGGCGCCGCTCAGGATCTCGCCGGTCGCCGTCTTGAGCGTGCCCGATGTCTCGCGCAACTGCCCGACCACCTCAGACAGCTTGTCGGCCACCGCATTGACGTCGCTCTTGAGCGTGGCAAAGGCGCCGTCATAGTCGCCGCCCATGCGCTGCGTCAGATCGGTATTGGCCAGGGCACCCAGCACCGCGCCGATGCCGGTGACACCGCGATTGAAGGTGGCCACCAGCGAATTGATGCTGGCCGCCAGCCCGTTCAGTTCCGGATCAGGGAATTCCACCGCCACCTGCTTGCTGAAATCGCCGGCCACGGCGGCATCGACCACCGCGCCGAAAGCCGATTGCAGCTGCGTCATCATTTCCTGGCGCGCCTGCTGGTCGGCAATGATGCGCGCTGCCTCGGCCTCGGTCATCTCGCTGATGCGCAAGCCGCTGGCGCGGAACACTTCCACCGCCCGCGCCATGGCGCCCAGCTCGTTGCCGCGGTTGACATAGGGCACTTCGGTGGCGAAATCGCCGGCGGCAATGGCTTCCATGGCCGTGGCGATGCGCGGAATCGGGCGCATCAGCAGGCGCGTGACCACCAGGCTGATGGCGCCGAGCACACCGATCAGCACCAACCCCATCACCACCATGCCGGGCACAGCCTCATTGGCGCTGGCTTCCGCCGCCGCCACATCGCTGCCCACGAAATAGGCGCCGATAAGGTCGTTCTTGAGGGTAGCAATCGGCTGAAAGGCGCCAAACAACTGCGCCCCGTTCATCGTCACCGTACCGAAATAGGGCTGGTTGGCCGTGAGCGCCGCATGTTCGGGCGAGGCCGGGTCGAGGACGAAATCAATGATGCGCGCGCCATCGGCACCGACAAAGCTGGTCGACTTGGCCACAAACTGCTGGCTGTCCTTGTCGAGGCCGAAAATGACGGCCGCGCCCTTGGTTATATGGGTCACCGCGTCAACCGCGCCGTTGTCGTGAAAGAACGGGATAGAATAGGTCTGGAACGCTGCGACCGATCCATCTTCGGCCCAGGTCACTGCCGAGCCGGACAGCCGCTTTTCGAGGATCGTGCCGGCCACCTGCAGATTGGACACCTGCTGGGTGATGCTCTGCTCGACCGATTGCTGGCGCAGGTTGATATAACCGCTGACCGAAAACGCCACGATGGTGACCACGATGCTGGTCAATACCAGCCCGGCGATCGCCGTTGTCAGCTTGATATTGCCAAAAAATCCCGAAATGGCTTTCATGAAATGACCTGCTCCCCTCAGCACGAAAATATGCGCCGCCTTGTATGGTAGATACCATGATGGTTCTTAACGTCTGGTTGCGTTGAAGAATCTGAATGATCCAAAAACAACGGGGCCCATTGAGCCCCGCTGCATGATCAGCAATCAGTAACGAGCTAGAACTCGTTCCAGTCCCGCTCGACCGCCGTATTGCCATGGCTCAGATAGGATTTGGCCACCGATTTGAGCTTGTTCTGCAGACCCCGTGCACCCTCGCCAAAGCCCTTGGCAGCGGCGGGCACCGGCTGGCCGGGAGTGGCCTGGCGCGTCCGGACCGCGCTGTCATCGATGGCAAAGATATCCACGATGCGATCGAGTTCGCTGGCCTGCGCCTCGGTCTGCTCGATGGCCGCATTGATCTCTTCGACCAGTGCCGCATTGTGCTGGGTCATCTCGTCCATGGTCCGCACGGCGGTGTTGACCTCGTCGATCGAGGAAGCCTGCTCGCGGCTTTCCTTGGCAATGCCGCTCATCAGCGCATTGGAGGTGCGCGCCTCCCCCAGCATCGAGGCAAGCTTGGCGGCGGCATCGGCCACCAGCCGTGAGCCGCCCTTGACCTCGGTGGCGCTCTGCTCGATCAGCGCCTTGACGTCCGCCGAGGCGCTGGCGGCCGATTGCGCCAGCCGGCGCACTTCCACCGCCACCACGGCAAAACCCTTGCCGGCGTCGCCCGCCCGGGCGGCTTCCACCGAGGCGTTCAGCGCCAGCAGGTTGGTCTGGAAGGCAATATCGTCGATCAGCCCGATAATGTTGGAGATCTTGGCCGAGCTCTGGGTGATGCGCTCCATGGCATCGGTGGCCTGGCCCATCACCTGCCCACCCTCCTCGGCCGTACGCGTCACATTGGCGGCCACCGCCGCGGCATCATTGGCCCGCTGCGCATTCTGCAGCACTGTCGCCGCCAGCTGTTCCATCGTCGCCGAGGTCTCTTCGATGGTCGCCGCCTGCTTGGTGGTGCGTTCGGACAGGTCATTGGCGCCGCTCAGGATTTCCCCGGTCGCGGTCTTGAGCGTGCGCGAGGTGTCCTTGAGCTGGCCGACCACGTCGCCGAGCTTGTCGGCCACCGCATTGGTATCGGTCTTGAGCTTGGCAAAGGCCCCCTCGTAGTCGCCCTCCATGCGCTTCGTCAGGTCGGTATCGGCCAACGCCGCCAGCACCACCCCGATATCGGTGACGCCGCGATTGAAGGTACTCACCAGATTGTTGACCGAGCGCGCCAGCGTGTTGAGTTCGTCATCGGGGAACTCGGCCTCCACCTGCCGGCTGAAATCGCCGGCAATCGCCGCATCAACCACGGCGCCGAAGGCGCGCTGCAGATCCGCCATCATGGCGGCGCGGTCGGCCTGACTGCGGATAATCTGGGCCGCTTCCGCCTCGGTCATCTGCGCCATCTTGAGCCCGTTTTCGCGGAACACTTCCACGGCGCCGGCCATGGCGCCGATCTCGTCCTGACGCGCCGTACCCGCAACGGTCACGTCGAGATCGCCCTCGGCCAGGGCTTCCATGGTCTCTGTCAACCGGCTGAGCGGCCGGCTGACCGAGCGGGCGAAGAAATAGCCCGCCAAAGCGGCCAGGGCCAGCAGCCCGCCGCCCACCAGCACGATCATCGTGCCCATATGGGTGACCGCGGCATAGACTTCTTCTTCCGGTTGCACCGCTACCACGGCCCAGGAGACGTCGCCCACGCTCACCGCCTGCGCCCGCACCACCATGGGCGCAGCACGATAGTCGGTGCTGGTGCCTTCGGCGGATTCGCCGGCCAGGGCCCGCGCAACCACATCGGAGCTGAGGCTCGCCTGCAGCACGTCCGGTGTGTCGGTCCGCGGCGACTCGGTGCGCAACAGGCCATCGCCGCCCACCAGCACCACTTCGCCGCTCAACCCGAGACCCGACAGCGCCGCGACCCGGGCGCTGATCACATCGGTGGGGATGGCCAGCACCATGACGCCGGTGACCTCTGCCTTTTCGAACACCGGCATGGCCATGAAGCTCGCCGCCACACCGGTCGGTGCATAGTTGGAATAGTCGATAAAGGCCGCTTCACCCTCGGGGAGGTCCTTGGCTGAAGCAAAGATCTGGCCCAGGCCCGAACCGGCCATGGCAGTATCGGCGACCACGTTGGTGGCGAAATCGGTATTCTTGGCGACTGAATAGACCACGTCGCCCGCCATGCTGATCAGCAGCACGTCGGCATAGGCGCGTTCCTGCATCAGCGTGCGGAAGCCGGGATGGTAGCGCTTGTGCGGCGCATCATAGCTTGCCGCCATGATATTGCTGTCGACGGCGGCGCGGTCTTCCGGGTTGGGACTTTCGGTGACATATGCGGTCTGCAGCTGCAGGGCCGCGCGTTCCTTGAGGCCCATGCGCAACTCGTCGAGCGCGCGCGTCAGGTTCTTCATCGCCGTCACGGTATCGGAGCGCTGCACGAACAGGCGCAGATCGACTTCGGCACTCGCGTAATAGTCACTGACCAGCGCCACTGCCGTCTGCAGCGATGCCTGCATGGATTGTTCGCGCTGCTGCTGCACCGTCCCCAGCCCGATCCAGTAACTGGCCAGGCCGACGCCCGCCCCTACCAGCAGGGCGGACCCCACCAGCGCCAGCGGCAATTTCTGGGCAATCTTCAGGCGCGGAAACAATCTCATGGATTTCAAACTCCTCAACGATGATCGCGCCTGTTGCAAATGGAGTCCTGTACGGCTCCGGCGTCGATCGTCACGCTCAACGTGATCCAAATCATGCAAACGATACATCTGTGGGGATTAAGAGCTTGTTACGCCCACAGCGGGTCCGCGCCGATTCGGAGACACGGCCCGGACGCAGCGCTACAGCACAAACAAAGGCGCCCCCTGACCGGGGTCAGGGGGCGCAAAATGGCATGCGGTCGAATGATGGCCGGCCGAGCGATCAGCTCAGCGCGCCGATGACCGCCTCGATACGCTTTTTCATGGTGGAGGCGTCGAACGGCTTGATGATGTAATTGTTCACGCCAAAGGAAATGGCTTCCTTGACCTGTTCCTTGTCGGAACGGCCGGTCGCCATGATGAACGGCATGGCCTGGGTACGCGGATGCTTGCGGATCACCTTGAGCAAGGTCAGCCCGTCAATGTCTTCCATGTTCCAGTCGGAAATGATCAGGTCGACATTGGACTTTTCCAGCTTGCCCAGGGCGTCGCGGCCACTCTTGGCCTCGATGATATCCTTGAAGCCGAGCTGGGTGAGGATGTACTTGCAGATACCGCGCATGGACTGCTGATCATCGACGATGAGAACACTGACTGCGCTGGCTTTAGGCATGTTAGAATTCACCTTCCTGGTGCCCGGGACATGAAAGCCCCGGTATTTGTGCAAACACTAGGCAAGAAGCGTTACAAATCTCTCAATCCGCACCGCGACATTGCGCCAAGCAGCCAATCAGGCTGCAGACTTGAGCCGCACCAGCGCGTTAGCCAGGCGGCTGGCGATCTCTTCGACCGGCGCCTGCTCGACAACGGCGCCTTCTTCGAAGGCAACGCGCGGCATGCCATAGACCAGGGCCGAGGATTTGCTCTGCCCCACCGTATAGGCGCCGGCATCGCGCATCATCTTGAGGCCACGCGCGCCGTCGCGCCCCATGCCGGTCAGGATCGCGCCCACCGCCATATTGCCCACCGTCTTGGCCACCGATTCAAACAGGATGTCGACGCTGGGACGATGGCCCGAGGTCAACTCGTCCTGGGTCAGCCGGCACTTGAGCTGTCCTGAGGATTTTTCCACCCGCAGGTGATAGTCGCCCTTGGCCACATAGGCATGGCCGGGCAGCAGCAGCATGCGGTCTTCCGCTTCCACCACCTTGAGCGAACAGACTTCATCGAGCCGCGCCGCAAACCGGCTGGTAAAGCCGGGTGGCATGTGCTGGGCGATGACGATGGGCGGACAGTCGCCCGGCATCTGCGCCAGCACGGCGCGGATGGCCTCGACGCCACCGGTCGATGCGCCAATGGCAATCAGTGCGCCATGCGGCGCGGCAGCCGTCTTGAGGGCAACCCGCGGGGCCTCGGCCCGCGTATTGGAGCGCCCGCGCACATCGGACTTGGCCGCAGCGCGGATCTTGTCACGCAGGCCCACGCCGAAGGCCTCGATGCCGCCGGCAAATTCGGCGCTGGGCTTGGCCACGAAATCGACGGCACCCAGTTCGAGCGCCAGCAAGGTTTCGCTGGCACCCTTTTTGGTCAGCGTCGACACCATGATGACCGGCGTCGGCCGCAGCCGCATCAGTTTTTCGAGAAACTGCAGCCCGTTCATATTGGGCATTTCGATATCGAGCGTCACCACATCGGGGTTGAGCTGCTTGATCTTCTCGCGCGCATCGATCGGATCGGTGGCGGTTCCCACCACCTCGATATCGCCGTCGCGCGTCAGTGTGCGGGTCAGGACTTCACGGATCAGCGCCGAATCGTCGACCACGAGGACCTTGATACTCATGCTGCCTCCTGCTTGTTCTGTTTGGCCTTGGCCTGGTAAATGGTCTTGCCGACGAGCCGCAGCCCGTCGCCGCCCGAGCCGACATTTTCCGAATGGCCGATATAGAGAAAGCCTTCAGGCGCGATCAGCTTGGTAAAGCGGCCGAACACTTCGCCCTGTGTCTGCTTGTCGAAATAGATCGCCACATTGCGGCAGAACACGGCATCGAAGGGCCCCTTCATCGGCCAGGCGCCGATCAGGTTGAGCGGCTTGAACGAGACGAGGCTGCGCACCACCTCGGGCACCCTTATGGTGCCGTCGCCAGGCTGGGTGAACGGCGCGGCGCGTTCGCGCGACAGCCCGCTCAGCTCATTTTCCGGATAGACGCCACGGGCCGCCTTTTCGATGACCGCCGTATCGATATCGGTGGCCAGGATCTTGAAGTCCCAGCGCTTGAGTTCGGGAAAGGCGCCCAGCAGGTCCATGCCGATCGTATAGGGTTCCTGGCCCGTCGAGCACCCCGCCGACCAGATGCGCAGCCGGCTGCCGCGTGGCTTGCTCGCGAGCAGGCCCTCGACATATTTGCGCAGGTGATCGAAGTGATGGTCCTCGCGATAGAACCGGGTCAGATTGGTGGTCAGCGCGTTGACGAATTCCTGGCCATCCTGGCCGGTGCCGCCGCGCTCGAGAAAATCGATATAGGCATCAAAGCTTGGCAGGCCGAGCGCGCGCACGATCTTGGACAGGCGCGAGACCACCAGCGTCCGTTTGGCATCACTCAGCGAGATTCCTGCGACCTGATAAACGCGACCTTTGATCCGCGCAAATTCACGTTCGCTAAGGGAGATTTCCCCCTGTTCCATGCCAGCTACCCCAATTGCCCCGACCACCGGCAAGGCAGTCGTTTAAGCGTTAGCCCGTCGCGTCGGCCGATGGGCGACTGTGGCGGGCTCATCCGATATGCCCAGCCGCCCGGTCAGTCGGCTCAGCGCCGCCTCACCCTGGCTCAGGGTCGCGCTGATATTGTCAGTCTCATTACTTAGATTGCGTAAATGCGCCGCCAGATCTGTAATGATTTTTGCCAAACCCTTGACTGCATTGATTTCATTCTCGGTCTGCGCCCGCCCGCGACTGACGACGGCGCGGATTTCCTTGGCAGATCTGTTGATCAATTGCGCCAGCTGCCGCACCTCGTCGGCGACCACGGCAAAGCCGGCCCCCTTTTCGCCGGCCCGCGCCGCTTCCACCGCCGCATTGAGCGCCAGCAGATTGGTGCGGAACGACACCGCCTCGATGGCCTGCACCAGCTTGTCGATCTCCCCGGTCATGCCGTCGAATTCGCCCACCATGACCTGCGTGCGCTGCACGGCCTGTTCGGCCGCCCCCGCCAGATTCTGCGCATTGTTGCGGATGGTCCGCGTCGTGCCCAGCTGTCCGGCACCCGTGCCAAGCGCCAGCCTTGCATCCTCGGCATCGCTCAGATTGCTGGTTGCCAATGCCGTCAGCCGGGCCAGCCGTGCCTCGAAATGGGCGACCAGCGGCCCGATCTGGCCCAACCGCGCCTCTAGCCGGTCCCGGCTGTCGCGCGTCTCGTCCAGTTCTTCGCCCAGCGCGCGCACAAAATCATCGAACTGGCGTGCCACCGCGCCCAGCGGCCCCTCCAGCGCATCGGGCAAATCGCCCCCGCCCGCCGCCACCGCGCCAAGCTGGCGCAGGCTGCCATCCAGCCGTGCCAACCCGCGATTGAGCGCCGCCAGCGCCGGATTGGCCAGAGCCGCCCTGGTGTCGAAGCGAAAGCCGGTCTGCCCGCCGGCCAGGGCGCCGGCAAAGGCATCGAGTTCGTCATCCTGCAGATAGCTGCCCGCCGGCACCAGCTCGATCAGCAGGTATTGCCCCGGCACGGCCTGGCGTCGCAGGGTGAACCGCGCGCCGCCAACCACGGCCAGGCGCTGTTCAGTCTGGACTGCCGCCCCCCGATGGCCCGGACCGAGCACAGACTCAAGCGTTGCGCCCGCCGCGGCCGCTGGGGTAAGGCGCGTCATGCCGGCACTGGCGACCAGAATCCGGCCGTTTTCGTCGATCAGGAGTGCAGGATGGTCAAGCGCCGACAAGGCCCCTGCGAGCTGCTGCATCCGGGCCCGGCGCTGCTCCAGCTGCGTCAGGATGGCCGCCAGCACGGGTTTGGGATCGCCCAATTCTGCCGCGTCGGCCAGCGCCAGCCTGTCGCGAGCGGTTTGCCGGTCCAGCTGCAGCCCCGCCAGCAGCGTGCCGAAAAGCGCGATGAGACCAACACCGATCTGCAGGGCGAGCTGTGGCAGGCCCGGCGCGACCCAGGCGCTCAGGCCCGATGCCAGCGCGCCGGCCACCAGCCAGCACGCGGCCGCGATCGCCGCTAGACTCAGGCCAGGCATAGGATGTCTGAAGCGAAAATGGGGGCAAGCGGTGACGACATGCCCAACCATAGGCGGCCAATGGTTAACCAAACCTATCCGGCCCTGCACGCTGGTAACACTTTGCTAAGCAAGGTTGCCAAAATGCAAAGGCCGGCCTGGTTGCCGCCCGGCGCTAGAACAATTCGATATCGTCCACCGGCGCGGGAATGACCACCCGGCGCGTGGCCAGGGCGATTTCCTCGCGCGCCACATTGGCACCCGAATCGCTGTCCAGCCGCTTGACGAAGGCGCGTCCGGAATGCGGCTTGAACAGCACCCGTCGCGCATAATTTCCGCCCAGATCCTTGCTGGCCGCCGTATAACCTTCAGCTGCAAGAAATTCGTGCACGAACTCGATGTTCTTGGCCCCGACATCGTCAAGCGCCGCATTGATCTTGCCGCCGCCGAATACTTTGATTTCGAGGTTCGACTTGCGGCCACTGCCCTGGGCGAGCACCTTGTTGATCAATTGCTCCATGGCAAAGGCGCCATAGCGCGCCGAGGCGCCGTAGCGATCCTTGGCCGCGCCCGACTGCACGGCGAGCAGGAAGTGGTTCATACCCCCGACATTGGCCACGACATCGCGCACACAGGCCGAGATGCAGGAACCAAGCACGGTCGAAAAGGTCAGATCCACCGCATTGGAGACATGACAGTCACCCTGGTGGACAGTAGTAACCACGCCGCGATCGAATTCGGGCGGGAGTGCATTGGCCAGTGCCATTTATCGAGCTCATACCTCGGTGACGCTTATGTTCCGATGGTATCGTTAAACTCGTTAGCCAATCGCTAACCACGTCAATCAAGGACGACACAAAGCAACGATTTGCAACAACTACTTTAGGAATGTCGCGTTACCTTGGGCGCTCAGGGCTGGGGTTGGATTATATGTCACTGCATAGACTGGCAAGAGAACTCGATGAGACCGCGCGCCAATCGGCTGCCATGGTCGAAGGGTTCACCGAGGCCCTCGACATCCTCTCCGATGGCAAGCTCAACAAGGACCCCTCGGTCCGCGATGCGATCATGATGATCATCACCGCTCTGCAGGGACAGGACCGGATCGAGCAACGCTGCCACAACATGGCCTTGGCGACACGGCAATTTGCCCTGCTGCCCACGGCAGCGCCCGAAAGCGTTTATGACGAGATCTGGTCAAGCCTGTCGCTCGACGAGCTGCGCGTTTCCTCGATGTCCGGCATTGCCGCGCTGCAGAACCACGGCGACGCCGAACTGTTCTAGTCGGCCCATCCCGGGCTGACGCCGCCTCCCCATCGCTGTGGCCTGCTCACAAGGGCTTCGGCCCGCCGCCGCTTCACGCCCGGGCGCTTTTCCAGGCCATTTTCCAGTCCCTTTCCAGGCCGCCCCGACAGCCCCGGGCCCCGCCTTGCCGCGGCCCGCGCACTAGTGGCGCCTGTTTCCGCCCAGCAGACAAAGAAAAAGGGCGCTTGCGGCGCCCTTCTTGCAGAACTGTTCCTGGACTGGCGAACTAGCCGTCCAGCTTGGCGCCGCTGACCACGGCATGCAGGTCGATAAGGCCGACCATGCGGCTGTCATGGGTGACAATTCCGTTGAGCAGTTCGGTATCGACCGAATTGCCTTCGGGGACATTGTGAATGTCGTCGCGCGACACCGTCAGGATGTCGCTGACCGCATCGACCAGGATGCCGACCCATTTGTCGCCAACGCTCATCACCACCACGACGTGGTTCTTGGTGGGCGAGGTCGGGCCGTCGCCAAAGCGGGCGCGCAGATCAAAGATCGGCACGATCGTGCCGCGCAGATTGATCACCCCGCGCACGAATTCGCGCGTATTGGGCAGCGGCGTTGCACCATTCCAGGCGCGGATTTCCCGCACCGTGGTGATCTCCACACCATAGGTCTGTTCGCCGATCGAGAAAGCGATCAACTGCAGAGAATTTTGGGCGGCGATCGCGGACTTGTCGCCCATCTCGTCGCGCATACCGAGCGCTTCCATTCAACTTTGCCTTTCTGTCGCCTGTTCTGGACGACCTACGCTTTTACAAACAGCCCTTAGGCTGCATTCTTACGGATGACCGCTGACTTCAGACCCTGCACGTCAACGATCAGCGCAACATTGCCATCGCCCAGGATCGTGCCGCCAGCGACACCTTCAACGCTCTGGAAGTTTTCTTCCAGCGACTTGATCACCACCTGCTGCTGGCCGATGATATCATC
The DNA here is from genome assembly GCF_014926585.1 of Devosia beringensis. Lineage (NCBI taxonomy): Bacteria > Pseudomonadati > Pseudomonadota > Alphaproteobacteria > Hyphomicrobiales > Devosiaceae > Devosia > Devosia beringensis. The sequence goes on along the minus strand of NZ_CP045422.1, from coordinate 2,047,240 downwards.
GACCACGAGCGCCACCTTGTGGCTGCCCTCGGCCTCGCACAGCACCACGAAGCGGTTTTCCTGCGGCGTATCGGCAACCAGCTCGAAGCGTTCGACCAGATCGATGACCTGCACATATTCGCCGCGCACCTGCAGCACCTGGCCACCGCTCGGCACCCGCTCGAAGCTGGCGCGCGAACACTGGATGGTTTCCACGATCGAGGACAGCGGCACCACATAGGGGCTGCCGCCGACCTTGACCAGCATGACATCGAGCACCGCCAGGGTGAGCGGCAGGCGCAGCGTCATGCGCGTTCCCTTGCCGGTCCAGGAGCGGACATGCACCGAGCCGCCGATCTTCTTGATATTGGAGAGCACCACGTCCATGCCGACGCCACGGCCGGACAGATCGCTGACTTCGCTGGCGGTCGAGAAGCCAGGCGCAAAGATCAGCTGGTCGATCTGCTCTTCGGTCGGATTGACGTCGGGCGCCACAATGCCCTTGTCGCGGGCCACCTGCAGCACGCGTTCGCGGTTGATGCCGGCGCCATCGTCTTCCACGATGATCAGGATATTGCCGCCCGCCTGTTCGGCCGACAGGCGAATGGTGCCGGTTTCGTTCTTGCCGCGGCCAGCCCGCACTTCGGGCGTTTCGATGCCGTGATCGGCCGAGTTGCGGATCATGTGCGTCAGCGGATCGCTGAGCTGCTCGATCACCGTCTTGTCGATTTCGGTATTCTCGCCGATGGTCTCGAGCTTGATTTTCTTTTCGGTCTTGGTGGCCAGCTCGCGCACCAGGCGCGGCATGCGCGAGAACACCGACTTGACCGGTTGCGCGCGGATCGCCATCACCGAATCCTGCAGGCCGCGCGTGGTCTGGGCCAGCACTTCGAGGCCGCGCACCAGTTCGGTATAGCGCACGCGCAGGGTCTCATCCATCTGCTGGGTCAGCATCGACTGGGTAATGACCAGCTCGCCCACCATGTTGACCACGCGGTCGACCTTGTCGAGATCGACACGGATCGACTGGACACCATTGCTCCGGCTACTGGTTTCTTCGCCTTCCGCCACTGGAGCGGCGGCCAGGGCCACCGGCTTGGGTGGCGCGGCCTTGACCACGGGGGTCGGCGCAATCGAGGCAGCCAGTTCGGCAAAGCTCATGGCCGGTGGCTCTTCAAAGCTGTCCTGGGCGGTCGCGGCCAGTGTGGGCATCGGCGCCGTTTCGGTCGAAAGGTCGCCGAGCCCGGCCACCTCGTCATCGGCCAGAGCCAGCAGATCGTCGCTGTCATTGGCCGGAACCAGGACCGGACCGGCCGCATCGCTGCCGACATCCAGCGCGGCGCTCGCGCCCAGCTGCGTCACGACAATGTCGCAGTCGCCATCGACGAATTCGAAGACTTCGCGGATCATCGCCTCGTTCAGTGTTGGCGAGATCAGGGTGATTTCCCAGCTGCAATAGACGGCAAAGGGTTCAAAGTCGGCCAGGGCCGGCAGGTCATCGGTCAATACCGCCCGCACATGCATCTCGCCCAGAACGGCCAGTTCGCGGAACAGCAGCAGGGGATCATTGGCCCGTGCATAGAGCGCACGGTGCGGCGTGAACTTGACTTCCCAGTGCCCGGCTTCGATCTGCAGCGGCGCGGCGGCAAAGGCATCGGCAGCCGGCGCATCACCGGCAGCCACTGCGCTCAGTGCCAGATCGGCGTCGAGGGCCATGGACATGTCGCCAGCAACATCGTCCGCAGCGCCACCCAGGTTCACCATGACCGGCACGAACTCGATGTCGAACTCTTCGACATGTTCGCCGCCGATATCATCGTCTTCGCCCTTGTCGCCGCGGGCCAGCGCATCGAAGCGGTTCTTTTCTTCCATGCCGTAATCGGCCGCCAGCGCTTCGCCCGTCTGGGCGGCATTGACGTGATCGGCAATGATGTCATTGGCCCGGATGCACAGCACCACGACGTCATCGGTGAGCTCGACGCGGCCATCGCGGACATAGTCCAGCAGGGTCTCATAGGCATGGGCAAAGCCCACCATGGCGGTGAAGCCGAAGGCGCCCGCGCCACCCTTGATGGAGTGAATGGCCCGGAATACCGCGTTCAGCCTGTCGGCATCACGCTCGCCGGCCTCGATCGCCGCGAACTGTTCCTCCAGCTCATTGAGCAGCTCGGAACACTCGTCGAAATAGGTGGCTTTGAAATCGTCGAGATCGCTCATGCCGGAATATCCAACCCTTTTGGGCGCTTGCTATCAGTGGACCACACGATGGATGACGGAGATCAGCTTTTCCGGATCGAATGGTTTGACGATCCAGCCGGTACCCCCGGCAGCCTTGCCCTGATCCCGCTTGTCCTGCGAGGTTTCGGTGGTGAGAATGAGAATTGGCAAGCTCTGGTGATTGCCCGTGGCCCGCACATTCTTGATGAATTCGATGCCATCCATGACCGGCATGTTGATGTCGGTGATGACCACATCCACGGTCTGGGTCTTGAGCACATCGAGCCCCTGCTGGCCGTCCTGGGCCTGCAGCACCTCGAATCCGGCATTGCTCAGCGTGTGGTGCAGCATGGCCAGGATAGTCCTCGAATCGTCTACGGTAAGAACCCGCAAAGTCGTCATCCTCTCATCATTCCTGAAAACTGAGCACCAAGGCCCAGACGCTCAATCGCGCTGGTCAAGGCCGCGCTCGGCTGTTCGATAGCAAATTCGAATTGGTTGCGCCGCGCGGTTTCAGCTGCACTCATCAGCATGAACAGCGCATTGGTGCTGACACGCTCGACAGCGCCGGCAGCAAGGGTGACAGGACCCTCTTCGACCGCATCGAGCAGCCCGTCCCTGATCCCGTCCAGCGAATCAAGGTCGATTACCGCCGGTAAAGCGATAGACTTGTCGGCCGTCTTGCTCATGTCTTCAGCCCGCCCCGAGAGGTACTCCAGACGCCAGTTTCCACTGGAACGGTTTAAGAAGTGCTAAAGTCTAGTCGCCAGACTGCCCAAGACACTGTTATTTCGCGGCTTCGCACCATAAAATTCCACCGATAAATTTATTCTGGTCGCGTCCTGCTCCCTATTCGCCTGTGGTTTCTCTTGCCTTGGCTGCGGGCGGAAGGGTAACGCAGTGCCAGCAGTCGAGATCGGATCCCCCATGACCAACCCCATCGCCCTCACTGGCCTGGCGCGCGAACTTGCCGCCCGCGCCGAATCCGGCAAGCCGATCCGGGTGGGCGTCATCGGTTCAGGCGAAATGGGCACCGATCTGGTGACCCAGATGAGCCTGATGACCGGCATCGAGATGGCCGCCATTGCCACCCGCCGTCCGCAGACGGCGCTGGATGCCATGACCATTGCCTATGGCGACCACGCCATGGGCCGCACCGCCGATACGCCAGCCCAGGCCACGGCGGCCATTGCCGCTGGCAAGATCGCCATCACCTCCGCCGAAACCCTGGTCACCACGCCCAATATCGATGTCGTCATCGACGCCACCGGCAAGCCGGGCGTTGCCGCCGACTATGACTTGCTGGCCATGGAACACGGCAAGCATCTGGTGATGATGAATGTCGAGGCCGATGTCACCATCGGTCCTTATCTCAAGGCGCAGGCCGATCGGCTGGGCGTGATCTATTCGGTGGGCGCCGGCGACGAGCCCAGCTCCTGCATGGAACTGATTGAATTCGTTACCGCTTTGGGCCTGCCCATCATTGCCGCCGGCAAGGGCAAGAACAATCCACTCAAGCATGATGCCGTGCCTGACGACTATCGCGAAGAGGCGCTGCGGCGGAACATGAACCCGCGCATGCTGGTCGAGTTCGTCGATGGCTCCAAGACCATGGTGGAAATGGCGGCCATCGCCAATGCCACCGGCCTCGTGCCCGATGTCCCCGGCATGCACGGCCCCAATACCGACCGCGACAACATGGCCAAGGTACTGATTCCAAAGGAAGATGGCGGCATTCTCAACGGCAGGGGCGTGGTCGATTTTACCGTCGGCAAGGGCGTTGCCCCCGGCGTCTTCGTCATCGTCAAACCCGAGCACAAGCGCATCATCGAGCGCATGGACGATCTGCATATCGGCCACGGGCCCTACTATGCCTTCTTCCGTCCCTATCATCTGACAAGCCTTGAAGTCCCGCTGACCTGTGCCCGCATCATGCTGCACGGTAAGCCCGACATGGTGCCCCTGCCCAGCCCTGTCGCGGAAGTCTGCGCCGTCGCCAAGCGCGACCTCAAGCCGGGCGAAACCTTTGATGCCATTGGTGAAACCTGCTATCGCAGCTTTACCATGACCATCGGCGACAGCCGCGCCGCCAAGGCGGTGCCGGTCGGCCTGCTCGAGGGCGGCAAGGTCACGGCGGCGGTCAAGAAGGGGCAATTGCTGACCACGGCCAATAGCCAGCCGGACACCACGACACGGCTTTTCGCCCTGCGCCAGGCCCAGGACCGCATGCTGGGTCTGCTCTAGCAGTCCCTTCGATCTCGCCTCACCGATTGGGCCAATCGGTTAGCAGACTGTTAGCATCGAGCGCGCCTGACGCCTTGAATCTGTCACGCCAACCGCGTAAATCCTGATATAAATAATCAGGATAGTGACCATGGACGTGCTTGCCGATCCCCGGGCGCCGCAGCGCCTTCGCCATGAAACCCGCATGCGCCTGCTCGAAGTGACCGGCGTCACCACGCTGACGCCGCGCATGCGCCGCATTCACCTCAAGGGCGACATGGCCGGCTTTGCCGCGCCGGGCCATGCCGATCACATCAAGGTCTTCTTCTTTCCGCCCGGCGTCGCGCCCCGCGCCGTGCCGATCGGCCCCGATGGCGCGCAATTCGCCCCCGGCGAACGGCCGCAGATGCGCGATTATACCCCGCGCGCCTATGACGTGGACAAGGGCACGCTCGACCTCGATTTCGTGCTGCATGGCGACGGCCCGGCCGCGACTTGGGCCGCACAGGCGGCCATCGGCCAGACCCTGGTCATCGGCGGCCCGCGCGGCTCGCTGATCGTCCCAATGAATTTTGACTGGTATCTGCTGGCCGGCGACGAAACCGCCATCCCGGCTCTGGCCCGCCGCATGGCCGAACTGCCGGCAGGCGCCCGCGTGCTCGCGGTGATCGAGGTCGACAACCTCTCCGAACACCAGCCCTTTGCCGGCGCTGCCGATGTCGCGCTCACCTATGTCTATCGCAATGGCGCCGCCGCCGGCACGGGCAGCCGCATTCTCGACCGGATCCGGACCATGCGCTTCCCCACCGGCACCGCCTATGCCTATGTTGCCGGCGAGGCCGCCATGAGCAGAGCCGTGCGCGCGCATCTCACCGAGGCGCGCGGCTTCAACCCCGACTATGTCCGGGCCGCCGGCTACTGGCAGCGTGGCATGGCGGACGCCCAGCAGGACCATTAGCGGCAGGCTTGCCCGAACCGGGTGCGGCGTGACATGGAACGGGACCATCCCCGCGCTACCAATCCGGTCGGCGCCTGCCCGGAAAGGCCCTCGCCATGAGCCAGGTCATGAGTATCCTCGCAACCACGCTGGTGGCGCTGATCGCGCTGCTGCATGTTTATATCATGGTCCTCGAAATGTTCCTCTGGACCACGCCGCGCGCGCTCAAGGCCTTCGGCCTGACGCCCGAATTTGCGGCTGAGACCAAGGTCCTGGCCGCCAATCAGGGGCTCTATAACGGCTTTCTCGCCGCCGGCCTGATCTGGAGCCTCGTCTACCCCGTGCCCGGCTTCGCCTGGCAGCTGGCCATGTTCTTTCTGGCCTGCATCGCCGTGGCTGGCATTTTTGGCGCTGTGACGTCCAGCCGCCGCATCCTCTTCATCCAGACCGTGCCGGCCGTGCTGGCCATGCTGGCGCTGATGTTTGTGTGAGGCGCCTTATGCGTCCATTCACCGCCGTCACCCTCGGGCTTGACCCGAGGGGACTGCACTGACGGAAGACGCTGCAAGTGCAAAGCCCTCGGGTCAGGCCCGAGGGTGACGATCGTGGGTGGGGCCGTCCGTGCTGCCTAGCCCGCCAGCGACGCCAGCACCCGCACCCAGGAGCGGATGCCGCGGTGATAGCTGGCCAAGTCATATTTCTCGTTGGGGCTGTGGATCGCGTCGTCGATCTGGGCAAAGCCGATCAGCAGCGTGTCGAGCCCCAGAATGCGCTTGAAGTCGCCGGCCACCGGGATCGAGCCGCCCGAGCCGGTGATCACCGCCGGCTTGCCCCATTCATTGCTGAGGCCGGTCAGGGCCCGCTTGAGATGGGTGCCGTCGCTGGGCACCGTAATGGCGGGCGAGCCGCCATGGGCGGTAAAGCGCACCGAACAGTCGGCGGGGATCATCGCCTCGACATGGGCCCGGAAGGCGGCGCGGATCTTGACCGGATCCATGTTCGAGACCAGCCGGAAGCTGATCTTGGCGCTGGCCTTGGCCGGAATGACCGTCTTGAAGCCGTCCCCGGTATAGCCGCCGATCATGCCGTTGATTTCGCAGGTCGGCCGCGCCCAGAGCATTTCGAGCACGCTGCGGCCCTTCTCGCCGGCCGGCACCGACAGGCCCGCTTCGCCGAGAAAATCCGCGTCGTCAAAGCCCAGGCCCGCCCACTGCGCCTTGATCTCGGGGCTGACCTCGGCGACGTCGTCGTAAAAGCCGGGCAGCGTCACGCTGCCATCGGGCGCCCGCAGGCTGGCAATGATCTCGGCCAAGAGCTGGTTGGGATTGCGCGCCGCATTGCCGAACATGCCCGAATGCAGGTCCTTGTCGGCGCAGGTGATTTCCACCTCTTCGGCCACCATGCCGCGCAGCATGGTGGTGATCGAGGGCGTTTCCCGGTCCCACATGTCGGTGTCGCAGACCAGCGCGATATCGGCCGCACCCAAAGCGACCTTGTTGGCCTCCATGAAGGGCGGCAGGTTCTTGCCGCCGCTTTCTTCCTCGCCTTCGAGCATCAGCGACACCTTGACCGGCAGCGATCCCGTCACCGCCTGCCAGGCGCGGCAGGCCTCGATGAAGGTCAGCATCTGGCCCTTGTCGTCCGAGGCGCCGCGCGCCACGATGATCTGGCGGCCAGCCGCATCCTGCTTGAGCACAGGCTCGAAGGGATCGGAGTGCCAGAGGTTGAGCGGATCGACCGGCTGCACGTCATAATGGGCGTAGAACAGCACATGTGGGCCGGCTTGTTCGGGCCCCTTGGCCCAGACCACCGGATGGCCCGGCGTGGCATGCGCCGTCGCGTCAAAGCCGATGCCCTGGAGCTCGCCCACGATCCAGTCGGCGGCGCGCTGGCACTCTGCCTTGTAGGCCGGGTCGGTCGAGATGGATTTGATGCGCAGCAGCGCATAGAGACGTTCAAGGCTCTGGTCGAGCCCGGCATCGACATGGTTCAGCACCGCGTCAATCTGGTCGGTCTTGGGATCGCTCTTTGGCTCGTTCATGGGGGCAAACTCCTGTTGCCGCTACCCTTGGCCGAGCCCGTCTTGCCTGTCCACCCCCTGCCCATCTGCCCGGCGCGCGCCATTTCATATTGTAACACTATTGACCCCATGCTTAGGTCAATACCCCTATTGGGAGAGGATCCTGGATGACGCCGCACACCGCCCGACACCGCACTTCGGGCGACCTGATCGCTTCGATTGCCGGTCGCGTCCCCACGCGCAACCTGCATTCCCAGGTGCTCTGGCTGCTCGGCGTTGCCATTGTCGGCGGGGATTATCCCGAGGGGAGCATCCTGCCCGCCGATGCCGAACTGCTGCAGCGCTTCGGCGTATCGCGCACCGTGCTGCGCGAGGCCCTCAAGACCCTGGCCGCCAAGGGCATGATCGAAGCCCGGGCCCGCATCGGCACCCGCGTGCTGCCGCGGCGCCGCTGGAACCTGTTCGATGCCGACGTGCTGTCCTGGCACTTCGAGACCGGGCCGGATGTCGACTTCCTGGCCAGCCTGTCGGAAATCCGTATCGGCGTCGAACTGGAATCGGCGGCTCTCGCCGCGACCCGCCGCAGCGACGACCAGGCCCAGGCCCTGATCGCCTGCGCCCAGCGCATGGGCGAAGCCACGAGTGCCGAGGAATTCGCCCGCACCGACCTTGAGTTTCACCGCACCGTGGCCGAGGCCTCGGGCAATCCCTTCATGGCCTCAATCAGCACGCTGGTCGAGCTGGCATTGACGGCTGCCTTCACCATCAGCTCGCCCATCAAGGACCCCGCCGCCATGAGTGCCACGGTCAAGGCGCATGGCCGCATCGCCGAGGCCATCGCTGCCGGCGATGCCGACGAGGCCCGCATGGCGATGAAGGCCGTGATCACCGTCGGCCTCGACCGCCAGCTCAAGCGCCTGGCCGACGACCAGGCCGCAAGCGCCTGAAAATAGCCGCCGGCATTGCCGGCGGCTTGAGCTTTACGACCCGATACGGGCGCTGATCAGCTGGAACGGCCGCAACTGGTCGAGCCGCCCGTCGTCCTGCGCCCGTTCGAGGCCATCGACCGGACTGGCTTTGCGGCCGTCCGGCAAGGTCAGGGCAAAGCCCCCGCGTCGCCCGGCGCTTTCCGACAGGCGCAGCACATGGCCCTGGCCATCTTCGGCCGGCTTGAGCGCATGCAGCCGCATGCTCTGACCCTGCCAGCCGATGGGCGCGAAGGCATAGGCCTGGGCCGCGTCGGCAAGCACGAAGCGCAGCGGATCGACCACGAGATCGGCTTCCGCCTGCACGTCATCGCTCCACCAGCGCCCGTCATGGGGCAGCAGCGCATAGGTGAAGTGATGCGCTCCCTCATCGGCCAGCATGTCGGGATACATCGGCCCGCGCACGAGGCTGATCGTGAGCACATTGCCCTTGGCGGAAAAGCCATATTTGTCGGATGACAGGATCGCCGCGCCCCAGTCGGTTTCCGACAGGCTGACAAACCGGTGCCCGCAGGCCTCGAACTGCGCCTGCTGCCAGGTCGTATTGTTATGCGTGGCGCGGCCGGTAATGCCGATGGCCTGGTCGAACTGCGCCTCATTGGCCAGCACGGTCAGATCAAAGGCCGCCCGCACATAGGTGCGCCGGTCATGCCAGTCGATGTCGGTGACAAAGTCGATGCGCGGGCTGTTGGCCCATAGCCGCAGGCGCTGGGTAATGGTGCTGGCGCTGAGCTTGCGCACAATGGTGATCTCGCCCAGATGCGGGCCTTGGGCGGTGACGGTGAGGCTGTCGAGTGCAGTCAGCTCCTCGCCCCCCAGGGCAAAGCTCGATTCGATGTCCCAGGCGTCATAGGTGCGCGGCAGCTCGTTGCGATAGACCATCAGCTTGTTGGCGGCGCCGCCTGCTGCGACCAGTTCGCGGCCGCAGCGCTTGTCAAAGACGCTGACCAGACGGCCCGAGGCGTCCAGCGTGGCACGCACGAAGGCGTTTTCGAGCAGGCTGGTCGTTGCCGTCACCTGGCCCGGCGCACTGGCCGCGACAAAGGACACCGACAACGGCGCCAAATCCTGGTCGATACAGGCGACAAAGTCGCCATCGACTGCCTGAGCCCCGAGGCCTTCCGGCAGCGGCGTGGCCGAGACCAGCTGGAACTGGCGCTTGGCCGTGCCGGAAATATTGGCGACGGCAAGCCCCTGCCGCAGCGTGCCCTCGCCCCGTTGGGCGGCAGCAATATCGCCCAGGCTCTTTTGGGCAATGGCTTCGGCCTTGGCCACCACGCCTTCGAGTTCGGCCTCGGTCTGCTCATAGACTTCGCGAATCGAGCTGCCCGGCAGGATGTCGTGGAACTGGTTGCGCAGCGTCAGCACCCAGTCCTCTTCGAGATCCGTCGGCGTGCCATCGGCGCCGGCCATGCCGGCCAGGGCCTCGAGCGCCTCGGCCGCGACGAGACCGAATTCGGCCCGCCGATTAAGCTGCTTGGTGCGCGCCTGGGTGGTCAGGGTCGCGCGGTGATATTCGAGATACATTTCCCCGCTCCAGCGCGGCAGAATGCTCTCATCCAGCTCGCCACGGATGGTGTCGAGATGGTTCTGGATATTGCCGTGCTCGACATGGGGAATGGCCGGCATCAGGTTGATGATGGGCATAGTAGCGATCTGCTCGGGATCGGGCCCGCCGCCGCCATCGCCCCAGCCATAACTGGCGATCACCGTATCGGTGAGATCCTTGGCCTTGTGATTGCCCCAGACTTCGGACAGCGCCCCGGGCGTCATCCACATATTATAGCCTTCGCTCTTATAGGCATCATAGGTATGGGTGAGCACTTCCGAGCCATCATTGCCGGCCCAGACGAAGAGGTTTTCCGGCAGCGGATTGGTCTCGTTCCACGTCACCTTGATGGTGACCAGGGCATCGATGCCGGCATGGCGCATAATCTGCGGCATGGCGCCAGTGAACCCAAAGGTGTCGGGCAGCCAGGCGGTGCGGCTGATATCGCCGAAATAGCGCTGGAAATCCTGCTGGCCGATGAGGAACTGGCGCAGGAAGGCCTCGGCCGAGGGCATATTGGTGTCGCATTCGATCAGCATGCCGCCGATCGGCTCCCACTGCCCGTCGGCTACCCGGGCCTGGATCGCCTTGAGCAAAGCCGGGTCTTCCTCTTCGATATGGCGATACATCATCGAGGAGGACTGAGCGAACTTGAACTCGGGATGGCTGCGCATCAGCGCTTCCACATTGGAAAAGGTGCGCACGATCTTGCGCACGGTTTCCGGCTGCGGCCATAGCCAGGCATAATCGATATGGGCATGGCCGGTGATCAGCACCTTGCCCTGCTTGGGATAGGCCTTGCGCAAGGTGGCCAGCCCGTCATCGAACACGGCCAGGGCCGCGTCCACCGATTCAAGGGCCGAAGCCGGCACCGCGGCGGGGATATCGGTGGGCTCGAAGCTGCGCTCCCAGATACGGCGCGCCCATCCCTGGTCGGCCAGCCGCGGCCCTACCTCGGCCGTGGCCGTGGGCAGGCGCAGTTGCACCATGGCGATCTCGACCACTTCGCACAGCGCCCGCGCCAGCTCCGGATCGGTCGCATGCTCGCTGGCATTGCGCGCCACGTCGATGCGCTGCCGCAGCGCCCTGATGGCCGGATGGAAGGCCAGGATCTCGGCCTTGACCAGCCGGGGATCGCGCTGGGGAATGCCGAACAGTGTCCGCGCCGCCACTTCGGCCACGATATGGAAGGGCTGCTCGGGCACGACCTCAAAGCGCGGATGATAGGGATTGGCACCGAAGGCCTCGATGCGGTTGCCCTGCGCATCGAGGAGGCGCACCAGGGCCTCGCCGCCGAAATCGAGCCGCAGCTCGATCACGCTGCCCTGGGGCGCCTGGATCAGTTCGGTCGTGCGGAAGGTGTGGATGCCGATCCGGTTGTCCCAGGCCTCGCCGACGCTGATCGACCGCGGCGCGGCATCGGGCGCCGCTACCGTCCAGCCGGTAATGGGGAAATGCTGCTGCACCTCCCAGGCGGTCAGCTCGTCGGCCCACGCGCCCAGGCGCTGCTGCAACTGCACGAGGGTGCGCTGGCGATCACGATGTGCACGCAAATATGCTCTCCCGGAAATCCTGATAGGGTCTCAGCCGGCGCACCACCGCGCCGCTCGCCGACTTCACTACGCCATTGCAACGTTATTATGAAGTGCAAACCCGCATCCAGCGACCCATTCTGCGCAGATTCCTGTCGCCATCGGCTGCGTCATGAAAGCCGGCCTCTCCGCACCCGGTGGCGGTTAGGCCGGGGTTCCCCCAGCCGTGCCAGCCAATTAGCGCGGCGGGGCGGAACCCCGGCGCGCCCTGCCCCATTCCTCTGCCATGAACAGCACCGCCCTGCCTGCGCCGCGCCCCGCCTTCCTGATCGTTGACGACGAGCCTCTGGCGCGCATGGAACTGGCGGAACGAGTGCGCGATTGCGGCTTTGACGTGATCGAGGCGGGCAACACGGCCGATGCCCTGGCGTTGCTCGATGCGCGGGGCGAGACCTTTGCGGGCCTCGTCACCGACATCAACATGCCGGGCAATCGCAGCGGCGTCGTGCTGGCCAACCATGTCCGCTTCATCTGGCCCCATATCGTCATCATCATCGTCTCGGCCGCGCGCACGCCGATGCAGGGCGAACTCCCCGAACACGTGGCCTTTCTCAGCAAGCCCGTCGACCCCGACGCGCTGCGCGCCGCCATAAGCGCGTCTCCGGCCGGGTAAGGGCCAGACCATGAAAATTGTCGCTTGATCGATGGCTGGTGGAGCTGAGCGGGATCGAACCGCTGACCTCGTCATTGCGAACGACGCGCTCTCCCAACTGAGCTACAGCCCCATGCCGAGACCGATGATAGGAGAAAGATCGCGCGCCGGGCAAGAGCCAATGCGGGGCCGGACTGGCTAGACGCGAGCCCAGCCGCCGCTCTTTTCGCTGGCAAAGATCGCGTCGATAACCTTCATGCTGGCAATGGCGTCCTCGATGCCCCAGGGCAGGCTGGATTGGCCCAGCACGGCCAAGGCAAAGGCTTCGGCCTGTTCGGCATATTGATCGACCGCCGGCAGGATTTCCCGCCGCGCCAGCGAGCCGTCAAACGGCGCGCCGGTATCCACGGTAATGGCGGTGCGCTCATCGGCGGGGGCGTTGAAGGGAATGATCACCTCGAGCTTGCCCTTGCTGCCAAAGACCTGCACGCGCTGATGCGGCACGGTCTGGGTCGAGCAGGTAAAGCTCAGCTGCCGCCCGCCGCCGAAATCGGCCAGCACGCTGGCCAGCCTATCGGTGCCGAAGGCCGGATCGCGTTCGACCAGCGACACCACGCGCAAAGGTTCGCTCTCGAACAGATAGCGCGCCGCGGTGATCGGGTAGCAGCCGATATCCATGATGCCGCCGCCGCCGATATCGGCCTGGTTGCGCACATTGGCCGGGTCGGCATTGAAATAGGTAAAGACCGCATTGATCGAGCGGATTTCGCCCAGCTCGCCCGAGCGCACGATCTCGCGGGCGCGCGCCCATTGGGGATGAAAGCGGATCATGAAGGCTTCCAGCACCAGCCGGTCAGGCGGGCAGGCACGCAGCGCCTGCGCATCGGCGGCGCTCAGCGCCATCGGCTTTTCGCACAGCACATGCTTGCCCGCCTTGGCGGCGGCCACGGTCATGGGCACATGCAGATGATTGGGGAGGGGATTGTAGATGGCGTCGATGTCCGGATCGGCAAACAGCTCTTCATAGGAGCCATAGGCCTTGGCAATGCCCAGCGTGTCGGCTGCCGCCTGGGCCTTGCCCAGGTCGCGCGAGGCGATCGCCACCACCTCGGAATGCGCCGACTTCTGGATGCCGGGAATGACCTTCTGCAGGCCGATATTGGCCGTGGACAGAATGCCCCACCGTACTTTTTTGCCGCTCATGTCATGCCTCCCTGTTGCGCAAGGCTTAGCGGCGCCGCTGCCGCTTGGCTAGCCTGCCGGCGCTGTCGGCCCGCCATCTTCCTGCGGCTGGCCGCCAATGACCTGCACGGCCCTGGCGCCGGCGGCAATGCCCGCTTTCATGGCGGCGGCCTCGTCCTGGCCATCAAGAAAGGCGGCGATAAAGCCGGCGGCAAAGGCATCGCCCGCCCCGGTGGAATCGCGCATGATGACGCTGGGCGCGGGCAGGTCGAGGCGTATCCCGTCGCTTCCGCCCAATACGGCGCCCAGCCGGCCCCGCTTGACGATGACATTGGCAAAGCATGTCCCCAGCGCCCGCACCTGGTCCTCGAGCCCGGCCGCGCCGGTCAGCAGTTCGGCCTCCTCGGCATTGGCAAAGATCCAGTCGGCGCCCGCCGTCCAGTCGAGAAATTGGCGCGGGCCGATATCGGTGAGAAAGCCGGTTGAGGCCGGGTCGATTGCGATGGCGACGCCACGCGCCTTGGCACGCGCCAGCAGCCCCAGCACCGCGGCGCGGGGCCCGGGGGCAAAGAGGCTATAGCCCGACACCATGACGAGGCTCACCCCATCGAGCAGGCTCTCGTTCAGGTCGGCCGCGCACAGGTTGAGATTGGCGCCGCGATCGGTGAGAAAGCTGCGCTCGCCATCGGGATCGACCAGCGTGACCAGCACACCCGAGGGCTGCTCGCTGTCGCCCGCCAGCATCGGCATCACGCCGCGGCCGCGGAAATAATTCTCATACATGCTGCGGTCGGCGGCGCCGACCCGGGCGGCAAACCACACATCGGCATCCATGGCCCCCAGCCAGACGGCTTGGTTGGCACCCGATCCGCCTGGTCGACTGCGCACGCTGGCGCGCCGGTCACTGCCCTTGATGATCGGCCCGTCGGGAATGACGATGACATCGGTCATCACATCCCCGACCACCAGCACCCTGCCACTCATGCGGCGCGGGCTGCCAGTGCCACCGCGATCTGGGCGGCGACCATGGCGTTGTTTTCCACCAGGGCAATATTGGCGACCAGCGACTTGCCGCCGGTCAGCTCGAAAATGCGGTTGAGCAGGAACGGCGTCAGCGCCTTGCGCGACACACCCTCGGCCTCGGCTCCGGCAATGGCTTCGGCAATGCGCGCCTCGATGGCGGCCGGGTCGAGTTCGTCGGCTACCGGAATTGGATTGGCCACCAATACGCCGCCCATGCCCAAAGCGATCTGATTGGCGATCACGGCTGCGATATCGGCGACATCGTCAAAGCGGTGATCGACCGGAAAGCCGCTCTGGCGCGCCCAGAAAGCGGGGAACTCGTCGGTGCCGAAGCCCAGCACCGGCACGCCATTGGTTTCGAGCACTTCGAGCGTCTTGGCGATATCGAGGATCGACTTGGCCCCGGCACAGACCACTGCCACCGGCGTGCGGCTCAACTCCTGGAGGTCCGCGGAAATGTCGAAGGTCGTCTCGGCGCCGCGATGCACCCCGCCAATGCCGCCGGTGGCGAACACCTTGATGCCGGCCAGAGCCGCGATCTGCATGGTGGTGGCCACCGTGGTGCCGGCGATCGCGCCCTTGACCAGGAGCGCACTGACATCGCGTCGGCTGGCCTTGGCCGCCGAGCCGCCGGCCAGCGCCAGCCGCTGCAGATCATCGCCCGAGACGCCGACACAGAACTTGCCGTCCATGATGGCGATGGTGGCGGGCACGGCGCCATGCTGGCGGACGACCGCCTCGACGTTCTTGGCCATTTCGAGGTTCTGCGGATAGGGCATGCCATGGGTGATGATGGTCGATTCCAGCGCCACCACCGGCGCACCAGCGTCAAGCGCCTGCTGCACATCGGGGCTGATCGAAAGATAGGCCGTAGCGGTCATGAGGTCTTCCTGAAGGATCGAAAAGCGGGCCATATCGACCCTGTTGGCGCGGGTTTTGCGCCTTGTTGTCGCACAGCGTCAACCCCCCGCCGATACCGCATCCAAATCCCTTGTCCGCCCGGCAATTTCACTTTACGCTTTGCCCATACTCCAATGCAGAGAGGGCACTGCACTGAACACGTTTCCGGTTGATCTCGCCACCGCCGCAGATCGCTATGCGCCCCGTAACGGGGCCGGTTCAGTAAAGTTGCCGGGCGCCGCGGCGCGCAGGGTTTCTGCAATCCACAACCATCAGATTGGCCGTAAGCCGGGCCTGGAAAGCTAAGCGCCGGCCGCAGCGGCGGCTGTCCCGGCAGGGGCAGCATCACGACAATAGCTGCACAAGGTGCAGCGCCCCCAAAACCAAGAACCACGCGAACAGGAGCTCCCGTTACATGAACCAAAAGCTTGTCCTCGCCCTCGGCGCTCTCCTGGTGGCCAGCCCAGCGCTGGCTCAGGAAGAACCCGTGCTCAACGTCTATAACTGGTCCGATTATATCGCCGAAGACACCATTGCCAATTTCGAGGCCGCTACCGGCATCAAGGTGAACTACGACGTCTATGACAATAACGAGATCGTTGATGCCAAGCTGCTGGCCGGCAGCTCGGGCTATGACATTGTCGTGCCCTCGGGCAATTTCCTCGAGCGCCAGATCCAGGCCGGCCTGATCCTGCCGCTCGACAAGGCCAAGCTGACCAATCTGGGCAATCTCGACCCTGCCGTGATGGCCACCGCCGCCAACCAGGACCCCGACAACGCCCACGCCGTGCCCTATATGATCAACACCATCGGCTATGGCTACAATGTCGCCAAGGTCACCGAGATCCTGGGCGCCGATGCGCCCACCGACAGCTGGGACCTGATCTTCAAGCCCGAATTTGCCGAAAAGCTTTCCGCCTGCGGCATCAGCCTGCTCGACAGCCCCTCCGAAGTGGTCGGCATTGCGCTCAACTATCTCGGCCTCGACCCCAATTCGGAAGCCGAGGAAGACCTGCTCAAGGCCGAGGAACTGCTGACCTCGATCAAGCCCTTCATCCGCTACTTCAATTCGTCCCAGTATATCGATGACCTGGGCAATGGCGAAACCTGCGTGGCCCTGGGCTATTCGGGCGATATCTTCATCGCTGCCGATGCCGCTGCGGCTGCCGCGGCCGGCGTCGAAGTGCAGTATGTCATCTCCAAGGAAGGCGCCGCGACCCTGTTCGACTTCCTCGCCATCCCGGTTGACGCGCCGCACCCGGAAAATGCGCACAAGTTCATCAACTACATCCTCGAGCCCGAGGTCGTGGCCGCGATCACCAATTACGTGTTCTACGCCAACCCCAACCTGGCCGCGACCGAGTTCGTGGCCGATGAGGTCAAGTCCAATCCCGGCATCTATCCGCCGGCCGAGACCATCGCCAAGGCCTTCGTCATGGCGGCGCACAACCCCGAATTCGAGGAAGTGCTGACCCGCACCTGGACGCGCATCAAGACCGGCCAGTAAGCCCAATCCCAAAGGGGCGGCATGAGCCGCCCTTTCTGCCTCCCACAGGGTCCGACATGGTCAAAAAACCCCAGCTCGCCATCGATACCCGCCCCTGGCGCGATCCAGCGGCCAAGCCCTTTGTGCGCATCAGGAATGTCACCAAGAAATTCGGTGACATCTTCGCCGTGGCCGATGTGTCGCTCGATATCTACAAGAGCGAATTGTTCTGCCTTCTGGGTGGTTCGGGCTCGGGCAAGTCGACCCTGTTGCGCATGCTGGCCGGCTTTGAGGAGCCCACCTCTGGCAGCATCGAGATCGACGGCCAGGACATGACCCATGTCGCGCCCTATAACCGGCCCGTGAACATGATGTTCCAGTCCTATGCGCTGTTCCCGCATATGAATGTCGAGCAGAACATTGCCTATGGCCTCAAGCGCGACGGCCTGCCGCGCGGCGAGATCGCCGACCGCGTCGCCGAACTGCTGACCCTGGTCAAGCTGGCCGACTATGGCGCGCGCAAGCCGCACCAGCTCTCCGGCGGCCAGCGCCAGCGCGTCGCCCTGGCCCGCGCCTTGGCCAAGCGGCCGAAACTCTTGCTGCTCGACGAGCCGCTAGGCGCGCTCGACAAGAAGCTGCGCGAGGAAACCCAGTTCGAACTGGTCAAGATCCAGGAGACGCTTGGCGTCACCTTCATCGTCGTCACCCATGACCAGGAAGAGGCCATGAGTCTGGCCACCCGCATCGGGGTGATGAACCAGGGCGAGATCGCCATGATCGGCGAGCCCACCGACATCTATGAATTCCCCAATTCCAAATTCGTCGCCGGTTTTATCGGCTCGGTCAACATGGTCGAGGGCGTCGTCACCGAGGACGAGCCGGCCCATGTGCGCATCCGCTCCGAAGAACTGGGCTGCGATATCTATGTCGGCCATGGCGTCGACTGCGCCCCCGACCAGCGCCTGAGCTGGGCCATCCGGCCGGAAAAGCTCACCCTCAGCCGCGAGCGTCCCGCCGGCGTGCATGACGCCAATGTCACCGCCGGCACGGTCGAGGAGATCAGCTATCTGGGCGATGTCAGCGTCTACCAGGTGCTGCTGGCCAGCGGCAAACGCCTGCGTGTCACCCAGACCAACACCATGCGCGGCAATCCCGACGCCATCACCTGGGACGAACCGGTCTTCCTGACCTGGGGCCACAGCGCCGGCTCGGTGCTGACGGTATGAGCAGCTTCGACAGCCATTCTCCGCCGCCGCGTCCCCGGGTCTGGTCGGGCGTCGAGCGCGCTTTGGCCGCTGTCGGCATTTCCGGCAAGGCCCTGGTCATTGCCGCGCCGGCCATCTGGCTGGCGATATTCTTCCTCGTGCCGCTGGCCGTGGTCTTTTCCATCTCCCTGACCATGAAGCAGTTCGGCCGGCCGCCTTATACGCCGCTGCTGACCAATGAGGACGGCACGGTGCAGCTGACGCTGCATCTGAACAACTATCTGCGTCTGTTCACCGACAATCTTTATGTCGCCGCCTATCTGAGCTCGATCAAGATCGCCTTTATCTCGACCGTCGTCGCCCTCTGCATCGGCTATCCGATGGCCTATGCCATTGCCCGCGCCCCCGACCAGTGGCGCAATATCCTGCTCATGCTGGTCATCCTGCCGTTCTGGACCTCGTTCCTGCTGCGCGTCTATGCCCTTTCCGGCTTCATGCGCGGCAATGGCGTGATCAACCAGTTCCTGGGCCTCTTCGGCATTCCGCCCGTGGTGATGATGCAGACCGATTTCGCCGTCTATGTCGGCATCGTCTATACCTACCTGCCCTTCATGATCCTGCCGCTCTATACCAATCTGGTCAAACTCGACGGCGCCCTGCTCGAAGCGGCCGCCGACCTGGGCGCCCGCCCGGTGCGCAGCTTCCTCTCCATCACCCTGCCTTTGTCCATGCCCGGCATCATTGCCGGCTGCATGCTGGTCTTCATCCCGGCCATTGGCGAATTCGTCATTCCCGCCCTGCTCGGCGGCCCCTCGACGCTGATGATCGGCCGCGTGCTGTGGGACGAGTTCTTTGCCAATACCAACTGGCCGCGCGCCGCGGCCGTCGCCATTGCCATGCTGGTGGCCGTGGTCGTGCCCATCATGCTGCTGCAGCGCGCCCAGGATGCGATGCAGGACAAGGAACGGGGAGTCTGAGATGCGGCGCGGCTGGTTTCTTCCCGTAACGGCAAGCCTGGGATTTGCGTTTCTCTATGCGCCCATCATCTCGCTGGTGGTGTTCTCCTTCAACGAGAATAGCCTCGTGACCGTCTGGTCAGGCTTTTCCACCAAATGGTATGGCGCGCTGCTGGAGGATCCGCAGATCCTGAGCGCCGCCTGGCTCAGCGTCCAGGTGGCCTTTGTCAGCGCCAGCATTGCGCTGGTACTGGGCACGCTGTGTGCCGTGGCTTTGGTGCGCTTCCGCAAGTTCCGCGGCCGCACCCTGCTCGCCGGCACCGTTTCGGCCCCTTTAGTTATGCCCGATGTCATCACCGGCCTGTCGCTGCTGCTGCTTTTCGTGGCCATGGAAGCCACTTTGGGCTGGCCCGCCGGGCGCGGCCTGATGACCATCATCATCGCCCATTCCACCTTCTGCATGGCCTATGTCGTGGTTGTGGTGCAGTCGCGGCTGAGCGACATGGATATCAGCCTCGAAGAGGCCGCCATGGATCTGGGTGCCACCCCGGTACGGGTATTTTTCGACATCACCCTGCCCATCATCGCCCCGGCACTGATCTCGGGGTGGCTGCTGGCCTTTACCCTCTCGCTCGACGATCTGGTGATCGCCAGCTTCGTCTCCGGGCCCGGCTCGTCCACCCTGCCCATGGTGATCTTCTCCAAGGTCAAGCTGGGCGTCTCGCCCGACGTCAATGCCCTGGCCACCATCATCATCGGCATCGTCGCCCTGGGGGTCTTTGCCGCTACCGTGGTGCAATTGCGGTCGCGCCCGCGGCGCCCCGCTGCCTGATCGCCCCCGCGGGCGGGACAATTGCACCCGCCTGATTTCGTGAACGCCTGGCTCTGGACAGGTCGAAAAAATCAGCGCACCATCCTCGTCATGTTCAACCAACGTGAAGGAGGTGATCCAATGTCTTTTGAGGTTATGGTTCTCGAAGCAGGTCGTGGATTTAAGGTGACGGCTGGGAGTGATCTCGGCTAGCACCCACCTCCTCGGCTCTCGAGGCCGAAAAGTCTCAGGAAGGGCCGCCCATCAGGGTGGCCCTTTTTGCTTGCCTTGACGAATGCGCCCAAGCCATGGATACCGCTGCCAGATTTACCGGAGTGCCTTGATGTCCACGGCCAATTTCGTCTTGACCCTGTCCTGCGCCGATCGCCCGGGCATCGTTGCCGCCGTCACCACCGAACTGGCCGGGCTCAATGCCAATATCGCCGAATCCAACCAGTTCTGGGATCGCGAAACTGGCCGCTTCTTCATGCGCCTGGCCTTTGCCGCGCCGGCCGAGATCGCCCGCGACGCCATCGAGCGCGCGCTCAAATCTCCCATCGAGCGCTTTTCGATGAAGACCAGCCTGGTCGCCGAAAGCCAGCGCAAGCGCATCGTCATCCTGGTCTCCAAATTCGACCATACCCTGCTGCACCTGCTCTACCAGATTCGCGTCGGCTGGCTCGACGCCGATGTGGCGGCGGTGATTTCCAACCATCCCGACGCCCGGAAAGTCGCCGAAGATGCCGGCATTGCCTTCCACCTGCTGCCGGTGACCAAAGACACCAAGGCCGAGCAGGAAGCCCGCATTCTCGACATCGTCCACCAGACCGGCGCCGATCTCGTCGTGCTGGCGCGCTATATGCAGGTGCTCTCCGATACGCTGTCGACGCGGCTCTTCGGCCAGGTGATCAATATCCACCATTCCTTCCTGCCCAGCTTCAAGGGCGCCAAGCCCTATCACCAGGCCCATGAGCGTGGCGTCAAGCTGATCGGCGCCACGGCGCACTATGTGACGCCCGACCTCGACGAGGGCCCGATCATCGAGCAGGAAACCGCCCGCGTCACCCATGCCATGAGCGCCGAGGATCTGGTCGCTGCCGGCCGCGACATCGAAAGCCGCGTGCTGGCCCGCGCCGTCAAGCTGCACCTGGAAAACCGCGTCATGCTCAACGGCAAGAAGACCGTGGTCTTCGGCTGACCGCTGCGCTCCCCGACCCAAACCACCAGGAAACCACCATGCCCGCTGACAATATCACACTGATCGGCCTCGGCCTGGCCGGGCTGTTCATCGTCTGGCTGGTGTTTTCGCTGGTCAAGAAGGTCTTCGGCCTGGTGCTGCTGGCCGCCCTGGTCATCGGCGCCTATGTGCTGTGGAACAACCCGGCCATGCTGCAGAGCCTGCTCAATACCGTCACCGGCTTTTTCAGCTGAGGCCGACGCCAGCTAGACCGGCAGTTCTTCCAGCCGCAGGGAATCAGCCAGCGTGGTGCTGTCGAGCACGGCGCGCGTCGCCAGCGTCACCCGCTCGAAGACATGGCGAATTTCGCAGCTGGTTTCGTCCCGGCAATCCTCGCATTTGCGATAGGCGATCTTGGAGAGGCACGGCAGCGGCGCAATCGGCCCGTCGATCAGCCGCAGCACCTCGCCGAACATGATCTCCTCGGGTGCCTTGAGCAGCTCATAGCCGCCCGAGCGGCCGCGGCGGCTGCCGACAAGGCCCGCCCGCTTGAGCTCGAGCAGGATCTGCTCGAGGAACTTCTTGGGAATCGCCTGTTCCTTGGAGATCTCCCCGATCATCATGGTCTGGCCGCGCTCGGCGCGCGCCAGCGACACCAGGGCGCGCAAGGCATACTTGGCTTTCTGCGAGATCATCTCGGCCTCAGTTCTTCGGCTCGGGCACCACGGCGGGTGCCGCGCCCGGCGCCGGTCTGTCCGTCTTGGCCTCGGTATCAGTTGCAGCACTGTCGGACTCGACCGCAGGCTCTACCGGCCCGCCTTCGCTGATCTCGTCGGCCTTCTGTTCGGCCACCATCTCGGCCGCGGCGCTCGCCGTTTCGATCAGCGGCATCGCCGGCGGGGGTTCCAGAGTCACGACGATAGGGGCCTGTTCAGCCTCCGCGGCCGGCGGCGTATCGACCGCAGCCACCAACGCAACGGGCTCGGCGTCGACCGGCTCGGGTTTACCGTCCTCCACCGCAGTCTCGGCGGGGACAATCGCTACAAGCTCTGCCACCACGACTTCAGGCGCAAATGCCACCTCAGGCGCCGGCTCAGGCTCAGGGACAGGTGCCAAATCCGGCTGTTCCGGCGTCTCCAGAATTGGCGCCGAGCTGCCATCCAGCATGCGTTCGACAATCGCCGGCGCGGGTAATTCAATGACGTCATCCGCCGGCGCGGTTTCTGCCACCGCGACCAGCTCGGCCGTCACGCCGTTGGCTGGTATGACCCGGTCGGCCGTTTCATCAGTGCTGGCCACCGCTGCTGCCACCACGGCCGGCGCAATGCCGGCCTTGGCCAGCAGGTTCTCGCCCGGGGGCAGGCGCGGGCCGCTAGCTTCGGTTTCGCCGGCCTCCCCTTCCACCCGCTCGCCGCGCAGCCAGGCCAGCATGCCCATGCCGATTTCGCGTTCGCCCATGATCACCACATCGGCGCCCAACCGGCGCAGATGCTCTTCCTCCTCGGCCGAGTGCGCCCGCGCAATGATCCGCACCGAGGGGCTGAGCTTGCGCCCGACCTCGCAGATCGTCCCGGCTTCAAAGCCGTTGGGAATGGCGATCAGCAGGCATTTGGCCGCCGGCAGGTTGGCCAGCTTGAGCACATCGGCCTGGGCCGCATTGCCCAGCACCGTCTCGATGCCCAGCGCGCGGGCGGTCGCCACGAAGTGGTCGGTATCCTCGATCAGCACCACCGGCGCGCCGGCGTCGTGCAGGCCCTTGCCGACCACCTGCCCGACACGGCCAAAGCCGACCAGCACGGTATGGCCAGTCTGTTGCGAGGCCTCGACGCCGTCGTCTTCCGCGGATTCGGCCGCCTCGGCCACGCTGAGGCCGGCTGCATCGGCCGCCACACTGGCCTGCTCGACACCCGGCTCCACCCGCACATCCTCGCCGGCATGCCGACCGGCCTTGCGCTGGGCCGCCCTGGCCTCGAGCCCCGGCTTGGCCAGGTCGATGGCCCAGAACACCACCGGATTGAGCACGATGGATATCAGCGCCCCGGCCAGGATCAGGTCCTGCCCTTCGGGCGGCAGGATGGCCAGCGACACGCCCATGCTGGCCAGGATGAAGGAAAACTCGCCGATCTGCGCCAGCGATGCCGAAATGGTCAGCGCCGTGCCAACCGGTCGCTTGAACAGCAGCACAATGGCAAAGGCCGCCAGCGACTTGCCGATGACGATGATGAACACCGTCGCCAGCACCGGCAGCGGGTCGGTGATGATGATCGAGGGATCAAACAGCATGCCGACCGAGACAAAGAACAGCACGGCAAAGGCATCGCGCAGCGGCAGGGTTTCCTGCGCGGCGCGGTGCGACAGTTCGCTTTCAGAGAGAATCATGCCCGCAAAGAAGGCGCCCAGCGCCAGCGAGACGCCAAACAGCAATGCCGAGCCCAGCGCGACGCCCAGGGCAATGGCCAGCACGGCCAGCCGGAACAGCTCGCGACTGCCGGTATGGGCCGTGCCATGCAGCGCCCAGGGGATGACCCGCCGGCCCACCACCAGCATGAAGCCGACAAAGGCGGCGACCTTGAGCACGGTGAGGCCCAGAATGCCCCAGACACCGATCTCGATGCCCGCCAGCCGGGTCACGAAGGAAACGAAGGGATCGTGCACGCCGGTATTGCCGTTGAGGCTGGCAATGGCCGGAACCATGACCAGCGCCAGCACCATGGCAAGATCTTCCACGATCAGCCAGCCGACGGCGATGCGGCCACGCTCGGTCTCGATCAGGCGGCGCTCCTGCAGCGCCTTGAGCAGCACCACGGTGGAGGCCACCGACAAGGCCAGGCCAAACAACAGGCCGGCGCCGAGGCTCCAGCCCATCAGGCTCGCCAGCCCCAGGCCAAGCAGCGTCGCAAAGGCGATCTGGGCCAGCGCGCCAGGAATGGCCAGCGCCCGCACGCTCATCAGGTCCTTGAGCGAAAAGTGCAGCCCCACCCCGAACATCAGCAGGATCACGCCCAGTTCGGCCAGTTCGGCCCCCAGCGCCTGGTCGGCGACAAAGCCGGGCGTATAGGGACCAGCCAGGATACCGGCGAAAAGATAGCCGACCAGCGGCGGCATGCGCAGCCGATGGGCGATCATGCCAAAAATATAGGCCAGCACCAGACCCGCTACGATCGTCGTGATCAGGGGGATCTCGTGGTGCATGGCGTCTCCTGGAGGCTGTGTGATCCCGGCGCGGAAAGCAATCTCTAGCGCCAAGATGGAGTATGCGCCCACGATCCGCAAGCGCTTGTGCCCTCCCCCTAGCGAGCCAAGGAGGCGAATTTGCGCCCATGCCCGCACGGCGCGGTGCTGCCATGCAGTCAGGGCCGGGCGGTTGCGCATCGACGCCATGAAACCTTTGCGCCGGCATGGTATTGTAACCAGCAGAGGTCATCACCCGCGCCCGCCGCACGGCGTGCCGGCGCGAGACCATCAAGATAAAAAGGATGCGCCGTGCGTTTATCCCTGGGGTGCGAGATTGGCTACGAGGTCTTCGATACGACGACCTTGATTTTCAACATCGAGGCCATGCGCGGCGGCCGCCAGCGCGTGGTCAGCGAACGCCTGACCATCACCCCCGACCTGCCCGCCGACGAGAAGACCTCCGAGGAAAGCGGCAACCGCTATCTGCGGCTCACCGTGCCGCAGGGCCAGGTGACGCTGCGCTACGAGGCCCAGATCGAGCTCGACGCCCTGCACCGGGCGCCCGCCGTGATCCATGAAGTGCCCATTGCCAAGCTGCCGCTCGACACCCTGCCCTTCCTCAATCCGTCGCGCTATTGCCCCAGTGACCAGCTGGCCCGCTTCGCCAACCGCCAGTTCGGCAATATCGAGCCCGGCTTCGGCCGCGTCGTCGAGATCTGCAACTGGATCAATGCCGAGGTCGACTACCTGTTCGGCACCAGCGACACCACCACCACCGCCGCGGACACGTTTTCGCTGCGTGCCGGCGTCTGTCGCGACTTTGCCCATCTGGGCATTACCTTCTGCCGCGCTTTGGGCATCCCGGCCCGCTTCGTCTCCTGCTATGCTTGGCAGCTTGAGCCGCAGGATTTCCACGCGGTCTTTGAGGCCTACCTAGGCGATCGCTGGTACCTGTTCGACGCCACCCGCATGGCTGCGCTTGACGGCATGGTGCGCATCGGCGTCGGTCGCGACGCGGCCGACACCGCCTTTGCCACCATTTATGGCCAGGTGAACTCCTACCCCATCCGCGTCTGGACCGACGCCATCAATGGCGACCGGGCCCAGGAATGGACCACCGACGCGGTGAGCGTGACGCGGGACTAACCCATGCCGTCCTGAACGCTCTTGACGCGCTCGACCATGACCTCGACATCCATGCCGATATAGTCGTCCTTCTTGCCCACAAAGGTCCCCGAAATCGGAATGGCCTGGCGCGGCTCCCGCGCCACGCCCACCCGGATCAGGTCGCGCGTGCCGATAATGCCATTGGTCGGGTCGAACTCGACCCAGCCCGCGCCCGGCAGATAGACCTGGCACCAGGCATGGGTCGCCCCGCCGCCGCGATGATTGCCGTCTCGGGCCGGCGAATAGAGATAGCCGGTGACAAAGCGGGCCGCAAAGCCCAGCGAACGCACCGCCTCGATCATCAGCAGCGCAAAATCCCGACAGGTGCCGGCCCGGCTGCTCAACGTGGTCGCGGGCCGCTGCGTGCCCGGATCGGGGCGGCGCAGATAGGTGAAGTCGGACTTGATGGCCGCCGTCATGCCGACCAGCAGATGGATCGTGCCCGTCTTGCCCGTCGAATCGAGGAATCGCCGCGCCCAGGCATCAACCTCTGTTTCCTCGGGAAACAGCCGGGCCATATTGGGTGCCAGATCAAGCCCGTCCGGCGTGCCATAGTCGAACGGGTAGCTCTTGGCGCGGTTGTCGATCTCGAATTCGGGGACCAGGACATGGGTATGATCGAGCACCATGCTGGCCACGATGCGCAGCTCCTCGGCCGGCTCTTCAAAACTGGCAATGGCGATGCCATTGCCGAATACGTCCAGAATCCAGCGGATACCGGCAGGTTCGGGTGTGATTTCGAGGCGGAACTGGTCGAGCCGCTGCTCCATGCTGTCGCGCGGCCGCACCAGCATGCGGTGATCGCCGAACTGGACCGGCCGCGCATAGCGATAGACCGTCTCGTGCCGCACCGACAGAAGGGTCATGACACCACCGTGATCTTTTCTGCCGCCCGCGTAATGCCGGTATAGAGCCAGCGCGCCCGCTCCTCGCGGAACACGAAGCTCTCGTCGAATAGATAGACATTGTCCCACTGGCTGCCCTGCGCCTTGTGCACGGTCAGGCAATAGCCAAAGGTGAACTCGTCGAACTGCCGCCGCTCGGGCCAGCTCATCGCATCCTCTTCGCCCGCAAAGAAGGCCTTGTGCGTCAGCACCTTGGCCTCGCCCTTGCCCTCGTCGGCGCCCAACAGCAGGCTCCATTTGCCGTTGGAGCGTCGCGTCGCCTCGGTGACGATCCAGATCTGCCCGTTGAGCAGCTTCTTGCGGGGATTATTGCGCAGGCAGACCATGCGGTCGCCCTCGACCGGCTCGTGGAAGGGCAGGCCCTTGAGCTCGCGCAGCCGGTCATTGTATTGCAGCCGCGTCTTGTTGCGGCCCACCAGCACCTGGTCGGCCACCATCACCGCATCGCGGTCGACGCTGTCGCGCCCCACCACCACCGATTCGCCATAGCTGCCGCGCTCGAGAAAGCCGCCCTCGCGCACCTGCATGGAGAGATGAATGATCGGATTGTCCGCCGCCTGGCGGTGGATTTCGGTCAGCATGATGTCGGGCTCGTCGGCGATGAAGAACCCCGCCCCCTGCACCGGCGGCAGCTGGAACGGATCGCCCAGCACCAACACCTTGACCCCAAAGCTCAGGAGGTCCCGGCCGAGCTGCTCGTCCACCATCGACACCTCGTCGATGACGATGAGATCGGCATCGGCGGCGGGGCTTTCACCGTCGAGCACGAAGCGCGGCTCGCCATCCTTTTCGCTCACCAGGGTATAGATCAGGCTATGGATGGTCTGGGCGCCCTTGCAGCCGCGCTTGCGCATGACCAGAGCCGCCTTGCCGGTAAAGGCGGCGAATTTGACTGATCGCACATCCTGCGCCAGATGCACCGCCAGCGTCGACTTGCCCGTGCCGGCCCAGCCGAACAGGCGGAAGACCTGCGGGCCATCCGTGTCCTTGAGCCAGGCCGAGACGGCCAGCAGCGCCGCATCCTGCTGGGGCGACCAGACGGTCATTGACTGATGGCTGTCCGCACGGTGCCGACGCCGGCAATGCTGCCCTCGAGCAGGTCGCCCGCCACCACCGCGCCGACCCCGGCCGGCGTGCCGGTCATGATCAGGTCGCCGGCCCGCAGCGTCACGAAACCGCTGAGATAGGCAATGGTCTCGGCCACGCTCCAGATCTGGTCACTGAGATCGCCGCGCTGCCGCACCACGCCATTGACGCTGAGCGTAATGGCGCCCTTGTCGGGATGGCCGATGGCGCTGACCGGCTCGATCGTGCCGATCGGCGCGGAAAAATCAAAGCCCTTGGCCATTTCCCAGGGGCGCCCGGCCTTCTTGGCCACAGCCTGCAGGTCGCGCCGTGTCATGTCGAGCCCGGCCGCATAGCCATAGACGTGGCTGAGCGCGTCTTCTCTGGCGATGGCGCTGCCGTCCTTGCCGATGGCCACCACCAGCTCGATCTCGTGGTGGAAATCGGCCGTCTGGGGCGGATAGGGAATGGCGGCGCCGCCCACCACCACCGCATCGGCCGGCTTGGCGAAGAAGAACGGCGGATCGCGCGTGTCATTGCCCATCTCGATGATGTGCTCGGCATAGTTGCGGCCCACGCAATAGACGCGGCGCACGGCAAACAGGCCGCCCCGCGCAATCGGCACGGTCACCGGATTATACGGCGCAAACAGAAAATCACCCACGCTTGAACGCTTCCACATAAGGGGCCAAAAGATCGCTGTCGACCGCGCCCAACCGGTCATTGGCGGTATAGGTCTGGTGCCAGTAGGGATAGAGCAGCGGCGGCTGGCTGACCGCGTCGAGCCGCGCCCGCTCCTGGTGGCTCAGCACCAGATCGGCCGCGGCCAGATTGTCGGCAAACTGGGCCTGGCTGCGCCCGCCAATGATCACCGAGGTCACCCCCGGCCGGCCCAGCGTCCAGGCCAGCGCCACTTGCGCCCCCGAGACGCGGCGCTCATCGGCGATCGACACGATCACGTCGACAATGTCGTAGAGCTTGTCCCAATCGGGCACCGGCGGCTCGCGGAAGCCCCCGACATGGCGGCCTGATTCCGGCCCGCCGTCGCGACGATATTTGCCCGACAGCAGCCCGCCGGCTAGCGGCGACCAGACCAGTATGCCCAGCCCCTGGTCCTGGCTGATCGGCACCAGCTCATACTCGGCTTCGCGGGAATGCAGGGTATAGTGGATCTGCTGGCTGACGAAGCGCTCGCCGGCCCGCTCCTTGGCTGCCGCCAGTGCCTTGGAAATATGCCAGCCTGAATAGTTCGAACAGCCGATATAGCGGACATGGCCATGGCGCACGAGGGTATCGAGCGCCTCCATGGTCTCCTCGATCGGCGTCATGCCGTCCCATTCATGCACCTGGTAGAGGTCGATGACGTCGGTCTTGAGGCGTTTCAGACTCGCCTTGCACTGCTCGATGATGTGATGGCGGGAAAGACCGATCTCGTTGGGACCCTCGCCCATCTTGAAGCGCACTTTGGTGGCCACCAGCGTCTTCTGCCGCCGGCCATTCTCGGCCAAAGCCACCCCGATCATCTCCTCGGAGACCCCGGCATTGTAGACATTGGCCGTGTCGAGCAGGTTGATCCCGGCATCAAGGCACAGATCGATCTGCCGATTGGCATCGGCCTGGTCGGTATGACCGACCTCGACCGAGCCGCCAAAGGTCATGGTCCCCATGGTCAGCACAGAAACCTTGAGGCCCGAACGACCCAGATAACGATACTCCATGCTCTCTTCTCCCAATGACAGCGATTCACGGCGCAGACCAGAACATTACATAAACCAAGCCGCAATGGCCGCGAAGGGCGCGAGCCACACTTTGTTCGGACAAGTCCCTTTTCCTGCGCCAGAATCTGGGCATAGTGGCGGCGCATGCCGCGTAAAGGGAGACAGCTCATGCTCTATGCCATCCTTTGCTATGAAGACGAAAAGGCCGTTGGCGCCTGGACCAAGGCCGAGGACGACGCCTGCATGGCGCGGCTCGACCTGGTGCACCAGACCATGGGCGCCAAAGGCAAGCTCGGCCCGGTGGCGCGCCTGCACAACACCAAGGCGGCCACCACCCTGCGCAAGAACAATGGCGCACCGCTGGTGGTCGACGGCCCGTTTGCCGAGACCAAGGAGCAGTTTTTGGGCTTCTACGTTGCCGATTGCGACAGCCTCGATGAGGCGGTTGGCTTTGCCAAGGATCTGGCCGCGGCCAATCCCGGTTCGGGCGCCTATGAGATCCGCCCGCTCTCGCTGTTCAAGCCGGGCGCGCTGAGCAACAGGGACGATTGAGCGCCCCTCAATTGTGACCATTGCATAGCGCGTATCGCGCTTGCATTCTGGCTGCGCCTGGCCTCCATATGCAGCCAAAGCTTGACGCTTGGGAGGGCAGCATGCGGCGTGGTCTTGGCACGATTGGTCTGGTTGGCACGGCACTGATTCTGGCCCTGGGCCTGGCGCAGGCGGCTGACCCCAAAGTAACCCTCCTGCCCGATACCGACCTGCCCGGCTTTGACTACGCCATCGTCAAGGATACCGATCTCGACGCCTGCACCGCCGCCTGTACCGATGACCAGATCTGCCTGGCCTTCACCTTCAACCAGAAATCGAACTGGTGCTTCCTCAAGAGCGAGGCCGGCGAAGCGACAGAATTCAAGAGCGCCGTTTCCGGCACGCTCGACCGCAGCACCTCCCAGCTCAGCACCGCCGTGGTCCGCCAGGCCGAACTGCCCTTCCCGGCCCAGGACCTGATCGACGCCGCCCGGCGCCTCGCCGAGGAACTGCCCCAGACCGATGCGCCGCCGCCCAAGGTGAGCTATGCCGATCTTGTAGCCGAGGGTGACGCCGCCAGCGCCGCGGAAAATCCCGCCGGCGCCATCACTGCCTATCGCCAGTCCCTCGCCATCAACCCCAATGACGGCGGCGTCTGGCAGGCTTTGGCCGTGGCCACCCTGACCCGCGCCGAAGCCGTTGCCGGCCAGGCCGAAGGCGACAATAGCTATGAACTGGGCGCCACCGCCGTATCGGCAGCGCTCAATGCCTATCTGCGCGCACAGACCATCGAGGAGCGGGCACTGGGCCTGCGCGCTTTGGCCAATGGCCTGGAATATTCCAGCAGCTGGCGCGAGGCCATTGCCAGCTATCGCCTGAGCCTCAACCTGGTTCCCGATGCCGATGTCGCTGCCCATCTCGAAGAGGTCGTGGCCCAGCATGGCTTCCGCGTCGTCAATCACGTGGTCGACGCCGAAGCCGCTGCCCCGCGCATCTGCGCCGTCTTTTCCGATCCGCTCGGCAGCACGGACCTGTCCGCCTATGTCGTGGTTGCCGACGCGCCCCAGACCTCGGTCGAAACCGAAGCTGACCAGGTCTGCGTCGAAGGCGTCACCCATGGCAGCCGCTACGCTATCAAGCTGCGCGCCGGCCTGAACTCGGCCGATGGCGAAGTGCTGGCCAAGGATGTCGATCTGGACGTCTATGTGCCCGACCGCGCCCCCTTTGTCGGCTTTGCCAACAATGCCTATGTCATGCCGGCCGGCCTCGGCGGCGGCCTGCCCATCACCTCGGTCAATGCCGACAGCGCCGAGCTGATGATCTACCGCATCGGCGACCGCAGCGTCGCCACGGCCGTGCGCGACGGCATCTTTCAGGGCAATCTGACCCAATATGCCGCCGAGGATATTGCCGACCGCGTCGGCGAGGCGGTGTGGAGCGGCGAGATCGACCTGGCCCGCGGTCCGCTCAATGAACTCACCACCACGGCCATTCCGGTCGCCGAGGCCATCGGCGACATGGCGGCCGGCGCCTATGTGGTGACGGCCCGCATCAAGGGCGCATCCGATGACGACTACTGGAGCGAGCAGGCCACGCAGTGGTTCATCGTCACCGATCTGGGCCTGACCACCCTGGCCGGAGATGATGGCGTCCATGCCTTCGTGCGCGGCCTGACCGACGCCCAACCCATTGCCGATGCGACAGTGCGCCTGGTTGCCGTCAACAATGAAGTGCTCGGCGAAGCCAAAACCGACGCCGATGGTCGGGCCTTGTTTGCTCCCGGCCTCGCCCGGGGCACCGGCGGCGCCGCGCCGCAGCTGCTGGTGGCCGAGACCGCTGACGGCGATTACGCCTTTCTCGATCTCAGCCGGCCGGCCTTCGACCTCACCGATCGCGGTGTCGAGGGCCGCCCCTCGCCCGGCCCGCTTGACCTCTTTGCCACCACCGAGCGCGGCGTCTACCGCCCCGGCGAGACCGTCTTCCTCACCGCCTTGCTGCGCGACGAGCGCGCCAATGCCGTGACTGGCCTGCCCCTGACACTGGAGGTCGAGCGCCCTGATGGCGTCGTTGCCAGTACGGAACTGCTCTCCGACCAGGGTGCCGGCGGCTATTTCACCGCTTTGCCCATGGTCGAGGAGGCCATGCGCGGCTCCTGGACGCTGCGCCTTTATGCCGATCCCCATGCCGATGCGCTCTCGTCCACCAGTTTTCTCGTCGAAGATTTCGAGCCAGAGCGGCTGGCCTTCGAGCTGAGCACGCCCGACACCGCCCCCTTTGCCCTGGGCGCCGTCACCGCCATCGACGTTGCCGCTAAGTATCTCTACGGCGCCACCGCGCCGGGCCTCGCCATCGAGGCCGACGCCGTGATCAGCCCGGTCAGCACGCTCAAGGATTTCCCCGGTTACAGCTTTGGCCGGCTCGACGACACGATGGAGACCACGCGCGAGCCGCTGGGCGTCGTCGGCACCACCGATGAGGCCGGCAATGCCGTGGCCGAGGTGCAGCTGCCGGAAATCCAGACCACTACAAAGCCGCTGACGGCGCAGATCCTGCTGCGCCTGGTCGATACCAATGGCCGCAGCATCGAACGCAGCCTGTCCCGCCCCGTTCTGGCCGATGCCGACCGCATCGGCATCAAGCCCGTCTTTTCGGACCCGACCGGGCTGGCTTCTGGGAGCGAAGCGCAGTTCGACATCATTGCCGTCTCGCCAGCGGGCGAAGCCGTGGCGAAAACCGGCCTGAACTGGACCCTGTCGCGCCTTGAAACCAGCTATCAATGGTATCGCAATGGCACCGCCTGGCAGTGGGAAGCCATCACCACGACGCGCGACATTGCCAGCGGCACCGTAGATACGCCCGATGGCGGCCCGGTCACCGTTGGCGCCAATGTCGACTGGGGCAGCTACCGCCTCGAGGTCAACAGCACCGTTCCCGACGCCACCTCGTCGACCTATGAATTCTATGCCGGCTATTACTATGCCGAGGCCGGCTCGGACACGCCAGATACGCTGCAGGTGGCGCTCGACAGGCCCGCCTATCGCCTGGGCGATACGGCAAAACTCAAGCTCGACCCGCAATTTGCCGGCACGGCTTTGGTCATGGTCGTCGACAACCGCGTCATCGCCATGCAGGCCGTCGATGTGCCCGCCGAAGGCACGACGGTCGATCTCGAGGTCACCGAAGAATGGGGTCCGGGCGCCTATGTGACGGCCATTCTCTATCGACCCGCCGATGCCGGGGAAAAGCGCATGCCCTCACGCGCCATGGGCCTGGCCTTTGCCGATGTCGAGCCGGGTGACCGCCAGCTCGACGTGACCCTCTCCGCGCCCGCGGTATCATTGCCGCGCCAGAGCTTTACCGTCGATGTCGCGCTGGGCAATCTGGCCGCCGGCCAGACCGCCTATGTCAGCGTCGCCGCCGTGGACCTGGGCATTCTCAATCTCACCAATTTCAAGACCCCCAGCCCCGATGGCTGGTATTTCGGCCAGCGCCAGCTCGGCATGGACCTGCGCGACCTTTATGGCTCGCTGATCGATCCGACCCAGGGCATGGCCGGCGCACTGCGCTCGGGCGGCGATGGCGGGGCCGCGCGCCTCGGCACGCCACCGCCCACCTCGGTGCTGGTGGCGCTGCATTCCGGCATCGTCCAGCTCGACAGTGACGGCAAGGCCAGCGTGACCTTCGACATGCCCGACTTTTCCGGCACCGTGCGGGTCATGGCCATGGCCTGGACCGACACCGCCGTGGGCCACGCAGAGGCTGATGTCGTGGTCCGCGACCCGGTCGTCGTCACGCTCAGCCCACCGCGCTTCCTGCGCCTCGACGACGTCTCGCGCCTGCTCGTCGAGATCAACAATGTCGACGGTGCCGCCGGCACCTATGGCATTGCTCTCTCGACCGGCACGGGCCTCGCCACCGACGCCGCGGCCACAGACGTCACCCTGGAACAGGGCGAGCGCACCGCGCTCAACCTGAGCCTCACCGGCACCGCCATTGGCGATTGGCCGCTCGAACTGACTGTCACCGCGCCCGATGGCAGCACCAGCGTCAAGCAGCTCACCCTGGGCGTCCGCCCGCCCAGCGCGCCGGTCACCACCAGTCGGCTCATTGCCCTCAAGCCCGGCGCCAGCACCATTGTCGATGACAGCTTCTTTGCCAGCTATCTGGCCAATACCGGGTCCATGACGCTGGCCATTGGCCCCCTGGCCCAGCTCGATATCCCAGGCCTGCTGGTCTCGCTCGACCGCTACCCCTATGGCTGCGCCGAGCAGGTTTCGAGCCGGGCTCTCCCCCTGCTCTACCTCAATGACGTCGCCAAGCTGATCGGCCTGGCCGGCGATGAAGCCCTCAGCACTACCGTCACCGCCGCGATTGCCGACCTGCTCTCCAAGCAGAATTCGGGCGGCGGCTTTGGCCTCTGGGGTCCCTTTGACGGCGGCGACGCCTGGCTGGACGCCTATGTCACCGACATGCTGCTGCGCGCCAAGGCGGCCGGCTATGCCGTGCCCGAACAGGCCATGACAAGGGCGCTGGACAACCTCTCCAACCAGCTCGCCTATGCCAGCGATTTCGAGCAGGGCGGCGAGGACGTGGCCTATGCGCTGTATGACCTCGCCCGTGCCGGCCGCGCCACTATGGGCGATCTGCGCTACTATCTCGAAGCCCGCCTCGACGCCTTCGGCTCGCCCTTAGCCCAAGCCCAGCTCGGGGCTGCCCTCGCGCTCTATGGCGATACCACCCGCGCCAACACCGCCTTCACCGCGGCCGTCGCCAGCCTGGCCGATACCGAGGACAGCAATCGCTACCGCACCGACTATGGCAGCGCCCTGCGCGACACCGCCGGCGTGCTGGCTCTGGCGGCCGAGTTCAAGCCCGCCGGCGTTGACCTGCTGGCTCTGGCCAACCAGCTCGCCGACCGGCGCGACAATGCCGACTATACCTCGACCCAGGAAGATAGCTGGACACTGCTGGCTGCCGCCGCCTTGGGTGGAGCCGGCACCGATGGCAGCATCAGCCTTGATGGCGAAGCACTGAGCGCCCCGCTCTACCGTCGCTTCGACGCCATGGGCTTTGCACCCGTCGAGATTAGCAACAACGACGCCGCTGCAACCCAGGCCAAGGTGACCGTCACCGGCTACCCGGCTACCCCGCCCGAACCAACCAGCAATGGCTTTACCCTGACGCGCGACTACTACCTGCCCGATGGCACGCCCATCGACCCCATGGACGGGTCCATTGCCCAGAACGACCGCTTGGTGGTCGTGCTGACGGCCTATCCCGAGGCGCTGGGCTCCGGGCAATATGTGCTGGCCGACCCGCTGCCGGCGGGTTTCGAGATTGAAAATCCCGATCTCTCGGCTGGCGACGGCGTTTCCGATTTCAACTGGCTCCAGCTCGATACGCCCGCCCATGTGGAATCGCGCACCGACCAATATGTCGCCGCCTTCCGCTATTTCAGCGAGACGAGCAGCGTCACCACCGCCTATCTGGTGCGCGCGGTGAGCCCCGGCACCTTTGCCCTCCCCGGCGCCACCGTGGAAGACATGTATCGCCCCGAACGCCGCGCCAATACGGCATCGGGCACGGTCGAGGTCACCGCGACCGGGCCATGACGGGGCCGGACGCCCATAGAGACGCCACCACACCGCGCCCCTGGGCGCGGTATCTGGTGCTGGCCGGCTTCAGCCTTTTCGTGTTGTTCTGCGCCGCCACCGTGCAGCTGACCGCAACAATCGCCACGATCAGCAGCGCCCTGCCGCCGACCCCGGACCTGACGAGCATGCCGGTTTCCGCCGCGGTAACCGATCGCGACGGCAACCTCTTGCGCCCCTTCACCACGCCGGACGGCAATTGGCGCCTGCCGGTCAGCCGTGATCAGGTCGATCCAAGGTTCCTCGACATGCTGGTGGCCTATGAGGATCGCAGCTTTGCTGAGCATGACGGCATTGCCTGGAGCTCCATGCTGCGCGCGGCCAGCCAGTATGTGCTGGCGGGCGGGCAGGTAGTCTCGGGCGGCTCGACGCTGACCATGCAGGTGGCGCGCCTGCTCGAGGGCCAGCCCACCCGCAATGCCTGGGGCAAGCTGCGCCAGATGGTGCATGCAAGTGCGCTCGAGCAGGACCTGGACAAGGACGCGATCCTTGATCTCTACCTGACGCTGGCCCCCTATGGCGGCAATATCGAGGGCATCCGCGCGGCAAGTCTGGCCTATTTCGGCAAGGAGCCGGCCCGGCTGACCACCGCCCAGGCCGCTCTGCTGGTTGCCCTGCCGCAATCGCCCGAGGCGCGCCGCCCCGACCGCCACCCCGAAGCGGCCCGCGCCGGCCGCGACAAGGTGCTCGACCGGCTCGTCGCCCTGGGCGCCCTGCCCGCCGAGGAGGCGCTTGCCGCCAAACTCGAGCCTCTGCCCACCATGCGCCGCGATTTTCCCATGCTGGCCGCCCACCTGGCCGAACAGGCCGTGCGCGCCCGACCCGATGCCCGCACCCTGCCTCTGACCATCGACCGGCGCCTGCAGGACGCGCTCGAACAGCTCGCTGCCGCCCGCGCCCGGCTGATCGACCCCCGCGTTTCCGTAGCCATCGTCGCCGCCGATATCGAGAGTGGCGAAATCCTGGCCTCCATCGGCTCGGCCGGGCTGTTTGCTACCCAGAGCGACGGCTATGTCGACATGACCACGGCAATTCGGTCTCCGGGTTCCACGCTCAAGCCGCTGATCTATGGCCTCGCCTTCGAGCTGGGCCTGGCCCATCCGCAAAGCCTGATCGAAGACCGCCCCACCGCCTTTGGCGCCTATGTGCCGGTCAATTTCGACGGCTTCAGCCGCGGCACGGTGAGCATTCACGACGCGCTGACGCTCTCGCTCAACATCCCCGCCGTGGTGGTGCTCGACGCTGTCGGCCCGGCCCGCCTGGTCTCGCGCCTGCGCCGCGCTCATGCCGACCCGCGCCTGCCCGTCGATACCGCGCCGAGTCTCGCCGTCGGCCTCGGCGGCGTCGGCATTTCCCTGCGCGACCTCGTTTCGGTCTATGCCGCCATCGCCCATGGCGGCGTGCCGGTGCGCCTGCATGACGGCACCACGCCCCTGCCCGCCCCGGCCATTGCCGCGCCAGTCCTCGACCCGGTCAGCGCCTGGTATGTCGCCGATATCCTGGCCGATGTGCCCCCGCCGCTCAACGGCTCACCTGGCCGCGTCGCCTACAAGACCGGCACCTCCTATGGCTATCGCGACGCCTGGGCCATCGGCTTTGACGGCAAGACGGTGGTCGGCGTCTGGGCCGGCCGCCCCGATGGCGCCCCGCTGCCCGGTCTGTCCGGCATTACCGGCGCCGCGCCCATATTGTTTGAGGCCTTTGACCGCCTGGGCAGCCGCCGCGCCGCGCTGCCACGCGCACCGCAGGGCGCACTATTGGCCTCGACCACTGAACTGCCGGCGCCGCTGCGACGGTTTCGCCACCCCGATAGTGGCCTCGTCGCCCGCGACGCCGCGCCCGAAATCGCCTTTCCCGGCGATGGAGTCGCCGTCGATCTCGGCCTCGCCGCCGGCGACATTTCCCCGCTCATGGTCAAGGTGCGCAATGGCGTGCCGCCCTTCACCTACTTTGCCAATGGCGCCCCCTTCGGCCGCCCCAATTTCGCCCGCCAGGACAGCTGGCAACCGGACGGCCCCGGCTATGTCACCCTCTCGGTGGTCGATGCCGAAGGCCGCGGCGATACGGTGCGGGTCCTGCTGAACTGACCACAACGCCTCGCCAGCCAAACACACTGTATTTTTCGTTCCGCCGGAATTTAATCGAATTGGTAACCATTTCGGGCGAAAGCTGCTGCCTATAATTCAAGCATTTTGGGCATCTCCGGGGACCGATTGTGCGACAGCTTGCGCCTGCTTTGCTTTTTTCGGGCCTGTCGGTGCTGCTGGTGAGCGCCTATCTGCTCGCCCCCGCCGACCGGGGCCAAATGGCCGTGGCCTTCCCGCCCTTCACCAGCGAAGCAACCGCCTGGTCCATCGTCCGCGCCGCGGGCGGCTACGCCGTTGCCCCGACCAAACTGCCTAATGTGGTGGTCGCCTATGCCGGCGATGCCGGCTTCCAGGAGCGCGCCCGAGATCTGGGCGCTCTGTTCTTTCTCAACGCCACCGGGCTTTGTGCGCCCCAACTCGATCACGAGACAACATGACCCTCGATACCATCCGCAGTCGCGCATCTATCCTGGTGGCCGGCCTCGCCGCCATCATGGCCGCCATCGCCATCATCCTCGAAATGGTCTTTCACGGCGACTTCAGCCTGGCCGGCACGCTGGCCGCGCTGGGCCTGGCCGCCCTGCTCACCACCTTCTTTGTCAACCGGCAGTCGGCCACCTTCCGCTACATGGCGGTCGCCGTCATGATGGCCGAGGTCATGGCCCTGCTGATCGCCGCCCGCGGCCAGCCGCTGCAGACCGACATTCACATGGCCTTCTTTGCCGGGCTCGCCGTCTGCGCCCTGCTCTACGACACCAAGGCCATCATCCTAGGCGCCGCCCTGGTCGCCGTGCACCATCTGGTGCTGGGCATGACCCTGGACGACCTGATCTTCTATGGCGGCGGCGGCTTTACCCGGGTCCTGCTGCATGCCGTGATCCTGATCATCGAGACCGTCAGCCTGATCTGGATGACCGTCAACACCCAGCATCTGCTGCAAATCTCCGACGAACGCTCGGAGCAGGCCCAGACCAGCGCGCAGGAAGCCGAACTGCTGGCCGACGAAGTCCAGCGCACCACCGCGACGGGCCGCCAGGAGCGCCAGGCGACGATGCAGCAGCTCTCCAGCGATTTCAACCGCGTGGTCGACGCCGCCGGCCAGGGCGATTTCTCGGCCCGTATCGAAACCAGCTACAAGGACCCCGAACTGGCCAATCTGGCCACCTCGATCAACGGTCTGATCGAAACCGTGGGCGGCAGCCTGGGCGAAACCGCCCGCGTGCTGTCCAGCCTGGCCAATGCCGATCTGCGGGCTCGCATGAGCGGCCAGTATCAGGGCGCCTTCGCCACGCTGCAGGCTGATACCAATGCGCTCGCCGATACGCTGACCACCATCATGAGCGGGCTGCGCAGCGCCATTTCCAGCATGCGGTCCGCCACCAGCGAGATCGTCATCGGCACCAATGACCTCTCAGAACGCACCACCAAGCAGGCCGCGACCATCGAGGAGACCTCGGCCGCCATCGAGCAGCTGGCGGCGACCGTGCTGGAAAACGCCGATCGGGCCCGCGACGCCAATACCAATGCGCAAAAGGTCAACCAGGTCGGCGAAGAGGGCGGCGCCGTCATGCGCCAGGCCAATGACGCCATGTCCCGCATCACCGAATCCTCGTCCAAGATCTCCAATATCATCGGGCTGATCGACGATATCGCCTTCCAGACCAACCTGCTGGCGCTGAACGCCTCGGTGGAAGCCGCCCGCGCCGGCGATGCCGGCCAGGGCTTTGCGGTGGTCGCCGTCGAGGTGCGCCGTCTGGCCCAGTCCGCCGCCCAGGCTTCGGCCGATGTGAAGACCCTGGTCGAGGCTTCTGCCGGCGAAGTGGGCGCAGGCACCAAGCTGGTGGCGGAAGCGGCCAGCAAGCTGGCAGCCATGATGGAGGCCGCCCGCGCCAACAATACCCTGATGGAAGGCATTGCCCGCAACAGCCGCGAACAGGCCTCGGCCATCGAGGAAGTCTCGGGCGCCGTGCGCCAGATCGACCAGATGACCCAGCACAATGCGGCCCTTGTCGAACAGACCAACGCCGCCATCACCCAGACCGAGGATCAGGCCCGCGAGATCGACCGGATCGTCGAAGTGTTCAAGACCGATGGCGCTGCCCCGGCCCGATCGCGCAGCACGCTGCCCGACCGGGACGTCCAGCACCTACGCCAGGCCGCCAGCGGCTTCCGCCGCTAACGCGCGCCGGCGCCAACGCGACCTGGCCGTTCAAGTCAGGTCTGACCGATAGTGGAAGGGACGGCGCACGCCGTCCCTTTGTCATGCGCGGGCTGGCGCGCGTGCACCCGACAGCGACCGCACAGGCGGGGCATATCGCTGCAAATCTGGCGTCAGGAAGGATCGATGGCGGAGAGAGAGGGATTTGAACCCCCGATGGAGTTGCCCCCATGCCGCATTTCGAGTGCGGGCGGGATTGTACCTAGAGCCTCCTCTCTGTTGCCATAAGGTGTTGTCGCACAACGTCTTTGCGCCGATCCGGTGGCCTGCCGAACTGGAAATACCCACTGCTGTCACAGCGTTGTCACAGCAAACGGTTCCCACATGGCGTCCATCCGCAAGCGAAACGGCAAGTACCAGGCCCAAGTCAGACGGCAGGGATTTGAACCTCAAGCACAGACATTCACCAGGCTGGCCGACGCAAAGGAATGGGCACGAACGATGGAGGTCAGGGCCGACCGCCAAGAGCTGGAGCCCAAGAGGCACGACCTCAGGTCCACCACGCTGGAAGACCTCGTGACCCGCTATCGCGACAATGAGACCCCGCGAAAGAAGGGCGCCCGAACGGAAGTGGTGATGCTCAATGCCTTCCTCCGCCATCCGATCTGCAAGCTGCCCCTTGGAGGCCTCTCCAGGTCCGACTTTGCTGCATTCCGTGATGCCCGACTGGCGAGGGTGAAGCCGGCCTCTGTGCGCAGACAGTTGATGACCATCCAAGCGGTCCTGACCAAGGCAATGACAGACTGGGATGTTCCGCTGAAGGCGAACCCGTTGGTCGGCCTTAAGCTGCCCACCGGAGACAACACCCGCCAGCGCCGACTTAGTGGCACCGAATGGGCGCGGCTCCAAGGATCAGTAAGACCGGACACCAATCCGTTGACGCTCCCGGTGATCCGCTTCGCCTTGGAGACGGCAATGCGCCGGGGAGAGCTACTCTCACTGGTCTGGCGCGATGTGGACCTAGCCCGGCGCACTGCAAGCATACGAGAGGCGAAAGCCGGTATCGGCCGCACCATCCCCCTCACACGCGGGGCCATTGAGGCACTGCACGAGGCGGCCAAACTGCACGGAGATACTGATGGCCGGCTGGTGTTCCCCATCGCAGTCGTGACGCTGCACTCTAGCTGGCGGGCATTGGTCCGGCGGGCCCAGGTGGTGGACCTCAGGTTTCACGACTTGCGACACGAGGCCATCTCCCGGCTGTTTGAGGTGGGGCTCACCGTCCCTGAGGTGGCATCCATCAGCGGCCACAAGACCATCGGCCAGTTGTTCCGCTACGCCCATGCCGCCCCAGGGTCAGTCCTTGCAAAGTTGCCCGAGCGATTGACACCGGGGGTGTGAGGCTGTGCGGCGCAATAGGTAGCTATCTGATAGAGCAGGAAGGGAATTAAGCGTCCAATAGAGCAACAGGCGGTTTTCCTCCCATATGAAACAGGCGTCTATCTCATAACGGGTAGCCACTTGGTAGGCCGCCTTACTTCAATTGGCCTTCCATAAGAAAGTTGGCATCAATTGGGCGTCTATTAGAAACAGGCGTCCATATGAAGACCAGCACCAATGGGGCGTCTGTTAGAATAGGCTCCCAATAGAGAACGGCACTGAGCAAATTACATAGGGGTCTGATAACGCCCCGGTATCTGATTGAGCGGATATCGTGATAGGCGTCCATCCAGATATAAGATCAGCCTCCAGACTCCGACTGGTGTGGCCGTTAAGTCCCCCTCCCTGTTGCTTTTAGTGGCCCAAGGGTTTGGCCCTTAAGCGTCGTACCATCAGTGTCCGATCCCGGCGTGGCTGCGCACGGAACCTCTCCCTAGACCCCCTCACCTCCCATCACCCACACTCCCGAAAGGAAGGCATCATGCCCGCCTCCCAGCAATCCTTTGCGCCCAACCCAATGCCTACACCCGATACCCCTCAAGCCGTCCTTGCAGTGGCCCGCCCGGTGTCCCAATCACTAGACGGCAGCATGGGGGCCGTGGGCGTCGCCGCCGTGGTCCGAAGCCTTTCCGGGGTCTCTCCGCACTGGCTGGCGGGCTACGCGAAGTCCGATGACATGGCGCGGGCGGCAATGGTCCAACACCTCCTCACCCTCCACCGCGAAGCCTCACCGCAGCTCTTGGTGTGGTCCAATGGGATGGACGCCCTAAAGCATGTCCCCGCTGCCCGGCTTAACGGAGGCATGAGGTCCGGCAAGAACAAGCGTACTCCCTTTGCAGCCTACGCCCTGTTCGACTCGGTGGAGGCGGCCCTGAGGCGTGGTGAGTGGCACCTTCAAGCATTCGGTGGAGGTGAGGAGCCGGGTGATTACGACACCGCCCAGCGCCTTGCACAGCGGGCCCTATGGGTTGCCCGTGAGAGGGCCGTTGAGTTCCCCAGCCACCGCAAGGATCATCCCGACTGGTGGATGCTCGAAGACGGCAGCACCCCGAACCCCCTTGCCGAACGCAATGAGTAGTGCGGACGATGTGGAAAGAGCGGAGAGCGCGGCCGACCTGCATTATGACAGCTGGCTCATCCCCTCATCCCGTGCCCTCTGGCAGCTCTCCAAACGGTTGTTCCTTGAGGTGGAAGCGGCCACGCCACGGCCTGAGAGGGTCCGCCAAGACGCCGCAACCCGGAGGCAGGACATGGTGGCGAACCTCCTGGCCAACCTCGCGCTCCTTGCAGCCTATCGCCCGGAGGGGTCCCGACTCATCATCTCGACACGCCGCCCCAAGCACAACCGCTACATGCGCCACCAGTTTCCTCCCAAGACCTTCATGGCCGTAGTGGGGACGCTGGAACAACTCGGGTATCTGGACCGTGTGGCCGGCACCTACAATGGACTCAGGACCACGCTGGGGCCGACCGAGCGGCTCCGGCACCATCTGTCCCCACTTGGGGCTAGTCCTGCCCTTGGCCGCCTTGAGGGGGCGGAAAGCATCTACATCAAGGCGCCCGTGCCACGCGCCAAGGTGAAGGTCTTGGTGGACTATCAGGACACGGCAGAGACCCACCGCCTTCGGGGCGAGATGGACACCATCAACGGCGCCATCAACGCGGCCAGCATCACCATGGATGGCCAGAAGCAACCCCCGGTCCATCTCATCCGGCAATTCCACATCCCCTCCAGCACCAGCCCTCCAAGGTTCGATGGCCATGGTCGCCTTTACTGGGGTTTCTGGCAGAGCTTGGAGCGCGACAGGAGGGCATCACTCCGCATAGACGAGCATCCGGTGGCCGAGCTGGACTACTCAGGGATGTTCGCCCGCCTGGCATACGCTGAGGCCGGCATGGAGCCGCCCGAAGGGGACCTCTATGAAGACCTGGGAATGTCCCGCCCTGCTGCCAAGACTGCCGTCTCCGCCCTCCTCTGCCGAGAGGGGCCGATGGTGCGCCTACCCGATGACCTCAAGTCAGAGCTTGGGGCAGGCTGGAGTGGGAGCCGTGTCACCGCCGCCGTGGCCGCCAAGCATCCACACATTGCGCCCCTGTTCGGGCAGGGCATCTGGCCTCGCCTGATGTTCACTGAGAGCCAGATCATGGTGTCGGTCTTACTGGGGTTGATCCGGCGCGGGATCGTCGCTCTGCCGATACATGATGGGCTGCTGGTCGCGGATACACATGCGGAGGTCTGCACCGAGGTCATGGAGGCAGTGGCCCACAATGTTACCGGCTTCAGGTTTCCTGTGGCTCTCAAGTTAACTGCCAAAGCAGTGGCCCTTTAACGGCCACCTAATGGCCTCCCGGTGTCCCCCCTCCCGGTGTTGCATCAAGTGAGGAGAGAGGGATTAGACCTCCATCATCCCTTCGATACTCGAAGTAGGACACCTGGTGTCTGCCACCATGAGTATGTGCTCAGTGTGACTGGACACTTACCGGACAAGCTCACGGGCTCCCTTAAGCAGGAGGGAGATGAGGTCTGAGGAGACCTGCCTACCGCAAGCCCTACTCCGCGTCACTACCCCCAGTTCTGCCCCCAGCACCACCGCCACGGATAATGGGGTCCGAAAAAGCCCGCGAGGGATACCCCCCGAACACCCCCGTTACTCCCTCATCCAGTGGCACATTTCCGGAGTTTGATAACACTTATATCGAAGTCATTGGACCAAGAGTCCGATGGCGAATTGGGCTCAATGCCGCCCGCATAATGCACCCGATGCCTGCTCCGAATAGGCCGCCGAAGGCAACCACCACACCCACCATAACGACCACCGCACTCCGACCCCAAGCACCAGCTTCGGGCCGCGATACTCCATGAAAGAAGCACAATGGCTGACAACGTATTTGACGAGATTAACGCCCGCCTTCAAGGGGGCCTGGAGGGGCCTGATGTTTCACCACCCGACGAAGTGCCACAAGTTCCGGCCGAAGTGACCGAAGCCGCCCCGAACGCAAGCCCCGCGATTGATGCCGCATTGCTGGACCTAGTGGACGCCCGTATCGCCAAGCTCCGCCAGCCCGAAGGAGCCCCCGCCGTTGCCGAACAGCAGCCCCCCCTTGTAGCCGAAGGGGCCGCACCAGTGGACCCCATGGGGGAGCGCATTGAGGGTACCGAGGAAGACTGGACGCGGCAGGGCCCGGCTGGCTTCATCAACTCCATCGGTGCTGGCATCGTGGACGCTGGGTTCCAGACCAAGGACTTCTTCACGGGTGAGCCCGCCGAGGAGGAAAAGTCGTGGTTCCGCCGCGCCCATGAGGCCACCCGAGGCGACCTAAAGGAAAACGGCTGGGTCAATAGCCTCACGGTGGACGTGTCGCAGTTCGTCACGGGGCTGGTCGGTGCGGGCAAGCTTCTGGGGCCGCTCAAAGGCGCCGCAGAGGCCACCAAGGCTGGTCGTGTCGGCTTCGAGGTGGCCAAGGGTGCCGTCGCTGGGTTCTTCGCAATGGACCCCCACGAGGAGCGCCTCTCGAACCTCATCCAGCAGTACGAGCCGCTGCGGAACCCCATCACGGAATACCTCGCTGCTGCTCC
The DNA here is from genome assembly GCF_014926585.1 of Devosia beringensis. NCBI lineage: Bacteria > Pseudomonadati > Pseudomonadota > Alphaproteobacteria > Hyphomicrobiales > Devosiaceae > Devosia > Devosia beringensis. Next base: position 2,002,932 of record NZ_CP045422.1, on the reverse strand, counting down.
GGGTGACACTGGCGTTGAGGGCCGCGTGAAGAACGCCCTTGAAGGCATCGGCATGGACCTCGCCATGGTTGGCGTCTTCGAGATGAGCCTCAAGGCCATCAAGGCGTTCCGCAACGGTGATGAGGCGGGTGCCCAGGCAGCGCTGGCCCAAGTGGATGAGCTTCAGGCCAAGGCCGACCTAGACCGGGCCGCACGGGAGTCCATTGAGGGCACCGTTGAGGCCGTGGACGACATGTTCGATGCAGCGCCTGCCGCCAAGGTGGCCGACGATATGGAAGTCCCAACGGGTGAGCGCGGCACGGCCGACATCTCGGTGAGCGACATCACGCCGGCCGGCAAGGGTGACACACCAACTGGTGCCGTGGGTGACATAGAGCCCATCAAGTCGGAGGCCTCGGCCGTCCCTCTCCGCCCTCAGGACCAGACCTACAAGCCCAGCGTGGAGGTCCCCGAGGACAGCGTTGTCCGTATCGTTGCGGCGGCACGGCATGAGGCCGAGGTGATCGACAGGTTCGGTAGCCGTCAAGCAGCCCTTGAAGCCGGCGAGCCGGTGCCCCGTGCGGACCTACCTTGGCAGAAGCTCAATGCGACCGAGGATGTGGAGTCGCTCATTGCGTCCACCACGCGCTCGATCCAGAGCCAGATGGATGCCGCCAAGGGTGGGTCCGTGCTGACCGACGCCAAGGTCCGCCAGATGATCGACAACGCGGCGCGGCACTTCGGGGCTGACCCTGAAGTCGTCATGGGGGAAATCTCCAAGTCGGGCGAGGCCGCTACCCACATGGTGGCCGATCTTGAAGCCTCCTTCATCATCTCCCGCAAGCTCTTCGATGACTCCCATGCGCTGGCCGTGCGTATCAAGGCCGGCATGTTGGACGACTTCGGGGGTGACCCTGCGGCTGCTTACAAGGAGCTGACACGGCGCCTCACCGCTGCGGCCGACATGATGGCTCAGGGTGCGTCCATGCGGGCTGCTTTCGGGCGCGGCCTTCGTCGGCAACGTGCGGAGTTCGGCGTCAAGGCTGCGGACATCGCCAAGTTCAAGGACCTCCCTCCGGAGCGCCTCGTGGACCTGCTGAACCAGACTGGGGGTGACCCCGCCAAGCTGCGTGAGATGGTCAAGCCAAGCTTCATGCGGCGGGTGATTGACGAGGGGACCTTCCTCCTCACCAACAATCTGCTGTGGAACTGGACGACCCACGCGGTGAACACCTCCACCAACCTCTACATGCTGGCCGCACGTCCCACCGAGAAGCTCATCGGCTCGATTGCCATGGGCAGCCGGGGTTCAGCCATCCGTAGGCAGGCCATGAAGGAATACGCCTATACGGTGTACTCAGTGTCAGACGCTTGGGCTGGCATGGTGGACGCTTTTATGAGGGCCGACTCCCCGCTGGCTCCGCACGGCAATGAGTACACTGGGGGCGGCTCACGCATCGTCCAGCCACAGCTCGGGTGGAAGCCCATCAAGAGTACCTGGGACCTGTTCTACAACGGGCTCCTATCGCTCGACATGGCCAAGATGGGGCAAGCTGCGGGTGCTACGGCGAAGGGTGCGTATCGTACCGGCGTGGGTATGCCTACTCGGGGTCTCGGCGCCGTGGACGAGTTTGTTCAGCAGCTCCGTTATCGCTCTGTGGTGCAGGCCAGAGCCTCCGTTGAGGGGGTTGATGCCGGCCTGAAGGGCGATGCCCTAAGGAACCACATCAAGCGGTCCCTCGAAGACGCCTTTGATGCCGAGGGTCGGGGGATCAACAACGCGGCAATTCAGGAAGCCCGCACGACCACCTTCCAGCAGGACCTCCTTGAGGGAACGCTGGGCAAAGGCGTCCAGAACTTCCGCCACAACTGGCCAGCAGCGGCCTTCATCCTGCCCTTCGTGAGGACCCCTGTGAACGTTCTCCGGTACGCCACCAAGATGACCCCCGGCCTGAGTTATTTGCAGAAAGAATACCGGCAGATGCTCCACGGCAAGCTGGGCACCGAAGCTCAGGCCCACGCCATCGGGCAGTTCGCACTTGGTTCAACCTTCATGGGTGTCGCTGCAAGCCTGGCATTGAGTGGGAAGATAACGGGCTCAGGCCCCAGCGATCTAGCTCTCCGCAAGCAGCTCCAGGCCACGGGATGGCAGCCCTATAGCTTCGTCTTCGAGGGTGAGGATGGCCAGAAGACCTACTTCCCGATTGGGCGCTTTGACCCCGTGGGGATGCCATTCGGTATGGTGGCTGATGTGGTGGACATGATGGTGACCAATCCCGGCAGCAAGAAGAGCACGGACGGCATCATGGCCATTGGTGTTGCCCTCGCCTCGGGGTTCTCCGAGAAGACCTTCCTGATGAACCTCAACCAGGTGATCCAAGCGATTGCCAATCCGGGCGATGGGGGCGAGAATATCGGCAGGTACGTGGGCAACCTCTCGTCCAACCTCATCCCCGGCTCGTCTGCCATCAAGGCCTACGCCAATGGCGATGAGTATATGCGTGAGGCCCGCACCTTCTTGGACCGCACCATGGCCGGGATGCCGGGATACTCCGACAAGCTGCCTCCACAGCGGGACAGCTTCGGGGAGCCCATCTGGCGTAAGCGCGGGCTGACGACTGGCGGGGCAACTGACGTGGTGGAGGGTGAGCACAACCGCATCATCCTAGAGACTGGCTTCGGCATTCGTCCTCCGACCCCTCAGAAATACGGCGTGGACCTGCGTACGGTTACCCTCTCGGATGGCCGCAATGCCTATGATGTGTACCAAGAGCTGAGCGCCGAGCCGGCCACCGGTATCAGCCTAAAGGAGCAACTGACCAAAATCATCGGATCGCCTGGCTATGCTCGACTCATAGATGGCGACCCGGACCTTCCCGGCACCAAGGTCGGGGTTCTTATGGATGTCGTCATCAAGTACCGCAACATGGGCGAGGCGCAAATGATCCGTAGGTACCCCGAGCTGCGCCAGATGTTCTCCCAAGGGCAGATGGATCACCGGGCCCAGCTTCAGGAAGCCCAGCGGGGGAAACAGTCAGAGCGGCCCAGCGTCCGCGATATGCTGACCAAGATGGGCTACTAACGGAGGCAGATATACCGGACGGATTTTGGGGTCGGTCGCGGGACATCTACAATATACGTGGCGGCGCGGCGCTTTCCCCCCCTGGGGGGGGTGGCAGGCTTTTCAGATCGTGAGGTTGTCGCCGCCCGTCCTCCCGTGAGGTGTCCCCTGGATGCGTCATTGCCCGTCAAGGTCCCGCAAGCGCTGCCATTCGTCCGAACTGAGTGCGGCTCTCAATACGATGTCCACCTCCTCAAGGTAGCTCATCCACATCGGCTTGCCCTTAAAGGTGGCGTTCTCTGGGTGCCCTTGCTTCTGACATAGCGCCCTCGCCGCCTTCTCCCTTGGTGTCTGTCCTTTGGCCATGCACTTAGGCTATGCACAAAATGCAGCGCCATGCACTTAATGCACCAATACCTGTTGACAGACCCATAATGCAGTGCCTTATATGCACATACCCAAAATGCATTGGGCAACATTGGAGAGAACGAATGAGACTGACCGCTGACTGGGCCTCGTCAAACGGCGCCGAGCGCTTCCTGAATTTGGTGCTTCGGCCGTTTGGCTTGGACAGCTTTGTTGAGCTGCACAAGGTGGGAAGCTGGCAGCTGGGCTTTGACGGGCCCGATGAAGACCACACGGGTTGGGACATCTGGATGGGACCTGTTCACATCCTTATCGAACGGGTTTGACACTTGGGGGCGGGCGTTGGTCCGCCTCCTCCCTCTCCCTATCAGTGCATTTTTCATAACGGAGATAGCCCGATGATTGCCACCATGTCCTCTTGGCGTACCCTAGACCCCCTGCCCTCCTTCATGCCGGGCATTGCCCCCGTGACGGATGGCGATGCGGCCGTATTTGCGGAGCGCTACCTTGAGCCGGCCCGGCGCCCCGACTTCATGGCAGACCACAGGGGAGGCGACACGCTGGCCCGTTGGTGGCCGCGCCTGGATAGCGACACCCGGCATATGATCTTTGTGGACTGCATGTTGTCGGATGGTGCGGTACCGTACGACCAACGCCTAGAAGCTGTGGACCGCAACCCCCGGCGCAATGCCTTCCTGACGGAGGAGTGAGACCCCATGTTCATCCGAGCATATCTCCGCGCTTCCACTGAAGAGCAGGACGCAACGCGGGCAAAGGCAGCGCTTGAAAGGTTCTGTGAGGAACGGGGCCTCAAGGTGGCGGCCTTCTATGTGGAGAACGAGAGCGGCGCGAAGCTCGACCGACCCGAGTTGTTCCGCCTTCTAGAGGACTGCCATCCGGGCGACATTCTGCTGACCGAACAGGTGGACCGCCTAAGCCGACTTAGGGCCGACGACTGGGAACGGCTCAAGGGCGAGATAAGGAGTCGAGGGGTGAAGGTGGTGGCTCTCGACCTGCCCCCTTCCTACCAGATGGCCACGAGCGCGGATGAATATACGGCCTGGATGGTTGAGGCCTTTAACAACATGATGCTCGACATGTTGGCTCTGTTCGCTCGAAAAGACTATGTGGACCGAAGGAGGCGAGCAGCAGAGGGGATTGCAAAGGCCAAAGCCAATGGGGTCTACAAGGGCCGCCCTGAGGACGAGGCCCGCAACACGCGAATCATGGATCTGCTGCGACAGGGATGGAGCTATGGAAGCATTCAGGAACACATGGCGCACCCCATGACGAAGAACGGGAAGGCCGTGTTTGAAAACGGCAAGCGCAAGATGTCTGTGCCATCGGCCCATACCATCGCCAAACTCGCAAAGCGGCTCAAGGAAGAGTCCTCCGAGTAATACCGGGGGCTTTAGCCACTGGCCATGAGGACGCGCCCCAATAGCGCCTCACCCTTGAGCGTCAACCGGACGTGCTTGGCGCGGCCATCATCGAGCGACGGCACAAGCTCCACTAGACCCATGCCCTCCTCACCTTCCCTTATGCCCGGCCCCAAGTAGCGCACGTGGCGCGACACGGTGGAAGGCGGTAGGGCGATCTGAGCTGCAAGCTCCCGCATGGATAGATGCCTTCCCGCACCCGTATCGCGGCTACCCAAAGCCACGCCTAGAAAGGTGGCGATGAGGGCAGCATTGATTTCGCGTTGCTCAGCGATGAACATGCGGTTGACTTCGAGGAGGGCTCGAAGGGTCAGATGAGACGACATGATGGCACCACTTGCGGTATTATGTTACCGCATCATATGGTATCACCAGTCAGCCTGACTAGGGTCGATGTGGTATTATTTTACCGTTACATGAGGTGACGACGTGCAGGGCTTCTTTGGAACGCTGGCCTTTATCGCTGTCGGGGCGGGGTTCCCGATTGTCTACATGTGGTCTCTCGGCCAGTTCGTAGGCCAAAAGACGGCACCAAAATGGGCGAAGGCCCTAGTGCTGTTGGTTGCTTCTCTCGCCATCGGGTACTCGACGCTGCTGGCGGTTGTGCAGAATGGGTTTGGCGACGCGGTGTCTCTCCTCTTGGGGGGCCTGCTGGCCGGGAGTGGGATTACCGGCATTGTGGCGTTGCAAGAGAGCTTTAAGGGCCAACAGGACGTGGCCGAATGATCCCGTGGATTGCGGAGGGTGAGAAGTTTTCTCTAATCGGGCTTCAGACTGCCACTGACAGCAGCGTGTCCGATGGGCCGATTGCCGAGGGGCTCGAAGCCTACACGTCCTTGAAGCTGGACATGCCCGGACACTGGCGGGAATGGCTTGGGACCATGAGGGTGGAAGACATCGAGGCCAGCACCCTAATCCTCGTCAGCCGCCAGAAGTCGCGGAGTCCAAAAGTCCTGGATGGTGAGAACCAGTTTCTGGGCCATAAGGTGGGTCGGTGGCTCACGGGGCTACAACTAGTCTGCCCGCTGAGCGTCTACGAAGAGCCAATCAACGCAAGCGGCTGCTTCCTCAACGGTGAACTTGATGTCCGCCAAGTGGGCACCTTGCACCGCTTCCATGACAACCTCATTGACCTTCGCCGTGAGGTTTCGGTGGATCACCTGGTAGATGCGGCCGGCATTGTCACCGTGCTTGAACGCCTAATGGAGAACCCAGGCCCGCACTTATGGCGGCTAATGCGGTGCCTTGAAATCTACCAGAAGGCTAGGACCCTTGCCGACCCTATGGATCGTGTTCATCAATTCGTCCGCTGCATTGAGGGCATGTTGGCGACAACCACCGGCAACTCTAGGTCTCGCTTCAAGAGTCGAACGGAGCTGTTCATCGGCCCAAATCACCACGAGCTGATGGGAGCTATCTTCGACAAGAGGAGCGAGGTGGAGCACTTACATGAGGATGAGAGCTTGGTGGAGTTCGACCGGACCAAGCGCCTAGAGATTGCGAAGATGGAGGTGATGGTTTCGGAACTTGCCCGCTACGTCCTTCACCGCATCCTCTCAGACTCAGACCTCGCCTTGCGCTTGGGCAGTAAGAAGTTGCTGGAGGATTTCTGGGGTCTAGAGGCGCCCGAGCGCCGAGCAATATGGGGTGAGCCGTACGACCTGATGTCCCCACTCAAGGGGTTCCGCGAAGACTGGATTAGTGACCGGGACCTAGGGGCCGACTACCCCTAGTGCTGGACATTCGGCCCGAGCACCGCCCCGATGCGGTTCTTAAGCTTCTCCCGTAGGTCCGCCGCGTCGGTCCACGTGATGTGGTTGAACTGGCGTGTGTCGAAATGCACATGATCGATGTGGTCGGCCTTCACGGTCCAGATGACTGGAATGCCTAAGCCCTGAGCAAAACCGGCCTCGTAGTAGACCCCGCCCCTAGGGAGGGGAGTTGGGTCGCCCTTCTTATCGAGCACCACCACTCCCTTCGCATCCTTCGCTAGGTGACGTGAGCCCTTAGATCTCCTCCAAAAATGAGTAGAGTCCGTCCATTAAAGGAGACGGACAATGAAGGCTTCGCGGTTCAGCGAGGAACAGATTATCGGCATGATCAAGGAGCAGGAGGCCGGGATGCCGACTGCCGATGTGTGCCGCAAGCATGGCGTGAGCAGCGCGACGTTTTACAAGTACAAGGCCAAGTTCGGCGGCATGGACGTCAGCGAGGCACGGCGGCTCAAGGTCCTGGAAGACGAGAACGCCCGGCTCAAGAAGCTGTTGGCCGAGGCGATGCTGGACAACGCCATGCTCAAGGATCTCAGCACAAAAAAATGGTAACGCCCGCCGTCAGGCGAGAAGCCGTGGCTTACCTCTGCGAGGCCTTCGCGGTGAGCCAGCGTCGGGCGTGTTCGGTGATCGGGGTTGATCGAACATCGGTGCGTCATGTGAGCACGCGATCCGATGATCAGGCCGTTCGGGCACGGCTGCGCGAACTGGCGGCCGTGCGCCGCCGGTTCGGCTATCGCCGGCTGCATGTGCTGTTGGATCGGGAGGGGATCATGCTCAACCACAAGAAGCTGCGTCGGATCTATGCCGAGGAACGGCTGCAGGTTCGCCGTCGCGGCGGCCGCAAAAGAGCCTTGGGTACACGGGCGCCCATGGTCCTGCCGTCAGGTCCGAACCAGCGTTGGTCCCTCGATTTTGTCAGCGATGCGCTGACCGATGGTCGACGCTTCCGCATCCTGTGCATTGTCGATGACTATACCAGGGAATGCCTCTGCCTGATCGCCGATACATCGCTGTCCGGGCTTCGGGTGGCGCGAGAACTGGATCTGCTCATGGTCCAGCGTGGCCGACCGCACACTGTGGTCAGTGACAACGGGACGGAACTGACCAGTATGGCAATCCTGCGCTGGAGCCAGGATCGGCGGATTGAATGGCACTACACCGCGCCCGGCAAGCCGACACAGAACGCGTTCGTGGAGAGCTTCAACGGCCGGCTGCGTGACGAACTGCTCAACGAGACCCTGTTCACCTCATTGGCACACGCCAGGTTCAACCTGGCGGCCTGGAAGGAGGACTACAACACAGTCAGACCACATGGCAGCCTTGGCAATCTGCCGCCGGCCATCTACGCAAAACTCAACGCTCCCGGCATGCAATGGGACGGAGCGCTTGAGCAACTGGGGAGCACCGCGCTCCCTCCCATTGCACCACCGAGCCCGAAAGGCTCAAACGACGAAAGGACTCTGCTCTCGGCTGGATGAAGTCGGGGGCTCACGTCATAGGCCACACGTGAAGTCTGCCACGACAAAGCGGGACCGGCGTATCTCCGCAATGATCTCATCGTCTATGCGGTTGGCATGTTCCTTCTGGTCGATCCTCATGGGGACATATCCGGCATCACGGATGGCTGGCTCTATGCCGTCCTTATAGGCAGATGAGACTTCGGGGTCGAACCACATGGCGACAAACGCTTGATCGGACCTGAAAGTCGTCTTGTCGAGCTGCTCTAGGTAATTCCAACCAGCGATTGTTAGTGCAATATCTCCACGGTACTTACCATCCATCAGCATCCCCTGCGCGAACCCATAGGAAGCTAAGGCATCCAGCTCCCCGTCGTCTGCGCATTCACTCCAAGCCCGTGCTCCAGTGCGTGTATAGGTGACCCGCGCCAAGCTCTCTGTGTCCATATCCTGACGCTGTATCCAGCGCGTGGATGCTCCAATGCTAGAAAGTTGGCGCCCCAGGAACTGATAGAGTCGTTGGACGCGCTCAAGCACTGCCATGCGAGGCCGGGAGGTGATTTCCTGAAGGTTGCTTGTGGTCACCACCGCTGTCTCTGCGCCCAGTCGCATCTGGTCTACAATCCAGACCGCAAGCTTCGCCTTCTCAACCAGACTGAGCGCCCCAACCCACTCCACAGTGGTGCCGGATAGCCGGTACTCCCCACCCAGCGGCCTACAGTGGATGCGCCTGTAGTCCCCCCCAACAATGACGGTCGCTTCCGCGTATCCTGTTACCGGGCAACCCTTAATCTACAACACCATCACCGCCCCCTTTACCTAGAGGATGCAACCAACCACGAGTCGCAGCTTGAGGTCATCTCCGGATTTGAGCGAGGAGGTGTCTGTCACACGGAGGTCACATCAGTTCAACCGGAGTTCCGCTCCCGGTGGCCACACGCGCCAAGCCCTTGCCCCAAGCGCGACGGCAGGCTAGCGTCCATAAAGCAGTTGATTTTCAGTAGCTTGCTTAAGGATCGATGGCGGAGAGAGAGGGATTTGAACCCCCGATGGAGTTGCCCCCATGCCGCATTTCGAGTGCGGTGCAATCGACCACTCTGCCATCTCTCCGCGAGATCGATGAAAGCCCCGAGGGGCCCGTGCAGTCGACACGGGGCGGCTTATGGCATAGCCGCAACCGGCCTGCAACTCCCCTTTGCCGCATTCGCCTGGCTTTGCGCCCGGGCCAGGCCGGCACCGGCCGCCCCGTCACATTTTTGTGCGTTGACCATCCAAGCGCCAACCCGTTGCGTTCAAGCCCTGCAATGCACAACAACGGGAGACGACAATGGTAAAACGGCGTGAACTGATGGCCGGCATGGCCACCCTATCCCTGCTGTCCATCGGCGGCGGCCATCTGGGAGCAGCCTTTGCTCAGGATGCCACCCTTGACGGCGACGCGATCCCCACCGCTGACGGCGACATCATCGTCCACCCGATCGACCATGCCAGCCTGCTGCTCGGCTACGGCGACCAGGTGATCTATGTCGATCCGGTCGGCGGCGCCGCGCTGTATGAAGGCCTGCCCGCCGCCACCGCCATCCTCATCACCCATGGCCATGGCGACCATTTCGATCTGGCTACGCTCGAGGCCATTGCCGGCAGCGCGCCGATCATCACCAGCCAGGAAGTCTTCGACCAGCTGCCCGAGGGGCTCAAGGCCCAGGCAACAGCGCTGGCCAATGGCAGCGGCGGCACGCTCAACGGCATCGCCGTCAGCGCCATTCCCGCGCATAATACCACCGCCGACCGCATGAACTATCACCCCGTGGGCGTGGGCAATGGCTATCTCATCACCCTGGGCGACAAGGTGGTCTATGTGGCCGGCGATACCGAGCCCACGCCCGAAATGCTGGCGCTGACCGGCATTGCCGTGGCCTTCCTGCCGATGAACCTGCCCTATACCATGACGCCAGAGCAGGCGCTCGAGGCGATCAACACCTTCAAGCCGGCAATCGTCTACCCCTATCACTATGGCGACAGTGACCTCAGCGTGCTCGAAACCGGCATCAATGCCGACACCGAACTGCGCCTGGCCAACTGGTATCCCAACGGCGGCTGAACCGCCCGTTCCGCTTGACTCTTGGGGCATTTGCCCTGATAAGCGCCCTCGGAATTGCGCGCAGGCTGGTCTTGCGCGCTGCCTTTGTTTGAAAACGCTGTTCGAGGTTGCCCGCCGGCCTGATCGCCGGCACGCATTCACGAAGACCGCAGGATTCGGGGCTTGCCCTGCGGCGCCACAGGACGCGACACAATGGGACCGGGCGTTTGACGCTCCCGGTTAAGCTATGACTTTTGCCGTGATCAAAACCGGTGGCAAGCAGTACAAGGTTGCCGCCAACGACGTTCTCAAGATTGAAAAGCTCGATGCTGAAGCCGGCACCATCGTCACCTTCGACCAGGTGCTGATGATTGACGGCGAAGTGGGCGCACCGCTGATCGAGGGCGCTACCGTCGCCGCCGAACTGCTGGAGACTCGCAAGCAGAAGACGGTCATCATCTTCAAGAAGAACCGTCGCCACAATTACCGTCGTCGCAACGGCCACCGCCAGTTGCTCTCGACCGTGCGCATCACCGAGATCCTGACGGGCGGCGCCAAGCCAACCATCAAGGCGGCTGGTATTGCTGCCCCAACCGAAACCGTAGTCGCCGGCAAGCCGGCCAAGGTTCGCGCCGCCGCCAAGGCAGCCGCCGCGACTGAAGCCACCGAGGCCAAGGCCCCGGCAAAGAAGGCTCCGGCAAAGAAGGCTCCGGCCAAGAAGGCTGCCCCCAAGGCCGCTGCCAAGCCAGCCGCCACCGACGACGCTGCCGCTGAAAAGCCGGCAAAGAAGGCCGCGGCCAAGAAGGCTGCACCCAAGGCCGACAAGGAATAAGGAGCTAGAAGATGGCACACAAAAAAGCAGGCGGTTCATCCCGCAACGGTCGTGATACCGCTGGCCGTCGTCTCGGCGTCAAGAAGTTCGGTGGCGAAGTTGTCGTTGCCGGCAACATCATCATCCGTCAGCGCGGTACCAAGTGGCACCCCGGCACGGGCGTTGGCCTGGGCAAGGATCACACCATCTACGCACTGGTCGACGGCAATGTGTCGTTCCGCACCAAGGCCAATTCGAAGGTGTTCGTTTCTGTCGACCCGGCTATGGCCGCCGAATAACCCGGCAGGTTTCTCGAACCCGGCCGGTGACCTGTTCCCCGGCTCGTGTTCGCGACCAAGCGAAATTGATAAGGGGAACCGGTTCGCCGGTTCCCCTTTTCGCATTATTGATTTGAGCACAACCATGGACAGCTTCAAGGACCGCCTCCCCGCCTCGCTTGCGACGGATCGCCTGCTGCTGACCACGCCGACCCTGGCCCATGTCCCCGACATTGCCCGGCTCGCCAATAATGCGCGCGTGCATCAGGTGATGTCGCGCCTGCCCTTTCCCTATACCGAGGACGACGCCCGGTTTTTTGTCGAGCAGGTCGTTCCCGACCCCGATGAGCGCTGCTACGCCATTCTCGACGGCGCCGGCAGCTTCATGGGCGTGGTCGGCCTGCGTTTCGACGCCAATGCACTGCCCGAGCTCGGCTACTGGCTGGGTGAACCCTTCTGGGGCCATGGCTATGCCACCGAAGCGGCCAGCGCCGTTGTCGCCGCAGCCCGGGCCGCCGGCATCCCGGCCTTGCGCTCGCGCGCGCTGCTGACCAATACGCCCTCGCACAACGTGCTGCGCAAGCTGGGCTTCAGCATTATCGGCGAGGGCACCGACAAGACGGGCAACCTGGCGGGCAAGCCCCTGGCCCTGATGCGGCTGGAGTTCGCGCCATGACCACCAGGGATGCCCTGCCCGTTGTCATCACCAGTGCCCGGCTGACCCTGCGGGCACCCGTTCTGGCCGACCTCGACCAGTTGGTGGCCCTGGCCAACAACTGGAAGGTCGTCGAATCCACCGCGGTCATGCCCTTTCCCTATCGGCCGGCCGATGGCCTGGCCTTTCTCGGCGGTCTCGACGACCCCGCCAATCCGCGCGCCTATGCCATCAGCACCGCCGGCACCTTCATGGGCGTGGTCAGTCTGAAATTTGCCCAGGCGGTGCCCGAGCTGGGCTATTGGCTGGGCGAGCCCTTCTGGGGCCAGGGCTATGCGCCTGAGGCGGTGACCGCTCTGCTGGGCGCCGTGCAGGCCACTGGCGCTATCCCCCGTGTGACCGCGCGCGTGCTGCTGAGCAATCCGGCCTCGATCCGCGTGCTGGAAAAAGCCGGCTTTACCGCCACCGAGCGCACCACCAGCGTGGTCGAGCGCCATGCCGGCAAGCCGCTGCTGGTCATGGGGTGGACGGCATCATAAACACCACCTTGCATACGCCGCGCCTGATCCTGCGGCCGCCCCAGGTCGGCGATGCCGAACCCATTGCGCGCTACCTCAATGATTTTGAAGTGGCCGGCAATCTGGCGCGCGTGCCCTTCCCGTACCATATCAGCGATGCCAGGGCCTGGCTGCGCACGCGCAAGCCTGGCCTGCCGGCGATGGAAACCACGTTTTCCATCGAACTGCCCGACCAGGGCTTTGTCGGCCATATCGGCTTTCATGCCGGGCCCAAGGGTCCCATTCTGGGCTACTGGCTGGGGCGGCCGTTCTGGAACCGGGGCATCATGACCGAAGCGGTGATTGCCAGTCTCGACTGGTTTTTCGGCGCCGTACGGGCCGAGACGGTTATTTCGGGCGTTTTCGCCTTCAACACGGCCTCGCTGGCCATTCAAACCAAGCTCGGGTTTACCCAAACCGGACGCTCCACCCTGCTCTGCCTTGCGCGCGACGCCGAGGTGGAGCATATCGACACACAAATGACGCGTGGCGTCTGGAAGGCCAGACCGAAATGAAATTTCTCGATCAAGCCAAAGTCTTTATCCGCTCCGGCGATGGCGGGGGCGGCGCCGTGTCCTTCCTGCGTGAAAAGTTCGTCGAATTCGGCGGACCCAATGGCGGCAATGGCGGGCGCGGCGGTGACGTCGTGCTCGAATGCGTCGACGGGCTCAATACCCTGATCGATTATCGCTACCAGCAGCACTTCAAGGCCAATACCGGCACCCATGGCATGGGCAAGAACCGTACCGGCGCCGATGGCGTGGATTCGGTACTGCGCGTGCCCGTCGGCACCCAGGTCTTTGAAGACGACAACGAAACCCTGATCGCCGACATGACCGAAGTGGGCCAGCGCGTCGTGCTGCTCTCGGGCGGTAATGGCGGCTTTGGCAATGCGCACTTCAAGACATCAGCCAACCAGGCCCCGCGCCACGCCAATCCCGGCCAGCTGGGCGTGGAAAAATGGGTCTGGCTGCGGCTCAAGCTGATCGCTGACGCGGGCCTGGTCGGCGAACCCAATGCCGGCAAGTCGACCTTCCTGGCCGCCGTCTCGGCCGCCAAGCCCAAGATCGCCGCCTATCCCTTCACCACCCTGCACCCCAATCTGGGCGTGGTCTCGATCGGCGAGCGCGATTTCGTGCTGGCCGATATTCCCGGCCTGATCGAGGGTGCCAGCGAAGGCGTCGGCATTGGCGACCGGTTCCTCGGTCATATCGAGCGCTGCGGCGTGCTGATCCATCTCATCGATGGCACCCAGGACGATGTCGGCCGGGCCTACAAGTCGATCCGCTACGAGCTGGCCGCCTATGACGAACGTCTGGGCGAAAAGCAGGAAATCGTGGTGCTCAACAAGATCGACTCCATCCCGGCCGACGAGCTCAAGGAAAAGGTCAAGCTGCTCAAAAAGCTGAGCAAGCAGGACGTGCTGCAGGTCTCGGCCGTGACCGGCAAGGGCACCGACATGGTGCTCTACGGCATCATCGAAGCCCTCGATGCGCAAAAGGCTGCCAAGCTCGAGGCGGCGCGGCGCAAGGTCGAGCCGAACTGGGCCCCCTGATGCGTGCCAATGCCCTCGCGCCCTATAAGCGCCTGACCATCAAGATCGGCTCGGCCCTGCTTGTCGACAAGCAGGGCGAGCTGCGTTCGGCATGGCTGGCCGATCTGGCCGAGGACATTGCCGCACTCAAAGCGCAGGGACGCGATATCGTCATCGTCTCGTCCGGCGCCATTGCGCTGGGACGGGGCCTCTTGGGCCTTTCGGCCACGGCCCTGACGCTCGAACAGAGCCAGGCCGCCGCCAGCGCCGGCCAGATCGCCCTCAGCCAGGCCTGGGCGACGGCTCTGGGGCGCCACGCCATCGTCACGGGGCAGATCCTGATCACCCCCAATATTACCGAAGAGCGGCGCTATTATCTCAATGCCCGCACCACGATTTCCACCCTGCTGGGCCTGGGCGCGGTGCCCATCATCAACGAGAATGACAGCGTCGCCACCGCCGAAATCCGCTATGGCGACAATGATCGCCTGTCGGCCCGCGTCGCTACCATGATCGAGGCCGATTGCCTTGTCCTGCTCAGCGACATTGACGGGCTCTATACCGCCCCGCCCGCGACCCATCCCGACGCCCGACATCTGCCCGAAGTCGCCAGCATCACCCCGGCGATCGAGGCCATGGCGGGCGGCGCCGCCAGCCACCTGTCGCGCGGCGGCATGACCACCAAAATCGAGGCCGGCAAGATTGCCACCCAGGCCGGCACGGCCATGCTGATTGCCAAGGGCACCGAGAGCCATCCGCTCCAGGCGCTGGCCGAGGGCGCCCGCCACACCCTGTTCCATCCTGCCCAGAGCCGAGCCCAGGCGCGCAAGCGCTGGATCATGGGCACGTTGACGGTCTCGGGAACCGTGCAGGTCGATGCCGGCGCCGCCAGGGCGCTGCAGACCGGCAAGTCGCTGCTGCCGGTGGGCGTCACCAAGGTCAGCGGCGCCTTCGGCCGGGGCGACGCCATCGGCGTCAACAATCCCGACGGCGTCGAAATCGCCCGCGGCCTGGCCTCGCTGCACAGCGAGGAGGCGCGCCTCGTCATGGGCAAGCATAGCGATACCGTGGTTGAGCTGCTGGGTGCCGGCAATCGCCCCGCGCTGATCCACCGCGACAATCTGGTGCTGGTGGGCGCCAAGGAGGACAGCCATGAGAACCATCATGAGCCAAGCTGAAAACCCCGTCGCCCTGACCGAGATCATGGCCGAAATCGGCCGCAACGCCCGCATCGGCGCCAGGGCCCTGGCTTTGGCGACGCCCGAGCAGAAGCGCACGGCGCTGCTGACCGCGGCCGGCGCCATCAATGCCCATCGCAAGGCCATCCTGGGCGCCAATGCCAAGGATATGGCAGCCGCCCGGACTAAAGGCATTTCGGCCGCCTTTCTCGACCGGCTTGAACTGACCGATGCCCGCATCGACGGCATCGTCGAAGCCGTCAAGACCATTGCCGAACTGCCCGATCCGGTCGGCAGCATCATCGCCGAATGGGACCGGCCCAATGGCCTCCATATCGAGCGCGTTCGGACGCCGCTCGGCGTCATCGGCGTGATCTTTGAATCGCGCCCCAATGTGACCGCCGATGCCGGCGCGCTGGCCATCAAGTCGGGCAATGCGGTGATCCTGCGTGGCGGCAGCGACAGCTTTCATTCCAGCCACGCTCTGGTCGACTGCATACTTGACGGCCTGCACCTGGCCGGCCTGCCGGTGGAATGTGTGCAGCTGGTGCCCACCACCGATCGCGCCGCGGTCGGCGAAATGCTCAAGGGCCTGGACGGCAATATCGACGTTATCGTGCCGCGCGGCGGCAAGACCCTGGTCGCCCGCGTCCAGGCCGACGCCCGCGTGCCGGTCTTTGCCCATCTCGAGGGCCTGGTGCATGTCTATATCGACAAGTCAGCCGACCTCGACAAGGCCGTCGCCGTCACCCTCAATGCCAAGATGCGGCGCACCGGCGTTTGTGGCGCGGCCGAGACCCTGCTCGTGCACCAGGACGTGGTGGCCACCCATCTCCGGCCCATCATCAACGCCCTGCTCGCCAAGGGCTGTGAGATCCGTGGCGACGCGGCCGTGATGGCGATGATCCCCCAGGCCACGGCGGCGACCGAGCAGGACTGGCGCACCGAATACGAGGACGCCATCATCTCGGTAAAGGTCGTCGACAGCCTCGAAGCCGCGATCGCGCACATTGAAAAGTATTCCAGCCACCACACCGAGGCGATCATCGCCGAGGACCCTGCGGCGGTCGAAAAATTCTTCAACGAGATCGACAGCGCCATCCTCGTACACAATGCCTCGACCCAGTTCGCCGATGGCGGCGAGTTCGGCTTTGGCGGCGAGATCGGCATTGCCACCGGCAAAATGCATGCCCGCGGGCCCGTCGGCGTCGAACAGCTCACCAGTTTCAAATACCGTGTCCGCGGCACCGGCCAGACGAGACCCTGACCCCTTTTGACCCTGCGCCATCCCCTTCATATTCCCGGCATTACCGAGCTGCCGCCCTCCGGGACCGGCATGCGCATCGGCCTGTTCGGCGGCAGCTTCAACCCGATCCATCAGGGTCACCGGCTTGTCGTCGAGGAAACGCTGCGGCGGCTCGACCTCGACGCGATCTGGGTGCTGGTGACGCCCGGCAACCCGCTCAAAGACAACCATGACCTGGCGCCGCTGGCCGATCGCGTTACCGCGGCGCGCGAGTTGCTCGACCATCCCCGGGTGCGGGTCACCGGCTTTGAAGCGGCGCATGGCTTCACCTATTCCTGGCAGACCATCCGGTTTTTGACCAGTTCCATGCCCGATCGGCACTTCGTCTGGATCATGGGCGCCGACAATCTGGTCAATTTCAGCCGCTGGGAACGCTGGCGCGATATCGCCGCCATGGTGCCGCTGGCGGTCTATGTGCGGCCCGGCTCCGGGCGGCTGGCCCCGGTCTCCATGGCGGCCAGCGCCCTGGCCCAGTGGCGGGTGGATGAGGACGATGCCACCACCCTGGCGCGCCTGCCGGCACCCGCCTGGGTGTACCTCCATGGCCGCCAGTCGCCGCTCTCGTCATCGGCCATTCGGGCCCGTCGGCAGGACGTTAAGCCAAAATGAAGACGCAATCTTGATAAACCGTCATCAAAAGCGCATATTGACCTAGTGTGATATACGTCACCAGACAGGAACTGCCTGCTTGCCGTTTGCAAAGACGCCTGCACATTCCGATCAACTACCAAGGATGCTGATCCCCCGCATGACCCATGCACGCGCATGGGCGGAAGGCCATTGATGATGGCCGCCCTGCCCGAAAACACCGCCACTCCCGTCGCCCCTACGCTCGCGACCCCGGAACGCCCCATGATCGATGTGATCCTGAACTGCCTTGACGATGCCAAGGCCGAGGGCATCGTTGCCGTCGATATCATTGGCAAGTCCTCGCTGGCCGATCACATGGTCGTCGCCTCGGGCCGCTCGCAGCGCCATGTCGGCGCCGTGGCGGACCAGCTGGTCAACGCCCTGCGCGATGCCGGTCACGGCAAGCCCCGCATTGAGGGCCTGCCCCATTGCGATTGGGTCCTGGTCGATGCCGGCGATGTCATCGTCCACATCTTCCGCCCCGAAGTGCGCGAGTTCTACAACATCGAAAAGATGTGGCAGGCCGATTTCGCGGCTGACGCGCACTAGAGCGACCCCGTGCGCCTCACCATTGCGGCCGTCGGTCGCATGAAGGCCGGGCCGGAGCGCGAGATGGTATCCCGCTATCTCGACCGCGCCGTCGGCGGCGGCAAGCCGCTGGCGCTGACGGGCTTTGACGTCATCGAGCAGACCGAGTCGCGCGCCTCCTCGTCCGCCAGCCGCAAGGCCGACGAAGCCAAGGCGCTGCGCGCCGCCTTGCCCGAGGGCCTGATCGTGGCGCTGGACGAACGCGGCAAGGCCATCGCTTCGGAGGCACTCGCCAACCAGATCGGCCGCTGGCGCGATGACGGCCGCCCGGCCGTAAGCTTTGTCATCGGTGGCGCCGATGGCCTCGACCCCGATTTCGTTGCTGCCGCCGACCTGGTGCTGAGCTTTTCCCCCCTGACCTGGCCACACCAGCTGGTGCGCATCATGCTGGCCGAGCAGCTTTATCGCACCACCACCATTCTGGCCGGCCACCCCTATCATCGCGGCGATTGACCATCCCGCTCACGACATGGTTAAGCAGCGTTAACCTGCGGTTTTCTGCACCATTGCTATGGTGCGGCATTGATTCGGGCGCAGATCGCCCTGCTGGAGACATGATGGCGCTGGCGCCGGGCAAGAGACGGGGACTGTGGCTTGCCGGCACGCTGCTGGCGGCTTTGTCGAGCCTGCCGCTGCTGGCCCAGTCCGAAACGCCCGCGCCGACCGCCCCGCCCGCGGCAGCGCCCGCTGCTGTAACGCCCGCAGCCGCCGAACAGCCCGCCACCGTCGCCGCCCCCACCCAGTCGGACCTCGAGGCCGTCGAATCCTCGCTTTCCCTCAGCCAGCAGCGCATTGACGAGCTCAAGGCCGAAATCGCCGCCATGGAAGGCGATCGCACCCAGCAGAACGCCGCCCTGATCGCGGCGGCCCAGCGCGTCAAGCTGGCCGAAATCGAAGTTGCCGATGTCGAGACACGCCTCTCCGACCTCATCGTCGCCGAACTGGAAGTACGCGGCAGGCTCGATGGCTCACAGGCCGAGATCGCCAATGTGCTGGCGGCCCTCGAACGCATCTCGCTCAACCCGCCGCCGGCGCTGATCGTCGATCCCGACGACGCCCTGGGCTCGGCCCGCAGCGCCATCCTGATCGCCGCCATCGTGCCTCAGCTGCGCGCCAAGGCCGAATCGGTCACCGCCGACCTGACCGAGCTGACCCGCATCAAGACCGCCGCTCTGGCCGAGGAAGCCACGCTGCGCGCCAACCATGCCGTGCTCGAGGAAGAGCAGTTGCGCATCGCCACCCTCATTGCCGCGCGCAAGCAAGGCATTGGCGTGCGCACGACGCAGCTGGCGGCCGAAGAGCAAGAGGCCGTCGCCCTGGCAGCCAGGGCTTCCACGCTCAAGGAACTGGTCGATTCGCTTTCGGCCCAGGTCAGCTCGGTGTCCGAGGCAGCCGCGGCGGCTGATGCCGGCCTCGACCCCGACCTGCCGGTGATGACCCCCGAAGCCATCCAGCTGGCCCTGGCCAACAGCGCCCGTACCGAGCCGGCCATCCCCTTTGGCGTTGCCCGCGGCTATCTCACCATGCCGGCCAATGGCGTCAACGTGCTCGATTACGGGGCCAGCGATGGCTTTGGCGGCATCAATCACGGCATCTCCTTGGTCACCCGGGCCGAGGCCCAGGTTGTGGCTCCGGCCGATGGCTGGGTGCTGTATAAGGGCCCCTACCTCAATTATGGCCAAATCGTCATCCTCAATAGCGGTCAAGGCTACACCATGCTGCTGGCCGGGCTGGATGCCGTCACGGTCGATATCGGTCAGTTCGTGCAAATGGGCATGCCGCTGGGCACCATGGGTTCACGCACAATTGGCCGCACGGTCACCACCAATGCTGGCGCGGACCAGCCGACCCTCTATATTGAACTTCGACAAAACAATGAGCCCGTCGATCCCACCGGCTGGTGGGCGACCCCGACACAGAGTGGATAGAACCCTCATGCGCCTGCTTCCCTTCCGCGCCACCATCCTTGCCTTGGCGCTGCTGCTGCCCCTTGCCCCCCTGCATGCGCAGGACGCACCGGCGCAGGTCGAGCCCGTTCCCGGGGCCGAGGAGATCGAGCCCGATCCCGCCGCTGCGGCCGGCAAGCCCCGCGATCCGCTCGAAATCTATGCCGACCTCAACCTGTTCGGCGAAATCTTCGACCGCATTCGCGCCGAATATGTCGATCCACCCGATGAGCAGGAGCTGATCCGCGCCGCCATCCAGGGCATGCTGACCTCGCTCGACCCCCATTCGGGCTATCTGCCGCCAGCCGACTATGACGACATGCGCCAGGACACGTCCGGCGAGTTTGGCGGCCTGGGCATTGAAGTGACCATGGAAGAGGGCGTCATCAAGGTGGTCTCGCCCATCGATGACACACCGGCCGCCAAGGCCGGCATCATGGCCAATGACCTGATCGTCGAACTCGACGGTGTCCAGGTCCAGGGCCTTACCCTGGACGAGGCCGTCGGCAAGATGCGCGGCCCCATCGGCACCGGCATCAAGGTCACCGTGGTACGCGAAGGGGTCGAAAAGCCGCTGGACTTCGAACTGACCCGCGCTGTCATCGCCATGCGCGCCGTGCGCTATTCGCTTGAAGGCGAAGCGGGCGATGTCGCCGTGATCCGCCTGTCGCGCTTCTCCGAACAGGCGTTTGTGGGCATCGAAAAGGCCATCAAGGATGTCTATGCCGATCGTGACGGCGTGGCGCCCAAGGGCATTATCCTCGATCTGCGCAACAATCCGGGCGGCCTGGTCGATCAGTCCGTCTATGTGGCCGATGCCTTCCTCAAGCAGGGCGCCGTGGTGCTCACCCGTGGTCGCCTGCCCGAGGAAAGCGCCCGCTATGACGCCCAGCCAGACGCGCTGGACGCCCAGATCGCCGACGTGCCGCTGGTGGTGCTGATCAATGGCGGCTCGGCCTCGGCCTCCGAAATTGTTGCCGGCGCCTTGCAGGATCACAAGCGTGCCACGGTCGTGGGAACCCGTTCCTTCGGCAAGGGCTCGGTGCAGTCGATCATCTCGCTAGGTCCCGACGGCGCCATGCGCCTGACGACCGCGCGTTACTACACGCCCAACAACCGCTCCATCCAGGCCGTCGGCATTACCCCCGACATCGAGATCTTCCAGAACGTGCCCGAAGAACTCCAGGGCCGCGACGAGATCATCGGCGAGGCAGGCCTGGCCGGCCACATCACCATCGAGGGCCAGGAGGAGACCACCGTCGGCTCCTCGGTTTACGTGCCCGCCGACAAGGCTGAAGATACCCAGCTGCAATATGCTATCCGCCTGATCGATGGCGGGGAAACCGACGACGCCTTTCCGCCCAAGGCGGAATAGTCCGTCCCTGTGGTATGAAATTGCTGGGGCGGGGCAGCTGATTCGCTGCCTCGCCCCAGCTTTTATTGGGATCCCGCGCGATGACCGATGATCTGACCACGCCTCTGACCGGTCGCCGGCCGCGACCCGGCGCCACCAGGAGGCTGCCGATCGCCCGCATCCTGTTCGGCCTGCTGGCGCTGCTCGCCATCGGCTTTGTGGCGCGCGTGCTGATGGTGGATGATCCCGATGGCGGACGGCCCAGCCAGGAAGTCGCCGTCACCAGCACCCGCGACGCCAACGAGGTGGCCAACAATGTCGCGGACGGCCCGGTGACGATCACAGCCGATCCCCAGCAATTCCCCACCGACGGCTCGATCACCGCCATCACCACCGGGGCCGGCGGGCGCAGTTCGGTCATCGGCCTGCCCGACATCTTTGGCGCCCTGCCCGATCTGAGCGAGGAAACGGCCAATGGCCCGATCCCACGCATCTCGGCCACCGGCCTCACGCCCTTTGCCGCCTATGCCCACCCTAGTGGCGACGCCGTGGCCAGCGGCAGCCCGATGATCGCCATCGTCGTGACCGGCCTGGGCATCAACGAGCAGGGCTCGCTCGAGGCCATCGATGCCCTGCCCAGCGAGATCACGCTGGCCTTTGCCCCCTATGGCAAGGCCCTCAGCACCACGGTCGCCGCGGCCCGCACCGCTGACCACGAAGTGCTGCTCGAAGTGCCGCTGGAGCCCTTCGACTATCCGCAGAACGATCCGGGTCCCCAGACCCTGCTGACCGGCGAACCCGCCCGCGCCAACCTGGACAAGCTGTTCTGGCTGATGTCGCGCTTTGGCGGCTATGTCGGCCTGATCAACAATATGGGGGCCCGCTTCACCGCCTCGGCTGCCGATTTTTCGCCGTTGATGGAAGAGCTGGGCGCGCGCGGCCTCGGCTATCTTGATGACGGCTCGTCCAACCGTTCGCTCGCCCCGCAACTGGCCGAGGGCAACAAGGTGCCCTTCTCGCGGGCCGACCTGCTGATCGACGCCAATCCGGCGCGCGCATCCATTCTGTCAGCGCTTGCCAGCCTTGAGGCGACGGCGCTGGAGAATGGGCACGCAATCGGTATTGTCAGCGCGCTGCCCATCTCGATCAATACCCTGGCCGAGTGGGCCCGGGATCTTGAATCCAAGGGCATTCTGCTGGTGCCCGCCAGCGCATTGATGAAATAGAGCTTAGCCATGACGTCTCCGCGCCCCGACCGCCAATCCCTGCCCTATCGCGACTGCGTGGGTGTCGCCATCTTCAACCAGCAGGGCAATGTCTTCATTGGCCGGCGCCTGGCCGATCGTGACGCCGAAGACCGCTCCGAAGTAGAGGCCCCCTGGCAGATGCCGCAGGGCGGCATCGACAAGGGCGAGGATCCGCTGCGCGCCGCCTTGCGTGAACTGCACGAGGAAACCAATATTACCTCGGTCAGCCTGCTGGCCGAAGCCCCTGAATGGATTCACTACGACCTGCCCGATGAAGCGCTGGGCATTGCGCTCAAGGGCAAGTATCGCGGCCAGCGCCAGCGCTGGTTCGCCTTTGCCTTTACCGGCAAGGACAGCGAGATCGATGTCCTGACCCCCGGCGCCGGCAAATACCCTGCCGAGTTCGACGCCTGGCGCTGGGAGCGGCTCAGCCACGTGCCGGCGCTGATCGTGCCGTTCAAGAAGGACGCCTATGACCGCGTCGTCGCCGCCTTTGCCGACATTCCCCAACGCTTCACCCATACCTGAGCCATGAAGACCATCGGCCTTATCGGCGGCATGAGCTGGGAATCCTCGGCGCACTATTACCGCGTGCTCAACCAGGAGACGGCGCGCCGCCTGGGCGGGCTGCATTCCGCTCCGGTGATCCTGCATTCGGTAGATTTTGCCCCCATAGCCCAGATGCAGTCTGACGGCGACTGGGCCGGCGCCGGTGCGGTACTGGCCGGGATAGCCCGGCAGTTGCAGGCCGCGGGGGCCGAAGTCATTGGCCTGGCCACCAACACCATGCATGTCGTGGCTGAGGCCATCACCGCCGACCTGAACGTGCCCTTCATCCATATTGCCGACCCGACCAGCGACGCGCTGCTGGCGGACGGCTTTGGCACGGTGGGCCTGTTGGGCACCCGCTTCACCATGGAAATGGATTTCTACCGCGATCGCCTGAGCGCGCGGGGCCTGGTGTCGCTGATCCCCGAGGTCGACCGCACCAATCTCAACGGCATCATCTATGACGAACTCTGTCGCGGCATCGTGCGTGACGAGTCTCGCCGGGTCTATGTCGATGCCATTACCCGCCTCGCCGCCCGTGGCGCCGAAGCCGTCATCCTGGGCTGCACCGAGATCACCATGCTGATCGACGACGATGTGAGCCCGCTGCCGGTCTATGACACCACCGACCTGCACGCCAAGGCCCTGGTCGCGGCGGCCCTGGCCTAGGGCCCACCGCGATCGGCATCGGCCATGCGCTTTCGAGCGCGGCCTAGAACTCGTTCCAGTCCTGGGCGACGGCGGCATTGCCGTGGCTGGTCAGGGCCTTGGCGGCATGCCGGACCTTGTCCTGCAATCCCTTGATGCCATTCCGCGGCGCGCTCTGGCTGGCTGCCTCGGCGCGGGCCGGCCGGGCGGTGTCGTCGAGCACGAAGATGTCCACGATCCGGTCGAGTTCGCTGGCCTGACCCTCGGTCTGCTCGATGGCCGCATTGGTCTCTTCCACCAGCGCCGCATTGTGCTGGGTCATCTCGTCCATCTGCCGCACCGCGACATTGACCTCGTCGATGGCGGTCGCCTGTTCCTTGCTGTCGCGGGCAATGCCCTCCATGACGGCACTGTTCTCGCGGATGCCCTCAAGGATGGCGCCCAGCTTGCTGGCCGCTTCTGCCACCAGCTTGGAGCCACCCGCCACCTCGCCCGCGCTTTGCTCGATCAGCACCTTGACGTCAGCCGAGGCGCTGGCCGCCGACTGCGCCAGCCGCCGCACTTCCACCGCCACCACGGCAAAGCCCTTGCCGGCATCGCCGGCACGGGCCGCTTCCACCGAGGCGTTGAGCGCCAAAAGGTTGGTCTGGAAGGCGATGTCGTCGATCAGCCCGATGATATTGGAGATCTTGGCCGAGGAACTGGTGATGCGCTCCATCGCTCCGGTCGCCTGGCCCATCACCACGCCGCCCTCTTCGGCGGTGCGCGATACGTCTTGTGACTTGAGGCTGGCTGCCTGCGCCTTGTTGGCATTGGCCAGCACCGTATTGGCCAGCTGCTCGACGGTGGCCGAAGTCTCTTCGATGGTGGCGGCCTGCTTGGTGGTGCGCTCGGAAAGGTCATTGGCGCCGGCCAGGATTTCGCTCGTGGCCGAACGCACGCCGCGTGAGGTCTTGCGCAACTGCCCGACGATATCGGTCAGCTTGTCGGCCACCGCATTGGTATCGTCGCGCAGCTTGCCGAAGGCGCCCTTGTAGTCGCCCTTGACCCGATGGGTCAGGTCGGTCTCGGCCAGGGCCGCCAGTACCTGGCCGGTTTCGCTGAGCCCGCCATCGACCGTTTCGACCAGGGTATTGACCGAACCGGCCAGCGCATTGAGTTCGGCATCGGGGAATTCGGCGTCGACACGCCGCGAAAAGTCCCCGGCAATGGCGGCATCCACCACATTGCCAAAGGCCCGCTGCAGTTCCTGCATCATCTGGGCGCGTTCGGCCTGGCTGCGGATCACCTGGGCGGCTTCGGCCTCGGTCATCTGCGCCACCTTCTGGCCGTTCTCGCGGAACACTTCCACGGCCCGGGCCATGGCGCCCAGCTCGTCGGTACGGTTTGTCGCCGGTACCACATCGACCGAGGCGGGATCCTCGGCAATCTGCGTGGCGATCCGCACCAGGTTCAACAGGGGTCCGGTGATCGACAGGCGAATGAAGAAGTAGAGGGCCACAACCAGCACCGCGGTGACCGCAACGCCGGCCAGGGCAGCGGTGACCAGGGTCTTGCCCTGTTCGGCCAGACTCTTGCTCAAGTCCCAGGCATAGGCGGCGACACCCACAGTGCTCGCCTCGGGGCCAAAACGTGCCGGCACGGCGACATAGGCAATGGCGCCTTCCGAAACGATCTCGGTCTTGCCGCTGGCCAGCGCCTTGCCAGCCACGTCAGCCATGGCAGCGTTGGTGGGCGCATCCTCGGACGTCGTGACGATGATTGCCGATTCCATATTGTAACTGGCGCCGGCCTTGAACTGCTCGCCCAGCGATTTTTCCAGCCCGGCATAGGCCGTCATCAGCGCGTCGGCCTTGCCGAACCGGATGCCGCCGGCGAGCTGCTCGGTACTGCCCGCAGACAGGGCCATATTGGCCTTTTCCAGCTCCGAGCGCAGCAGGGCCGCATTCTGGCTGGCACCGACATAGCTGATCGCAGCGGAACCCGCGATGAGCGCAAGCAGCACGAGGCCAACGATTTTCTGGGTGAGTGTAAGTTTGATCATCATTGGTCCTCGTACAGCACAGGTGGCAAAGTGTAGCGAGCGATCAGAGCATCGAGACGTCGACGCCGACCGTGATGGCGCCAATCAGCGCGCCGGTCGCCGGATCGGTGATCGGCACCGAAACCTGGCTCTGGAAGGCCTGCGTGCTTTCGTCCTGTTCGATCTCGCCGATATGGACGGCATCCGCGCCGGCACCAAAGCTGGCGGTGAACTTGTCTTCATCACCCTGCCAATAGTCAGAGGTCAGCGTGCTCTGGGCCACATTGAGGCCCTTGGCATCCATGGCGAAGATTTCGGTATATTTGCCCAGCGACTCGTCCTGGACGGACTTGAGATAGGCCGAGGCCGCATTTCCCATCGTGGCATCGATCAGCGGCTTGGCGGAGGCATCGACCTCGGCGCGCCACTGCGTGTCCAGCGCATCGATCTTGGCCTGGTCATAGGCGCCGCTCATGGCGTTCTGGGCGTTGATGGCCTCGATCAGAGCGGGATTGGCAGCAAAGGCCGCGATCTCGCTTTTGGCCAGTTCGGTCAGCGGCGCGGTGAATTCATCCTGTGCCTGCAGTGCGGCACTGGTCGACAGCAGGGCTGCGAGAGTCAGCGCCGCCAGGCCCGGCCGCAGCATGGAATGGATGGTCATGAGCTTGTTCTCCTCTGCCGCGCACAATGGCGGCGTGGGCACAAGCATCCTTGAGCTCTATGAATAATCTCTAAATTAATTAGCTCAGGGGAATTTAACCGCTCACGCCGCGCTGCGGCGCCGGTCAACTACTTGTTTTTGCTGAACTTCTTCCGCAAGAACAAAGATATCGACGATCTGGTCCAGTGTCCGCGCTTCCGATTCGGTCTGCTCGATGGCCGCATTCGTCTCCTCGACCAGCGCTGCATTGTGCTGGGTCATCTCATCGAGCGTGCGCACCGAGATGCTGACCTCGTCAATGGCGGTGGCCTGATCGCGGCTGGCGCGGGCAATGCCCTCCACCAGCGCCGTATTCTGTTCGGCAGCGCCCAGCATGTCCGACAGCCGCTCGGCGGCATCGCTGACCAGCGTGCTGCCGGCCTTGACCTCGCGGGCACTCTGTTCGATCAGCACCTTGACGTCGGCCGAGGCCGACGCTGCCGATTGCGCCAGCCGGCGTACTTCCACCGCCACCACGGCAAAGCCCTTGCCGGCATCGCCGGCGCGGGCCGCTTCCACTGAAGCATTGAGGGCCAGCAGGTTGGTCTGGAAGGCAATGTCGTCGATCATGCCGATAATGCTCGAGATCTTGGCTGAACTGGAGGTAATGCGCTCCATGGCGGCGCTGGCCTGGGTCATGACCTCGCCACTGGCCGAGGCACTGCCGGAAACCGCCAGCGCCTTGCTGGCCGCGTCCTGGGCCCGTTTGGCATTGTCCGCCACCGTGCCGGCCAGCTGTTCCATGGCAGCCGAAGTTTCCTCGATGGTGGCAGCCTGCCTGGTGGTGCGTTCGCTCAGATCATTGGCGCCGGACAGGATTTCTCCCGTGGCCACGCGGATCGAGCGGGACGCCTGGCGCAGCTGACCGACCACATCGGCAAAGCGCGCCACTGTGCTGTTGAGCGCCTGGCGCAGATCTTCGAATTCGGCGTCAAACTGGGTATCGATGCCGTGGCTCAGATCACCCTTGGCCAGCGCCACGAGGGCGGCGCCGACGGCCGTCACGGCCTGCTTGCGGGCGGTGACATCGGTGGCGAACTGCACGACCTTGTAGGGCGCGCCGTCGAGCCCCAGGATCGGCGTGAAGGTACTCTGGATCCACACTTCGCCGCCATTGCTGGTGCGGCGTCGATATTCGCCGCTCTTGAACGCGCCTTCTGCCAGATCGCGCCAGAACTGCTGATAGGTGGGGTCGGTCGACTGCGCGCCAAACAGCAATCGGGCATTGGGCTGCCCCACCAGATCGGCAAGCCGATAGCCCATCAGGTCAAGGAACAGCGGGTTTGCCGTGATCAGCTCGCCGCTCAGGGTGAATTCGGCAACCAGCTGCGACATGGAAATGGCATTGAGCTGGCCGGTATGGTCCGCCGCGATCTCCAGATGCCGCCCGGTTTCTGCGCCCAGCTCGGCGATGCGGAGCGAATTGGTGCGGAACACTTCCACCGCCCGCGCCATGCTGCCAATCTCGTTGCGATTGGCGGTATAGGGCACCTCGGTATCGAGCTGGCCCTCGGCAATGGCATTCATGGTGGCCGACAGCCGCGGTATGGGTCGGGTCAGAGCGCGCGACAGCAGCAGCGCCACGATGCCGATCACCAGCAGCGCCAGACCACCGACAATGGCCATCATGGTCAGGCTCTGCCCAACCACCGCCTCGATGGGTGCGCGCGCCACCGCCACGAACAGGGCCCCGATCACCGTGCCATCGGCCATGGCGATGGGCTGGTAGCGGGTGGCATAGGCCACCTCATTGATGGTCTCGTTGCCGACCACGGCCTCATTGGCCATCATTGCCTCAAACAGCGCCGTGCCGGCGACAATGGGTCGATCGACCAGACGCGCCCCATCGGCACCGGTCAGGCTGGTGGTACCGATGCTGAAATCGGGACCGAGTTCGGCGTCGAACACATAGATGCTGGCATCCTGCGCCGACACGCTAGCCACCGTGTCGATGACGCCGTCATTGCGGAAGCGCGGCATCGACCGCATGGTCAGGCTGGCGACATTACCCGCCTCGTCCGGCCCCACTTCAAGGCTGGGCAGGTTGACGCTGAGGATCTGTGCGGTGATCCGGGTCGCGCTCTGGAGCGCCTTGTCCACGTCGGCACTGGCGCTGCCCGAGAGGCTGACGAACAATCCGGCGACCACGGCGGCAATGGCGATGGTGATCGAGCCGATGGCCATGGCGGCGATGGCAGCGGTGAGGCGAATATTGCCCAAGAGCGATGTCATGATGCGTCTCCGACCAGTGTACGGCGATGGGACCGTGCTGGAGGCGGACTGTGGCCGCTGCTGTGTTAACGCAATATTGATGTCATGAGAATTTCATGATCAATTTTTGTATATGCACGTTTTTTGTGCAGGATTTACTGCTGCGCCGCGCCGACACCGGATTATGCGCACCAATAAGGCAATAAAAAACGCCCTCAGACCGAAGTCTGCGGGCGCTATTTATACGGCGGCGATAGAGCTTTAGTGGACGTGGCCGCCATTGATCTGGCCGGCTTCGATGGCCAGGTTCAGCAGGGCACTGACCACTTCCTGCGCGTAGGACTTGGCTTCCGGCGTCGGCGCTGCAGCCAGTTCCGCCTCGGCGGCCTTGATCTGGGTGGCGAGGTCGGCATGGTCGAATTCGGAGAAGGGCGCAGACTGCTCGGCCAGGATCGTCAGACCCTCGGACGAGACGTCGGCAAAGCCGCCCTTGACGAAGAAGATCTCGTCGCGGCCATTGAGCCCGTTCACGGTAATGAAACCCGAACGCAGCGTGGTCATGAAGGGCGCGTGATCTTCCATCACCGTGAAATAGCCTTCGCTGCCCGGCACGGTGACGGAGGTCACCACTTCCGACAGCACCAGGCGCTCGGGCGACACGATCTCGATCTTGAGGCCTTCAGCCATAGTTTTGGTCCCTTAACGGCAGCTTGGGCTCGCCGCGTGCGGCAAGCCCGATGGATGGATCAGGCCGCCTGAGCAGCCAGCTTCTGGGCCTTCTTGACGGCATCTTCGATGGTGCCGACCATGTAGAAGGCGCCTTCGGGCAGGTGATCGTACTCGCCGGCCACCAGGCCCTTGAAGCCCTTGATGGTGTCTTCCAGTGCCACGAACACGCCGGGCGTGCCGGTGAACACTTCGGCCACGTCGAAGGGCTGGCTCATGAAGCGCTCGACCTTGCGGGCGCGGGCCACGATCAGCTTGTCTTCTTCGCTCAGCTCGTCCATGCCCAGGATGGCGATGATGTCCTGCAGCGCCTTGTACTTCTGCAGCACTTCCTGCACGCGGCGGGCCACGTCGTAATGCTCCTGACCAACCACGTTCGCATCGAGGATGCGCGAGTTGGAAGCCAGCGGATCCACGGCCGGGTAGATGCCCTTTTCCGAGATCGCGCGGTTCAGCACGGTCACGGCGTCAAAGTGGGCAAACGAGGTCGCCGGCGCCGGATCGGTCAGATCGTCGGCGGGCACGTACACGGCCTGCACCGAGGTGATCGAACCCTTGTTGGTGGTCGTGATGCGCTCCTGCATCTGGCCCATATCGGTGGCCAGCGTCGGCTGATAGCCCACGGCCGAAGGAATGCGACCCAGCAGAGCCGACATTTCGGCGCCGGCCTGGGTAAAGCGGAAGATGTTGTCCACGAAGAACAGCACGTCCTGGCCCTGGTCGCGGAAGTTTTCCGCAATGGTGAGGCCGGTCAGCGCCACGCGGGCACGGGCACCAGGGGGCTCGTTCATCTGGCCGAATACCAGGGCGCACTTCGAACCGGCAGCCGAGCCACCATGTTCGGTCGGGTTCTTGTTCACGCCCGATTCGATCATTTCGTAGTAGAGATCGTTGCCTTCGCGGGTGCGTTCACCCACGCCGGCAAACACCGAATAACCACCATGCGCCTTGGCGACGTTGTTGATCAGTTCCTGGATCAGCACGGTCTTGCCCACGCCGGCGCCGCCCATCAGGCCGATCTTGCCGCCACGCGCATAGGGCGCGATCAGGTCAACGACCTTGATGCCGGTGACCAGCACGGTGCTTTCCGGATTCTGCTCGGCAAAGGTCGGCGCATCCTGGTGGATTTCGCGACGATCGGTCGAGGCAATCGGACCGGCTTCGTCGATGGGCTCGCCGATCACGTTCATGATGCGACCCAGCGTGGCTTCGCCGACCGGGACGGTGATGGCCGTGCCCAGATCGATCACTTCGGCGCCGCGCACCAGGCCTTCGGTCGTGTCCATGGCAATGGTGCGCACGGCGTTTTCGCCCAGGTGCTGCGCCACTTCCAGGACCAGACGCTGGCCATTATTGGTGGTTTCGAGGGCGTTCAGGATCGCGGGCAGGTGGCCGTCGAACACGACGTCCACGACGGCACCGATGACCTGCGATACGCGACCGGCCTTTTTCTCTGCCATTTGTTTCGTCCTTCGCTTCGATTGCTTAGAGCGCTTCCGCGCCCGAAATGATTTCGATGAGTTCTTTGGTGATCTGCGCCTGGCGCTGACGGTTGTAGCTGAGCTGCAGCTGCCCGATCATTTCGCCGGCGTTCCGCGTCGCATTGTCCATTGCCGACATCTGCGCGCCATAGAAGGAGGCACTGTTTTCCAGCAGCGCCCGCAGCACCTGCACCGCAATATTGCGCGGCAGCAGGTCTTCCACGATCGCCTCTTCGCTCGGCTCGTATTCGTAGGGCACGGCCGAGGCTTCGACCTCGCCCTCTGCCTTGGCGGGCAGCTTGGCCGGGATCAGCTGCTGGGCCGTGGGCACCTGGCTGATGACGCTGCCGAACTTGGCGAAATAGAGCGTCGCCACGTCGAACTCGCCCGCATTGAACATCTCGAGCACCTTGTCCGTGACCTGCTGGGCCTGGACGAAACCGACCCGCTTGATCTCGCGGAAGTTGAAGGTGTCGACGATATTGTCGGCATATTGCCGGCGCAGGATATCGTGGCCCTTGCGGCCCACGGTAAGGATCTTGACGGTCTTGCCTTCGCTGAGCAGCTTGGCGGCATGCTCGCGCGCCAGCCGAGCGATCGACGAGTTGAAGCCGCCGGCCAGGCCGCGCTCGCCGGTGGCAACCACCAGCAGATGCACCTTGTCCTTGCCCGTGCCGCCCAGCAGCACCGGCGCATTTTCCTGGCCGTCATAAACGGCACCCAGCGCCGCAAGCACCTTGCCCATGCGCTCGGCATAGGGGCGCGCTGCCTCGGCCGCTTCCTGGGCGCGGCGGAGCTTGGCCGCCGCGACCATCTGCATGGCCTTGGTGATCTTCTGGGTCGACCGGACCGAGTCGATCCGGTTCTTGAGGTCCTTTAGCGAAGCCATTGGCCGTCGATCTCCCTGCTGGCCTTAGGCCGCGTAGGTCTTCTTGATCTCGTCGAGTGCAGCCTTGAGCTGGGCACGGGTGTCGTCGCTCAGGGCTTTCTCGGTGGCGATGGTGGTCAGCAGCGCCGCATATTTGCCGCGCAGCGCCGACAGCACCGACTGCTCGAAATCGCCGACCTTGTTGACGGCAACGCTATCGAGATAGCCATTGGCGCCGGCAAAGATCACCGCAACCTGTTCTTCCATCTTGAGCGGGCTGAACTGGGGCTGCTTGAGCAGCTCGGTCAGGCGCGCACCACGGTTGAGCAGACGCTGGGTGGCCGCATCCAGATCGGAACCGAACTGGGCGAAGGCCGCCATTTCGCGATACTGGCTGAGCTCGCCCTTGAGCGAACCGGCAACCTGCTTCATCGCCTTGACCTGGGCCGACGAGCCCACGCGGCTCACCGACAGACCAACGTTCACGGCCGGGCGGATGCCCTGGAAGAACAGGTTGGTTTCAAGGAAGATCTGGCCATCGGTGATCGAAATCACGTTGGTCGGGATATAGGCCGACACGTCATTGGCCTGCGTCTCGATCACGGGTAGCGCGGTCAGCGAACCGAGGCCATGGGCTTCGTTGAGCTTGGCGGCGCGCTCGAGCAGACGCGAATGCAGGTAGAACACGTCGCCGGGATAGGCTTCGCGGCCTGGTGGACGGCGCAGCAGCAGGCTCATCTGACGGTAGGCAACGGCCTGCTTGGTCAGATCGTCATAGGCGATCACGGCATGCTTGCCATTGTCGCGGAAGAACTCGCCGATGGCGCAGCCGGTGAAGGGCGCAATGTACTGCAGCGGGGCCGGATCGGATGCGGTTGCCGCGATCACCACCGAATACTGCAGCGCACCGGCTTCTTCGAGCTGGCGCACGAACTGGGCAACGGTGGAGCGCTTCTGGCCGACGGCGACATAGATGCAATAGAGCTTGTCGGTATCGGACGCATTGGCGTCATGGGCCGGCTTCTGGTTGAGGAAAGTATCCAGAATGATGGCCGACTTGCCGGTCTGACGGTCGCCAATGATCAGCTCGCGCTGGCCACGGCCGATCGGGATCAGCGCATCGATGGCCTTGAGGCCGGTCGACATGGGCTCATGCACCGACTTGCGCGGCAGAATGCCGGGCGCCTTGACGTCGACGCGGCGGCGTTCGGTGTGCTCGATCGGGCCCTTGCCGTCGATCGGATTGCCCAGACCATCGACCACGCGACCCAGCAGGCCCATGCCCACGGGAGTGTCCACGATCGAGCCGGTCCGCTTGACGACATCGCCTTCCTTGATGGAACGGTCATTGCCGAAAATCACGACGCCAACATTGTCGGTTTCAAGGTTGAGGGCCATGCCCTTGATGCCGCCCGGGAACTCGACGAGCTCACCGGCCTGCACCTTGTCCAGACCATAGACGCGGGCAATACCGTCACCGACGGAAAGCACCTGACCGACTTCGGAAACCTGGGCTTCCTGGCCGAAATTCTTGATCTGGTCCTTGAGGATCGCAGAAATTTCCGCGGCTTTGATGTCCATTATCCGACCTCTTTCATGGCGATCTTCATCGCAGCGAGTTTTGTCTTGAGCGAGCTGTCGATCATCTGGCTGCCGACCTTCACCTGAAGGCCGCCAATCAGCGACGGATCGACGAATTGATTGAGCGTGACGGTCTTGCCGATCTTGACCTTGAGCGTATCGCCCAGGGCCTTGACCTGCTCGGCATTGAGCGGCGCGGCCGAGGTCACGTCGGCCGTAACCTCGCCGCGGGCCTTGGCGGCCAGATCGCGGAAACCGGCAATGATGGCATCGAGCGCAAACAGCCGGCCATTCTTGGCGACCAGACGCAAGAAATTGGCCACCAGTGGATGGGTCTTGGCCTTGTCCAGCAGCGCATCGAGCGCGCTGGCCTTGGTGTCAGCGGAAATCACCGGGGAGCGCAGGAAGCGCGAAAAATCGGCGCTCTCGCCGATAAGCCGCGTCACGTCGGAAAGCGACGTCTCCACCGATGCCAATTGGTTCTCGCTGCTAGCGAGATCGAACAGCGCCGACGCATATGGCCGGGCGATCTGGGTAAGCACTGAATTCTGCGCTGCCAATGCCGCATCACCCTCTTGGTTGCTTGCCTGCTTGCCGCCTGTACTGGTTGGAAAACCCGGGCGGTCGCTGACGCTTGTTCTTGTTTGGAAAAGAGGACGTCCGGAGCCCCCTTCAAAGTCGCGCTCGCTCTAGCACAGGCCTCGCGCGCCTTGCAAGGGTAGGGGAGGAGATTCAAAGGCGGTGAAAGTGTCGCAGGGGTGCCGGGATAGCCCGACCCGGATAGCCCGACCCGACCCTGCGCCGCGGACCAGGCCAGTCACTTCTTTAATTGCAGCGTTTACGATCTGTTAAATATAGTACTATGCTTCGGTCGCGGCCGTTTAATGGGGGAAGACCAAGTTGTCTAACGTTGTTTTTACAGTCGGCGAGCCGACTTATAGCTGGAATGCCATCTACCAGACGGTGCTTGACCTTGGTACGTTCAACATCACGGACAATTCGCCCCAGACCACGCTGACCATGACCGCCCCGGGCGGTCTGCAGATCGTGATCGCCGGCACCAACCTGCGGGCCGATGGCGCCCGCCACCTGACAGCTGGCAATATTACCGGCTTCACGGTGATCAGCGACGGCCAGGAAGTGGTGCGCATCGACCAGCTGACCACCGCCGGCAATTTCGCCGACCTGCAGACCGTCCTCACCGGCTTTGACCAGCCAGGGCCCGATTTCGCCGCCATTCAGGCGGGGATTGCCGCCCTGTTGCTGATGCAGCCCTTCAATGTCATCGGCTCCAATGACCGTGACCAGTTTGGCACCTCCATCGTCGGCGGCGACGTGGTCGTGCTCAATGGCGGCAATGACGCCTATATCATCGACACGCCCGCTGCTGCGGTCACCGTCGATGGCGGCAGCGGCTACGACTATCTCGATTTCGGCTTCCAGCGCAGCGCCGGCGTCATCGTCGATTTCGACAGCGGCCAGGCGCGCGACATGGCCAGCTTTGCCCTCTTCGCCAATTTTTCGGATTTCGAAGAGACCGGCGGCACCCAGTTCGACGACCTCATCATCGCTTCTGCCAATGGCAGTGACGAATTCTTCTTTGAGGGTTCGCTCGGCAATGACCGCTATGAAGGACACCAGGCCTCCTATTCACGCCTGTCCTATCGCTTTTTCGCGGAGCAGACCGGCCTGACCGGCGGCATCACCGTCAATGCCGCGCTGGGTACCGTGCTCAAGCCCGGTAGTGCCGGCATCGACTCCTTCTCCGATATCACCACCATCCAGGGCACCAATTACGCCGACAGTTTCTATGGCAGCGTCTGGAACGACGAGTTCGAGGGCATGGATGGCGCCGACAGCTTCAATGGCAGCGGCGGCGACGACCGGGTGAACTACCGCGCCGAGCTCGGCACCCGCGGCGTCTTCGTCAACCTCTCCGATACAGCCAATACCGGTGCTGTGACGGGCACGGCAACCGTGACCGTGGCGGCGCACACCGCGCTCGACCGCCAGGGCAAGATCGACACGCTGCTCAGCATCGAAAATATCAACGGCACCGATGTCAATGACCGCCTGATCGGCGACAGCAAGGACAACGAGTTCCGCGGCTATGCCGGCATCGATCGGCTTTATGGCAATGGCGGCAATGACCGGCTGAGCGGCGGCGACGGCAACGACTTCCTCTATGGCGGGGATGGCCGCGACGAGCTGCTCGGCGGCATTGGCAATGATCTGATCAACGGCGATGCCGGCGACGACTTCATCAGCGCCGGCGAGGGCAATGACACCATCGACGCCGGCAGCGGCGCTTTCGACTTTATTGCCGGCTCGGCGGGCAATGACACGGTCGACGGCAATACCGGCTACGACATGTACAGCTTCGACTCCTTCGACCGCCAGGAAGACGCCAATAATGACGGCAATCCCGGTGGCCAGAACGAACATGCCGCCGACAGCATCACCGTAACCCTGCAGAACGGCATTGGCGCCGGGACCATTACCGGCTTTTTCGGCATCAATTCGACCAAGGTCACGCCCACCAAGCTGGCGCTCAGCCAGACCTTCGTCAATCTCGAGCGCATCCGCGGCACTGAAGGCAATGACACCTTCACCATGGGTACCGGCTTCAGCAATACCGAGGATACCGGCGAGAGCTTTGGTGATCCCCTGCGGACCGGCCTGGGTGCCTTCGAGCTGGTGGGTGGCAAGGGCAATGACACCTTCAACGACACCGCCGCAACCGGCCTGCTCAAGATCAATTATCATGAAGAGCAGTGGAGCCATCCCGACTTCCGCGACGACAACGGCTATCGCTGGGGCGATGGTGGCGAACCTGGTGTCGTCGTCAATCTGAGTGCCAGCGCCAAGCAGGTTGCCGGTTTCGGCAATGTCGCTTCTGGCAAGGCACGCGACACCTGGGGCAATACAGATACGATCAATGGCGTGGTCGCCTTTGAGCTGACCGACACCAATGACCACTTCTTTGCCGGCGCCGCTGCCGTCTTCGTGCGCGGCCGCGACGGCGACGACAATTTCACCGGCGGCACCGGCGCCGACCAGTTCCACGGCGGCCGCGACAACGACACCGCCAATGGCGGGGCCGGCAATGACTATCTGCGCGGCGATGATGGCGACGACTCCCTGACCGGCGCCGCTGGCAACGACAATATCGGCGGCGGCAGCGGCAATGACACGCTCTATGGTGATGCCGGCAAGGACTCGCTCAATGGCGATGACGGGGTGGACACACTCTTTGGCGGCGCCGGACGGGACGATCTGGGTGGCGGCAGCGGCGGCGACTTCCTCTATGGCGAGGCCGGCAATGACTTTGCCAATGGCGACGATGGCGACGACACCATCAGCGGCGGCGACGGCGATGATGAACTTGAAGGCAGCCGCGGCAGCGACACCATTCTGGGTGATGCGGGTGACGACCGCATCTTCGGCGGCGACGACAATGACACGCTGATCGGCGGGCTTGGCGACGATCGCATCGAAGGCGACGACGGCGATGACACCATCCATGGTGACGATGCCGCCTCGACCGATGCCGCCGGCGGCAATGACCGGCTCAATGGCGGCGCCGGCATCGACACCATTTATGGCGGCTACGGCCATGACGTCATCGAGGGCCAGGACGACCAGGACTTCCTCTATGGCGGCCACGGCGACGACATCATCCGGGGCGGCAATGCCGAGGACTGGCTGGAAGGCGGCGAAGGCGAAGACGAGCTGGATGGCGGCGATGCCGGCGACCATCTCGAAGGTGGCAACGGCAATGACGCGATCAATGGCGGCCTGGGCGCTGACGTCCTCCATGGCGGCGCGGGCGATGACGACATCTATGGCGGCGACGGCGCCTTTGACGATGTGCTGATCGGCGGCGCCGGGACCGATATCCTGGGCGGCGGCGAGGGCGATGACAGCTATGTGCTGGACAATGAAGCCACCGGGATCGACAGCATCTGGGAAATTTCGGGCACCGACACCGTGTTCTCGACAATTACACGCAGCCTGGCCAGCTGGAATTTCATCGAAAACCTGACCCTGGAAGGCAATATCGCGATCGACGGCACCGGCAACGAGGCCGACAACCTGCTGCGCGGCAATGGCGCCAGCAATGTGCTGACGGGTGGCAATGGCCAGGATACGCTGCTGGGCGGCGAGGGCAATGACACCCTGTTCGGCGATGCCGACAATGACCGCCTGACCGGTGGCTTTGGCCGCGACATCATGACCGGCGGCCTTGGCGACGACATCTTCGACCTCGACCTCGCACTCGATCTCGGCAAGCTCGCCCAGCGTGACATCATCACCGACTTCTCCCAGGGCCTGGGCAATCGTGACCTGATCGACCTGTCCGATCTTGATGCCTCGGTCTTTGGCGGCTCCGACGATGCCTTTGTCTTCAACGCCACCAAGAACGGCGCCTTTGCCGGGGCCGGCTCGCTGATCTGGTCCCAGCAAAATCCGGCCGGCACCGTCAATGACCGAACGCTGATCCAGGGCGATTATGATGGCGACGGCATTGCCGACTTCCAGATCGAGCTCACCGGGCTGATCAACCTGACCGCGGCTGATTTCATCCTGTGATCCCGATCAGCACCACGGCCGCACGGCCGTGGTGCCTCACATGAAGCTCATCGGGTCGATATCGACCTGAACGCGCAGATTGCCGGTGGCCTTTTCGGCCGAGCCCAGCCAGAACCGCACATAGCCCGAGAGATCGAAATCCTTGCCCGACTGTGCCAGTAGCCGTACGCGATGCCGCCCGCGCACCATGGCGATCGGAGCATCGGCCGGGCCGAACAGGCGCACGCCCTCGGCCATTGGTGCCGCAGACAGCAGCTTTTTGGCGTAGCCCATCGCCACGTCATGCTCGCTGGCCGAGACGATCAGCGCCGCCAGCCGTCCGAAGGGCGGCAAGCCGCCCGCTTCCCGTGCCGCCAGTTCATGGGCATAGAAGGCCTCGCGGTCGCCGCTGACCATGGCCTTCATCACCGCATGATCGGGATGATAGGTCTGGAGGAACGCTTTGCCGTTCTTTGAGGCGCGCCCGGCCCGGCCCGCCACCTGGGTCAGGATCTGGAAGGTCTTCTCGGCGGCACGTGGGTCGCCATGCGCCAGGCCGAGATCGGCATCGAGCACGCCCACCACCGTGAGCTTTTCGAAGTGATGCCCCTTGGACACCAGCTGGGTGCCGATGATCAGGTCATATTCACCCCGCTCGATTTCGGCGAGGCGCTGCTTGAGCTGGGCATTGCTGCCCATATCCGAGGACAGGATCACCCGCCGGGCATCGGGAAAGCGCGCCGCCGCCTCCTCGGCCACCCGCTCGATTCCCGGCCCCACCGCGATCAGCGCATCGGCGGCGCCACAGGCGCCGCAGACCGTCGGCGTGCGCACCTCGTGCCCGCAATGGTGGCACATCAAGACGCCGCGGAAGCGGTGCTCGACCATCCAGGCCGAGCAGTCCGGACACTGATACTGGTGACCGCAGGAACGGCACAGCGTCAGCGGGGCATAACCGCGCCGGTTGAGAAACAGCAGCGCCTGCTCGCCCCGGTCGAGCGCGGCAAAAATCTCGCGTGCCAGCAGCGGCGCTATCCATTCGCCCTTTGGCGGGCCGTCGATCCGCATGTCGATGGTGGTGATATTGGGCATGGCCGCTTCGGCATAGCGCGCGGTCAGCAGCACATGGGCATAGCGGCCGACATTGGCATTGTTGCGCGTCTCCACCGACGGCGTGGCCGACGACAGAATCACCCGTGCCTGGCTCAGATGCGCCCGCACCACCGCCATGTCGCGGGCATGATAGGTAATGCCGTCGGCCTGCTTATAGGCGCCGTCATGCTCCTCATCGAGCACCAGCATGCCCAGTTCGCGGAACGGCAGGAATAGCGCCGAGCGCGCCCCGACCACCGCCCTCACGGTGCCATCGAGCACACCGCGCCACACCTTGGCCCGCTGCACCGGCGTCATGTCCGAATGCCATTCGGCCGGCCGCGTGCCGAACCTCTTGGTGAAGCGGTCGATAAAGGTATTGGTCAGCGCGATTTCCGGCAGCAGGATCAGCGCCTGCCGGCCCGCCCGCAGCGTATCGGCCACCGCCTCGAAGAAGACTTCGGTCTTGCCGCCGCCCGTGACGCCATCGAGCAGCGCCACGCCGAACTGGTGCGGGTCCAGCGCCAGGATTTTGTCGAGCGCAAACTGCTGGCCTTCCGACAGCGTGGCGATCGCCGCCTCCGGATCGGGCTGCTCGACAATGGGAGGCGCGGGCATTTCTAGCCGCTCTACTGCCCCGGCCCGTTCCAGCCCGTCGACGACAGAAGCCGACACCCCGGCCGCGCCAATCAGCGCCGCCTTGGGCCAGGCCATGTCGTCCATCAGCACGTCGAGCACGCGCAGCCGCGCCGGCGTCAGCTTGTCGGGATCCCTTCCGGTGCGGCGAAACGCCACCACGGGCCTGGGCGGATCGAGCGCCTCGGTGGACCGCAGCACGGCCCGCAAGACCTGGCCGGGGGCGGCCAGCGTATAACGCGCCACCCAGTCGACCAGCTTGAGCAGTTCCTCGCTGAGCGGGGGCACATCATGGGCCACGGCAATATCGCGCAGCCGGTTATGCGCCACCATGTCCTTGGGCGGCCCCCAGACGACGCCGAGCACCAGCCGCGGCCCCAGCGGCACCGAGACGATCGAGCCGCGGCTGACCGCCATGCCGGCGGGCACGCGATAGCTATAGGGGCCCTCGACGGCGACCCCCACCATGACTGCAACGATGTCTGGACGATGTTCCATTTGTGCCCGTTCTGTTCGCATCCGAACATAGGGAGCGCAAGTGATTCTGCCAAAGCCGGCTGGCGGGGAAAAGGCGCCTAAAACGCGCCGCGCAGACCGGCGGTGATCTCGGCGCTGCGCAGTTCGGCGCCGCCCAGATCATCCCCGACGATGGTTCGGGCGCCGGTAATGGTGTTGAAATATTCCGACTTGCCGCGCATCACAAAGGTCTGGCTGTAGCGCCCGGCAATGGTGAATTCCGAGGTCGGGCCCAGCGCAAAGCCGATATCGGCGCCCAGCTCCAGTGTCGGGGCCGGACGAAAACTGTCTTCGACCCGCAGGTTCCGCATCCAGTGATCGTCATGGCTCTGCGCCAGCACGGTCAGCCCGCCGCGCAGCATGCCGCCAATCCGGACATTGTCGTAATGCTGGTCGCCGTCAAAGCCGACAAAGATCTCGGGCAATTGCTGGCGATAGCTGATCGCCGGCGCGCCATCGGCGAAATTGCCGGTACTGTTGCGGTAGCCGCCATTGCGGCTGTAGACGAACGAGCCGCCATAGGACGACCATTTGACGTCGGTGTACTTTATCCCCGCATGCAGCCGCACTACGGCATCGTCGACATCGGTGAGCGCATAGCCCACCGCCGCCGCGCCGGTGACATAATGGTTCAGCCGTGTATCGGGATGCTGCGAACGGTCGGTCCAGGCATCGAAATTATTGGTTTTGACCAGCCAGTCATAGTCTTCCATATAGCTCGAGCCGAAACCGGCCAGGCTCCCCTCGGCGCTGACCGACCAGCCGCCAGAGAGCTCGACGGTCATGGTGCCGCGCAGCACCGGCACCCGGCTCTGCCAGATCAGCCGGCTCAGCGTGGCGTCGCCATTGAAGACATATTCATTGCCTTCCAGATACATGGCGCCGACGCTGCCGGAAATCTGCACCGATCCGTCGGCACTGGCATGGCTATAGCTCTGTGCCATAGCCGTAGCCGTGCCCAGGGCCAGCAAGACGGCGAGCAGCGCCGCGGTAGCGCCATATCTTGGTTGTGTCATGTCGGCGCCCTTCTGCCGATGAAACACTGGCAGGGTTCAGTTAAGCATCCGTTTACCGACAAAGTCGAGACTGGCGCCATGGTCGACTCCGCCTTTGCCACCGATGACGTCATCCGCGCCCGCATCCATGCCTGGCAGCGCGAGCTCGGTGCCGTCCGGCGCCTGGCCGACAATACGCTTGAAGCCTATGGCCGCGATCTCGACCAGTTCCTGCAGTTTCTCGCCGGCCATACTGGCGGCCCGGTTTCCCTCAAGACGCTCAAGGACTTGCGCGGCGCCGATGTGCGCGCCTTCATGGCCCAGCGGCGCAGCGAAAGCCTCGGCTCGCGCTCGCTGGCCCGGGTGCTGTCGGCGCTCAAGAGCTTCTTCCGCTTTCTCGAGCGCGAGGGGGTGATGGCCACCGAGGCGCTCAATGTCATCCGCACCCCCAAACTGCCCAGATCCCTGCCCAAGGCGCTGACCGTCATCGAGGCCCGCGACACCATATCCACCACCAAGGAGATGGAAGACCGCCCCTGGGTGGCGGCGCGCGACATGGCGGTGCTCAGCCTATGCTATGGCGCCGGACTGCGCATTGCCGAAGCACTGAGCCTGACCCGGGCGGACCTTGAAAGCGCGGTTTTGCGGGTCACCGGCAAGGGCGGCAAGACGCGCATGGTGCCGCTGATCGCCCCGGTGCGTCGCGCCATCGACCTCTATCTCGAACTCTGTCCGTTCAAGTCCTGGCCCGAAGAACCGCTGTTCCGCGGGGTGCGGGGCGGGGTTCTGTCCCCGCGGCTGATCCAGCTGCGGGTGGCGCAATTGCGCGGCGCCTTGGGCCTGCCGCCTTCGGCGACGCCGCATGCCCTGCGCCATTCCTTTGCCACCCACCTTCTGGGCAAGGGCGGAGATTTGCGCGCCATCCAGGAACTGCTTGGCCATGCCAGCCTTTCCTCGACGCAGATCTATACCGCTGTCGACACCGACCGCCTGCTCGACAGCTATCGCAAGGCCCATCCGCGCGGCTGACACCGCATTCGATCTCTCGCCACCTTTTGTGCCGAACCGTTATCGTCCGGCGCGACTTGTCTCTGACATATTCGCCCCGATACGGTGCGGCCAATGACCGCCACCTCATCCATCGCTCCCGTCAATGACCCGCTGGGCTATGGCTTCGCCGTGGCCGGGGCGGTGCTGTTTTCCACCAAGGGCATTTTCATCAAGCTCGCCTATGGCCATGGCGTCTCCACCGAGATGCTGCTCAGCCTGCGCATGCTGGTGGCGCTGCCGGTCTATCTGGTCATTCTAGCGACGCTGCTGCGGCGCGGGGACAGTTTGCGCCGCCTGCTGACCCCCAAAGTGGTGCTGGCCAGCATGGCGGTAGGCATTCTGGGTTACTATCTGTCGAGCTATCTCGATTTTTTGGGCCTGGCCTTTGTCAGCGCCCAATATGAGCGGCTGGTGCTGTTCACCTATCCCTTCTTCGTGCTGCTGTTCGGCGTCTGGTTCTTTGGCGATGCCATGCTCTGGCGCGTCGTGCCGGCCATGCTGGTCTCCTATGCGGGCCTGCTGGTGATCTTTGGCTGGAACCTGGCGGTCAACCCCGATGGCCTGCTCGCTGGCACGCTGCTGGTGCTGGGCTCGGCCATTACCTTTGCCCTTTACCAGCACCTGGCCAAGCGGCAGATGCTGGTTATCGGGGCGGGCCTTTTCACCTGTATCGGCATGTCCACCGCCGCCGTCGTCGCCATTGCCCAGAACCTGGTGCTGGTGGGACCCGCCAGCTACCTGACCCTGACGCCAGCCATCTGGTCCTATGGCCTGGCGCTGGGCCTGCTGGGCACGGTGCTGCCAAGCTTTCTGATGAATATGGGCATGGCCCGCATCGGCGCCCGGGCCACCTCCTCCACCGCCGCCTTCGGCCCCATCGTCACCATTGTCATCGCCGTCTGGGTGCTGGGCGAGCCCTTTACGCTCTTTCATGCCCTGGGCACCGCCCTGGTGCTGGCCGGCTCGGTGCTGTTCACCCGCGCCGAGCGCATGGCGCAGCGACAGCTGCCCTGACCGAGCCGGCAGAAATTTTGCGCTGGGGCTGTCAGCTGCCTTAAAGCCGCTTTACTATGCCGCAACACACGGGGACGTTACCTTCGGGAGGGACAGACGATGAATGCCTTGCACACAATTCTGGCCGGCACTGCCCTGAGCCTGGCCCTGATGGCAGGCCCCGTGGCGCCCGCTCTGGCCCAGCAGGCGGCCCCGGATGCGCCGGCGACCGAGACCGCGCCCGCCGAACCGGCACCGGCGATTGATT
The DNA here is from genome assembly GCF_014926585.1 of Devosia beringensis. Classification (NCBI taxonomy): domain Bacteria; kingdom Pseudomonadati; phylum Pseudomonadota; class Alphaproteobacteria; order Hyphomicrobiales; family Devosiaceae; genus Devosia; species Devosia beringensis. Next base: position 1,959,782 of record NZ_CP045422.1, on the reverse strand, counting down.
TCGGCGATGACAGCAGCGACTGGGCCAATGATGGCGAGTGCGACGATCCCCGCTTTACCGGCACCGGTGCGGCCGAGGAACTGCTCGACGCCGACCGTGGCCATGACGCGACCGACTGCAGCGCCGCCTTTGCCGAGGGCACGGTGAGCCTTGCCGACCCCGAGGATGCGGATGTCGCGGCGACCCCGGCGCCCGAACCGGTCGCCGAGATCGACTTCGGCGATGACGCCAGCGAATGGGCCAATGACGGCGAATGCGACGATCCGCGCTTCACCGGGCCGGGATCAGCTGCAGAACTGCTCGATGCCGATATCCTGCACGACGCCACCGACTGCAGCACAGCCTTTGCCGATGGTCGCGTGAACCTCGTCGAGTCCGGCGACGTCCCTAAGACGGTGGTCGCGGCCGGCGCCACCAGCCGCATCGACTTTGGCGATGATAGCGGCGAATGGACCTATGATGGCGAATGCGACGACCCCGATTTTGCCGGCGCCGGCATGGCCGCCAAGCCGGGCCCAGAGAGCCGGCTGCGCGATGCCAGCGATTGCCGCGCCGCCTTCGATCTGGGCACCATCTGGCTGGGTTCGGCCAGCGCCCAGGGCACGCCCAGCTTTGACTATGGCAGCGATACCAGCCAGTGGGCCTATGACGGCGAATGCGATGATCCGCGCTTTACCGGCGCCGGCACTGACAAGAAGCTGCTCGATGACGACATGCTGGCCGATGCCAGCGACTGCCGGGCGCTCGAGGCCGAAGGCCAGGTCAGCATTCGCACGGTCTATAGCCCCGGCTATGCCGCCGGCGCGCCTTATGACAGCAGCGACATCGACTTTGGCGATGACAGCTCCGATTACGCCGGCGACGACGAATGCGACGACCCGCGCTTTGAAGGGCCGGGCGCCGCCGGCTACCAGCTCGACACCGATATCAGCCGCGACGCCGGCGACTGCCGCGCCGCCTATGAGGCGGGCACGGTGATGCTGCGCGAGGGCGAGGTCTAGCGAGCATAACCGGCAGGTCGATCGGATCCGGACAGAGGCAGGGGTGACCCTGCCTTTGCTGTTTCCGCTACCAGACCTCGAATTTGCCCGGCATGGCGATCTCGTCGCTGTCGCAGTCAAAATCCCCCGCCGCATCGGCGGCGGCGCGCGCCAGATCGTTGGCATCCTTGTTGGCCCGGGCATCGACATAGGCGATGTGGCAGCTATTGCCCTCGACCAGCTGGGTCACCACCAGCACTTGGCCGCTATCCTCGCCGGTATCGATATCGGCGGTGTGGTAGCGCACAATAGTAGCCACCGGCAGCCAGCGCCCTGATTGATTGCTCAGCCGCCATTCGAGCTTCTCGTCCAGCCGGTTGAACGGGCTCAAGGTCTGACCGCCCGGCTCGGCATCGATATTGAAGCCATAGACGACGGAAAAGCGCAGATCGCCCTCGCTGACATGGACCGGATAGCCCTTGTAGCCCGGACAGGCCCAGCTGACCCCGAAATCATCGGCCTCCAGCACCAGGCAATCGGTGTCCAGATTGAGGTCGGTATAGGCGCTGGTAAACCCGGCCTGCGCCAGCACCGGCGCACTCGCCAATCCCCATGCCAGGACCGGCAAGGCCAGCAGACTACCCATCTTGATCGCTATCGGCATGGCACGATACTCCGTAAAATCCATCGTCATGATCCAGATCAATGTGCCCCGAGCAAGGCCGTAGCAAACTTGGGTCATAGGAGACAATTCCATGTTCAACACTTTGCTGATTGCTACTGACGGCTCCGAACTGGGCAACAAGGCGCTGGCGGCCGGGCTGGACTTGGCCAAGCTGCATGGCGCCAAGATCACCATCATGACGGCAAGCGACCCGGTAAGCAGCGCCATCGGCGCCGGCGGCTTTGGCAGCATCGATGCCGGCCCCATCCTGATCCAGCTGGAAGAGCGCTATGCCGAGGAGGCCCAGACCATCCTGGCCGCCGCCGCCGCCAAGGCCCTCGAGGCCGGCATCACCGCCCAGACGTTGCATGTGCCCCAGCACCGCCCGGCCGATGCCATCGTGCAGACCGCGACCGAACTGGGTTGCGATACTATCATCATGGGCTCGCATGGCCGACGGGGATTCCAGCGACTGCTGCTCGGCAGCCAGGCCGCCGAAGTGCTGGCCCGGGCCAGCGTAGCGGTGCTGATCGTCAAATAGGCATGGCTGCCGCAGCGCTATTGGACTTGCCTTCGCGGGCCGTTTTGGGCAGAACCTGCCCCATCCGGCCCTCCACCGAACGGCATGAAACCAAATGAACATCGACGCCATTCCTACCGGCAAGAACCCGCCCGACGACCTCAATGTCATCATCGAAGTCCCCATGGGCGGCGAGCCGATCAAATACGAGATCGACAAGGCCAGCGGCGCGCTGTTCGTTGATCGCTTCCTCTATACGCCGATGCGCTATCCGGGCAATTACGGCTTCGTGCCGCATACCCTGTGCGGCGACGGCGATCCGCTCGACGTCATCGTGATGAATTCGCGGCCCCTGGTGCCCGGCGCCGTGGTGCGATGCCGGCCGATCGGCGTGCTGTTCATGGAAGACGATGGCGGCCAGGACGAAAAGATCCTTGCCGTGCCCGTCTCCAAGCTCACCCGCATGTATGACGCCATCAAGGATATCGGCGACATGCAGGAAATCCAGGTCGAGCGGGTCAAGCACTTCTTCACCCATTACAAGGATCTCGAGCCCGGCAAATGGGCCAAGATCAGCCATGTCGGCGGCTATGAGGATGCCAAGAAGGTCATCCTCGACTCCATCGCCGCCCACGCCGCGGCCTGATCGAATGACCAAGGGGGCGCCATGCGCCCCTTTTCCTTTTCGGGAGCTGCCATGACCGGCCGCATCGTCATTCTCAACGGCGCACCGCGTTCTGGAAAGTCGTCCATCGCCGCCGCCATGCAGCAGACGCTGCCCGGAAGCTGGATCAATCTGGGCGTCGACGCGCAGAACCGCACCCTGCCCCAAAGCCTGTTGCCCGGCATTGGCCTGCGGCCCGGCGGCGAGCGCCCCGACCTCGAGCCGGTTGTGCAGCAGCTCTATGCCGCGCTCTACCAGTCCATCGCCGCCCATGCCCGCGCCGGCTTTGACGTCGTGGTCGATATCGGCCACCACGATGCCTATTCCCGCCCGCTCGGCATCCTGCCCGAATGCGCCGCCATTCTGGTCGGGCTCGACGTGCTGTTTGTCGGCGTGCACTGCCCGCTCGAGATCATCATGGCGCGGCGCAATGCCGATCCAGACAGTCTGTATGTAAAAGGCGAGGGCGTGCCGGCGCCGGTGCAGCGCTGGCAGGACGAAGTGCATGTGCCGGGCCTCTATGACCTCAAACTCGACACCGGCACGCTGACGCCGACCGAAGCAGTAGCGGCCATTGGCGAGGCCCTGGCATCGCCGCCCCGGATCCGCGCCTTCACCACCCTGGCGACGCCAGCCCTGCATTCGTGATTTGCTGCCCCGCCGGCCGGCGCGCACAGTCCGGGCAAACGGGGAGCGTGACATGAGACGGTTGGGCAGCATTGTCAGCCTGGTGCTGATCCTTCTGGGCGCAGTATGGATGCTGCAGGGCGCCAATCTGCTGGGCGGCAGCTTCATGTCCGGGCAGAGCCAGTGGCTCTATATCGGCCTGGTCGTGGCCCTCCTCGGCGCGGCGCTGTTCTATTGGCTGCGCCGCTCGCGCCCCTAGCCCCGCAGCCCATAGGTCGAGACCACATTGCCCTTTTCCGTGTGCTGGCTGCCCAGCAGGGTCAGCCGCGTCACCGGATCGCCCTTTTCGAATAGCGGCCGCCCGCTTCCTGCCACCACCGGATGGGTGATCAGCGTCAATTCGTCGAGCAGGCCGGCAAACAGCAGCTGCCGTACCAGCGAAATCCCGCCCATGGCCGAGATTTCCCCGCCCGGGCCGGCCTTGAGCGTCCGCACGAAATCGAGCATATCGCCCTCGATCAGCCTGGCATTGTTCCACTCCAGCGGCCCGCTCAGCGTGTCGGAAGCCACGAATTTGGGCACGCCATTGATAAAATCGGCAAAGTCGCCATCGGCCGTGGCCTGGGGCCAGTAGCCGGCCCATTCCTGGTAGCCGACCCGGCCCATCAGCACCGTATCGACGCGGCCCATGATGGCGCCCAGCATGCCGCCCAGATCGGCATCGAAACTGTCGAACTGGAACTGGTTGGGCGCCTCCACCACCCCGTCAAGGGCATGGAACAGACCTGCAGTAACCTTGCGCATCAAGCTTTCTCCCCACCAGAGGGCCGCCCCTTGGCGGGCCCTTGCCAACAAGACGATGCGGCACCGGCCATTTCGACCGGCGGCGCGATTTTTCTGGCCCCTCAGCCGCGTGGCGGCGTCTCGGCCCGCAAGGCCGCCACCTCGGCCCGCAGGGCGCGCAGTTCGGCGAGGATATGCACGGTATCGTCATGCAGCGCCTGCCGGTCGGCCGTGGCGGTGGCCTCGGTCTCTTCCTGCATGGCCGAGACGATGACGCCGATGAAGAGGTTGAGCACCGCATAGGTGGAGAGCAGGATGAAGGGCACGAAGAACAGCCAGGCCAAAGGAAAGGCCTCCATCACCGGCCGGACAATGCCCATGGACCAGCTTTCGAGCGTCATCACCTGGAACAGCGTATAGAGCGAGGCGCCCAGGCTGCCGAACCAGTCGGGAAACTGCGCCCCGAAGAGGTTTGTCGCCATCACTGCCGCCACATAGAACAGCATGCCCATCAGCATGACGATCGAGCTCATGCCCGGCAGCGCGGCGACCAGGCCGCCCACCACCCGGCGCAAGGCCGGCAGGGTCGACACCAGCCGCAGCGCCCGCAGGATGCGCAGGGCGCGCAGCACCTGGAACGGCCCGCTGGCCGGCACCAGGGCGATGGCGACGACGAAGAAATCGAACAGGCTCCAGGGATCGCGGAAGAAGGCGGGCCCGAAGGCATAGAGCCGCAGCGCGATCTCGACCACGAAGATGGCCAGGATCAAGGTATCGAGTGCGTGCAGCAGCGGCCCGAAGCGGGCGACGAGGCCGGCATCGGTTTCGAGCCCCAGGATCAGTGAATTGAGCAGGATGACGGCCACGATGGCCTGCTCCCAACGGCGGGAGCCGAGCAGTTGAACAAGCGCCTGACGCATGGCGGGATATCTCCGGAATTTCAGCATGAGGCAAAGGCCAGGGCACGGGACAAGTCAAGAGGGATGGCGACCGCGCAAGCGTCATCGCCGCCTGGGTCGCGGTTGTCACAGCAGAGCGGACCCCGAGGCCGCTTTCGCCTCTGGTAAGTTAAAATAGTGAGACGATAGCCGCCTCGGGGTGCCGGTTTTTGGAACTGTTCGGCGGCACGGGATCGCTCGTCCTCGCACGGCCGTCTCGGAACCTGTGGGAGAGGCAAAACCCCCACCCGGCTCACCCCACCACTGTTCGCCTGCAGGCCGCCGCGTGGGGTGATGGGGGGATTATGCGCGCGGTTTTGGCGGCGGGGATAAGCGGGATAACGGGGTGATCACTGCAATGCCAAATCTAGGCGGTCGTCACCCTCGGGCTTGACCCGAGGGGGCTGCACTTGCCCGGCGCCCCCGTCAGTACAGAGCCCTCGGATCAAGCCCGAGGGTGACGCGCGGTGGGTGGGGTTGGCACCAAGGCTACCACACGCGCGCTGTCATCCCGGCGCAGGCCGGGATCCATCCCGAGATGGCGCCACAGCCGCCAGGTCCAGATCATAATCACGCTGCGCCGCTTCGATATCGGCGCGGTTGGCGCCGGCCCAGCCGGCCAGCAGCGAGAGCGGGCCAGTCAGAGAGCGCCCGAGCGGGGTCAGTTCATACTCGACACCGGGGGGAATGGTGGGAAATACCGTGCGGCTGACCATGCCGTCGCGCTGTAGTCCGCGCAGGGTCAGCGTCAGCATGCGATGGGAAATGCCCGGAATGGCCCGCATGATCGCATTGAACCGCATGGGGCCGCCCGAAAGATGGCCGACCACCATGACGGTCCACTTGTCGCCGATCCGGGCGATCACCTGCCCCAGTGCAAGGCATTCGCTGCGTGGCGTGACGCCGGTGGCATCGGCGGGTTCGGTGCTCATGGAGGGCTCCCTTTGGTCGGCAACGTACATCGCTGATCGTTACGCAGCTTTTCATGCGTTCTTGCGGCAGGTTTTAGTCACCAGCATATACCAACGCACAAACAGTGCGTTGCCAATCTGGCACGCCAATGGAAATTGGAGCCGTCATGAGCCTAGACCTCGCCCAGCGCCTGCAGCGCCTTGAAGACCGCCACACCATCAGCGAGCGCGTCATCACCTATGCCACCAGCATCGACGCCGGCGACTGGGCCGGATTTGGTGCCTGTTTTACCGACAGTGTGCATGTTGATTTTTCCGCCGCCGGCATGCCGGCCCAGGACTTTGACCGCACCGACTTCGTCGCCTTCGCCAGCGCTGGCCTCAGCGGCTTCAAGGCGCGTCAGCATCTGAGCCCCAACCATGTCATCACCTTTGACCCTGTCGATCCCGACCGGGCCACCTGCACGTCGTACATGTACGCCCAGCACTATCAGCCGGGCGCGGCCAGCGGGCCGGTCTTTGTCATGCATGGCAGCTATATCAATGCCCTGCGCCGCACGACGGCCGGCTGGCAGATCGAGGCCCTGACGCAACTGGTGAGCTGGATGGACGGCGCCCCCGAACCCATGACCGCTGCGGCACACTGACCGTCCACCATATATTAGCGAGAAGGCCCAGGATCACTCCCGGGCCTTCTTCAGTTCAGTCCAGACGACGTCTGGTCAGCCCCAATGCGCCAGCACCGCGATCAGCAACAGGGCCACGATATTGGTGATCTTGATCATCGGATTGACGGCGGGGCCCGCCGTGTCCTTGTAGGGGTCGCCGACGGTGTCGCCGGTGACCGAGGCCTTGTGGGCGTCGCTGCCCTTGTGGTGGGTGACGCCGTGGCTGTCGGTAAAGCCGTCCTCGAAGCTCTTTTTGGCATTGTCCCAGGCGCCGCCGCCGGCGGTCATGGAAATGGCGACGAAGAGCCCGGTGACGATGACGCCCATCAGCATGGCGCCCAGGGCCGAAAAGCCCGCCGCCGCGCCGGCGATCCAGTAGATCACGAAGAACACCACGATGGGGCTGAGCACCGGCAGCAATGACGGCACGATCATTTCCTTGATCGCCGCCTGGGTCAGCATGTCGACGGCCCGCGCATAATCGGGCTTGGACGTGCCGGCCATGATGCCCGGATCAGCCTTGAACTGGCGGCGCACTTCCACCACCACCGATTGGGCGGCGCGACCCACCGCCGTCATGCTCATGCCCGAGAAGAGGAAGGGCAGCAGGCCACCAAACAGCAGACCCACCACCACATAGGGATCGGCCAGCGAGAAGGTGAGCGTGCCCATGCCGGCAAAGATCGCCGGCGCATCGGGCAGGTTGGCAAAGTAGATCAGGTCCTGCGTATAGGCGGCAAACAGGACGAGGGCGCCCAGGCCCGCCGAGCCGATGGCATAGCCCTTGGTGACGGCCTTGGTCGTATTGCCCACCGCGTCGAGCGCATCGGTATTGTGCCGCACTTCCTTGTCGAGCCCGGCCATTTCGGCGATGCCACCGGCATTGTCGGTAACCGGCCCGAAGGCATCGAGCGCGACCACCATGCCGGCCAGCGCCAGCATGGTTGCCACGGCAAAGGCAATGCCGAAGAGACCGGCCAGATTATAGGTGACGATGATGCCGGCAATGATCACCAAAGCCGGCAGGGCGGTCGACTCCAGCGAGACGGCGAGGCCCTGGATGACATTGGTGCCATGGCCGGTGACCGAGGCCTCGGCGATGGAATTGACCGGGCGCCGATTGGTGCCGGTATAATATTCGGTGATGACGATGATGAGCCCGGTAATGACCAGGCCCGCCACGCCGCACCAGAACAGGCTCATTGGGGTAAAGGTCTTGTCAGTGGCAGCAATGGCGACGTTGAGGTCGCCAAAAACCATCCACAGCACCGGCAGCAGGGCCACCAGCGAAAAGACGCCGGTAGCGATAATGCCCTTGTAGAGCGCGCCCATGATATTGTTGGAGGCGCCCAGCTTGACGAAATAGGTGCCGATAATGGACGTCACGACGCAGGCGCCGCCGATGGCCAGCGGCAGCACCATGCCGGCCAGCTTGAACGCATCGGGCAGGATGATGGCGGCCAGCACCATGGTGGCCACCAGGGTCACCACATAGGTTTCGAAGAGATCTGCCGCCATGCCGGCGCAGTCGCCGACATTGTCGCCCACATTGTCGGCAATGGTGGCCGGGTTGCGCGGATCATCCTCGGGAATGCCCGCCTCGACCTTGCCCACCATGTCGCCGCCGACATCGGCGCCCTTGGTGAAAATGCCCCCGCCCAGCCGGGCGAAGATGGAAATCAGCGAGGCACCGAACGACAGGGCGACCAGCGCATCGATGACCACCCGGTCATTGAAGGCAAAGCCCAAAAACTGCGTCAGCACGATGAAGTAAAGCGTGACACCCAGGAGCCCGAGCCCCGCCACCAGCATGCCGGTGACCGCGCCCGACTTGAAGGCCAGGTCCAGCCCCTTGGCGAGCGAGCCGATGGCCGCCTGCGCCACCCGCACATTGGCGCGCACCGACACATTCATGCCGATGAAACCGGCCGCGCCTGATAGCACCGCGCCGAGCAGGAAGCCCACCGCCGCATAGATGCCCAGCAGAAACCAGGCCGCGATCAGGATGACAACGCCCACGATGGCGATGGTGGTATATTGCCGCTTGAGATAGGCCGAGGCGCCTTCGCGCACGGCGGCCGAGATTTCCTGCATGCGGGCCGAGCCGGCATCGGCAGCGAGCAATTGTCGTGTGGTGATGACGCCATAGATGATGGCCAGAGCGCCGCAGATGACGATCAGCCAGAGTGCCAAAGTCATAGAATAGTCCCTCTCGATTTCCTCCAGGGACTCCATGCCAGGCCGAGCGGGTCCTCCAACCCGGATCGGCCAGCCCTCCTAAGAGCCCCCTCCGCCGTCGAGATTAGCCGGATTGTCTGCTTAAGCAATGGATATTGCGGTGAATTGTCGCGGGCTGGGGAGATGTGAGCGTCCTGGCGAAGACCCCCACCTAACCTCCCCCTGAGCAACCGTGTTTGCGGTCAAGCTGTGTTGGTGTGCCAGGGGGTGTTGTTGGCAAGGACGGCATTGGCTGTCGTGATGAGTTTGCGCATGGCGGCGACGATGGCGAGCTTTCCCGGTTTGCCCTGGGCGCGCAGCCTTTTGTAGAAGTCGCGGATGGGCGGGTTAGCACGGATGGCCGACAGGGTGGCCATATAGAGAGCGCAGCGCACCGAGAGGCGTCCGCCGGCGATATGGGCCTGGCCGCGCATCTCACCACTATCGCGGTTGAAGGGGGCGACTCCGGCCAAGGCGGCCGCCTGCTTGTTGCCGATGCCGCCCAGCTCGGGCATTTCGGCCAGCAGCACGGCGGCCGTAGTCTGGCCGATGCCGGGGATGGTGGTGAGTAGTTCGGCCCGGCGCCGTAGCGTCGCATCGCTATCGATCTGGCGGGTAATGGCCCGATCCATCTCGCCGATCTGGCTGCTCAAGAAGCCTATATGAGCATCGATGCTGGCTTGCGCCAGCGCAGCTTCAGGGTGCTCGCGACGCTGCTTTTCCATGGCCAGCATATCCACCATCTGGCGGCGCCGGCGCACCAGATCGGCCATTTCCACGGCATTTGGATCGTAGAGGGGGTCGGGATCTGGGTGCATCAGGTGAGCGAAGCGCAGGATCGCCGCGGCGTCAATCGCATCGGTCTTGGCCAGCAGCCCGTCGGCCCGAGCCAGATCGCGCACCCGGCGCGGGTTAATCGTGCTCAGCGCGATGCCATGCTGGCTGAGCGAGCGGGCCATCAGCCGCGTATAGCTGCCGGTGGCCTCACAGACCAGATGGGGCCGGGTCAGGCTGGAGATCTTTTGCACCAACCGAGCCATGCCAGCCGGATTATTGGACACGCGCAACCTGCTCGAGCCGGTGATGGCCAGATCCAGGTGCTTCTTGGAGACGTCGACACCAACATAGTCTGGGGAAAAAATCATGATCGCTCTGCCTTGTATGCGGGCATGTCGCCCAACCAACCGTTCGAGACAGTCAAGATGGGCCGGACGCGTCTGCTCAGGGGCGAGCTTGCTGGCTCTTGGGGGACACACGCTATCCAGCCCGGGAGCCCGGTAAACCCAAAGCTCCCAGGCCGATCATCGCCAATCACGGCCTCCAAGCAAACATACAAGGGGGAGGGACCGCGCAGTGGATCGGGCGAGATCGTCCGGCACCCCCGATCAATCCCTCCCCCTTCAGGGGGAGGTTAGGTGGGGGCTGTCCTCATCAACGCCGCCACGAGCGCCGGCCCGTCCCCCGTCACCGCCAGCGTCTTGAGCCGGGCGGTATCGCCGCTGGTGACGGTAATGGCCGATTTCGGCACGCCCAGCGCCTTGGCGAGGAGAACAATCACGGCCGCCGTCGCCTTGCCCTTGTCGGGCACGGCCTTCACCCGCACCCGCAGCACGGCGCTGCCATCGTCGCGCTGCTCGACGCCCTCGATGGCATCGCGCCCGGCATTGGGGGTGACCCGAACAAAAAGGCTCAGCCCCTGGGGGCCGAGCCGGTAGCAGTCTGCCATCTGTCGCGCCCCTCAGGGCACGTAGGCATAGCCATAGCGCAGGATCAGCTGCTGGATGAAGAAGATGCCCAGGAACAGGATGATCGGGGAAATATCGAGGCCGGAAAAATTCGGCATGACCCGGCGGATCGGGTTGAGCAGCGGCTCGGTCAGCTGGTTGACCACCCGCCAGACGCTCTCGACGAACTGATTGCGCGTGTTGATCACGTTGAACGAGATCAGCCAGCTCATGATGATCATGATCAGCAGCACCCACCAGTACAACTGGAGGATCACCATGATCACATCGAGTACGGCCTTCATTGCAGTCTCCCTGTTTTCGCTGCCTTATTTAGGCGCAAGCGCCCCGCCCGACAAGAGCGGCGCCCCTAAAGCATGAAGACCCCGTTCTGGTCGCACAGAACGGGGCCTCAATGACTGACATCCGGTACGCAGTACAAGATCCGGATAGGCGCTCTCTTGCACATTCCGTGCCAGATCGCTGCACCAGCAAATCTAGGGCACAGGTATTAAAGTGCTGTAAACAATCGCGTTTTGCGTCACATCCCGCGTCGCAGAATGCGAGCGGGCTCGCATATTGCGACGCCCGCTATGCCAGGCCCTCGCGCGGGCTGACGCCCAGCATCAGGTTGAGGTTCTGCACCGCCGCGCCCGAGGCGCCCTTGCCCAGATTGTCATAGACCGCCACCAGCACGGCCTGCGCCCGCGCGTCATTGGCAAAGACATGCAGCCGCATCGTATTGGTATTGTTGTAGATCTGCGGGTCGAGTTCGGGCGTCTTGGCCAGTGCCGCATAGGGCGCCACGCTGACAAAGCTGTCGGGGATGGCGGCAAAATGGTCGGCAATGGCGGCATGCAGTTCCTCGCCGCGCGGCACCACGCCCAGATGGCCCAGCTGCAGCGGCACGAAGGTCACCATGCCCTGGGCATAGTCGCCCACCGAAGGCACGAAGAGCGGCGCTTGGGCGAGTTTTGTATAGGCGGTCATTTCGGGCACATGCTTGTGCTCGAAGGTCAGCCCATAGGGCATGAAATGGCTGGCGCTTGCGCCGGCCGCCTCATATTCGGCAATCATCGCCTTGCCGCCGCCGGTATAGCCGGAAATGGCATTGACGCTGACCGGATAGGCGGCGGGCAGCAGCCCGGCCTGGATGAGCGGCCGCAAAGTGGCAATCGGCCCCTGCGGATAGCAGCCCGGATTGGAAACGAAGCGCGCCTTGGCGATGACAGCAGATTGGCCCTTGTCCATTTCGGCAAAGCCATAGGCCCAGTCGGGATGGACGCGAAAGGCCGAGGAGGCGTCGATCACCCGCGTGGTGCCATTGTCGATCAGCGCCACGCTCTCCTTGGCGGCATCATCGGGCAGGCAGAGGATGGCGATATCGGCCGCATTGAGCAGCCGCGCGCGCTCATTGATATCCTTGCGCTTGTCCGCATCGATCGAGATCACCTCGAGATCGCGCCGCCCGGCCAGCCGCTCGCGGATCTGCAGACCCGTGGTTCCGGCTTCCCCGTCGATGAAAATCCTGGCGACCATTGGCGTTCTCCCGTTTGGGCAGCGTAAATGGACCGCGATCATGTCGGGGTCAAGACTGCGGGTCCTTTCTTCGCTCTCCCGATCCGGGTCGCTCCGGCTTGCCGATCTGCCCCGCCGATGGCATTGCTTTGGCAACCGGACACCAGCAAGGACAAAAAGATGACCCCTCACAACCATGCCAAAGCCGGCGATTATGCCGAAGTGGTGCTGCTGCCCGGCGACCCGCTGCGCGCCAAGTGGATTGCCGAAACGTTTTTCGACGAGGCGCGCCTGGTCAATTCGGTGCGCAATTGCCTGGGCTATACCGGCACCTATAAGGGCAAGCCCGTCTCGGTGCAGGCCAGCGGCATGGGCCAGCCGTCGCTCTCGATCTATGTGCATGAGCTGATCAACACTTACGGCGTCAAGACGCTGATCCGGGTGGGCACCTGCGGCGGGCTCAATGCCAAGGTCAAGGTACGCGACCTGGTGCTGGCCCAGGCCGCCACCACCGACAGTTCTATTGTGAAGGGCCGCTTTGGCGCCTTCAACTTCGCCCCCATCGCCGATTTCGGCCTGCTGCGCTCGGCCGCCGAAAAGGCCGAGGCAGCCGGCATGACCTATCACGCCGGCAATATGCTGAGCTCGGACATATTCTACCACGCCAATGGCATGGCCGGTTACGACACCCTGCCCCAGCACGGCGTCATCGGCGTCGAAATGGAAGCGGCCGCGCTCTATACCCTGGCCGCCCGCTTCGACGTCCGGGCGCTCGCCATCTGCACCATGACCGATTGCCTGATCACCGGCGCCGAAATCGACGCCGAGGAACGCCAGAGCTCGCTCAAGGAAATGGTGACCCTGGCGCTGGAAGTGGCGATCAAGGGATAGCGGCCGTAGACCTCATCCTGAACCTGTCGAAGGACGAGGTCGTGGCAGGATCGGCGTGACCGACCGCGTGGTTCGACAGGCTCACCATGAGGCCTCATGCGTCCTGCCCTCCCCTCACCGCTTCGTCATTAACCCTGCCCGCTTCTGCCACCATCTCGCCGCCATCGCTGTGTTAACCTCGCCTTAATCTCCCGGGGACGCGCACATGCAGCTCAAGCCGAATGCCTATCGCCTCAACGAAACCGTCAAGGGCGTCGAGACGATGACGCGCTTTGCCCTGGCGGTGCTGGCGCTGGCCTCGGGCGTCTATACCTATCTGGGCGTGCGCGGCCTGCTCGATGGCTCGGCCAGCTTTGTCTTCTTTGCCGCCATCATCTATTCGGCCGCGGTCTCGGTCGCCATTTACGCCTTCTGGAGCTTCATGCTGCGCTTCGTGCCGCTGGTGACCTCGGGCGTGCAGCGCGTCGGGCTCTTTGTCACCATGGCCATTGGCTGCGTCATGATCATGGCCATGAGCTCCTGGCTCAATGCCGCCGCTTTGGCCGGTTCGGCAGCCACCGAGCAGCATATGGCGGTGACGCTGCAGGGCTATGCCGAGGATCTGGACCAAGCCCATTCCAATGCCCTGGCCGCCCAGAGCCTGCTGCCCGACGTGCAGCGCGCCGCCGAACGCTTTGCCGGCCTCGCCGCCGACGAGCGCGAATCCGGCGCCCTGACCGGCACCACCGGCTCGGGCAGCGTGGTACAATTGCTCACCCAGATGGGCACGCAGATGAACCAGCTGGCCGCCACCATTACCGGCAGCCGCGACGAGGTAGCGCTGCAGTTCGAACAGGGCTCGGCGCGCCTGGCCACCATGCGCGAACTGGTCTCCACGCCCGGCGCGGTCGAGCCGCGCGCCGACAGCTTCCAGACCGAGGCTGTCCAGCTTTCGGCCATCATTGCCGCCCTGCAGCAGACCGGCGTAGCCGCCTCGGTCAAGCGCGCCTCGGCCGATCTCAGCGCCGGCTTCATCGCCCCGGTGGCCGATGGCGGCTCGGCCGATCTGGCCAATCGGCAGGACCAGGTGATGGAAACCGTGCGGGCTTCCGTGGCCGCCCAGTCGGCTGCCCTGAGCACCGCGGCCGACGAAATTCTCGCCACCCCGGCGGTGGAACAGCGCCGCTTCGTGCCGCTGTCCAGCGCCGAGGCGGTGCTGCGCTACTGGCAGGATTTCATTCCGAGCTGGGCCGGCGCCATTTCCATCGATCTGCTGCCGGTCGTGCTGGTCCTGGTGCTGATGATCGTCAATGACGCCATGCGCCAAGAATCGGAATCGTTGGAAGCGGCCGAAAACATCACCGCCGCCGAAATGCTGCGCGCCATGGCTTTATTCCGCCAGATGGAGGCCGCCGGCATTGACGTGGCCAGCGGCCAGCCCCGGCCTCTCGTGGTGCCCGAACCACAGCCCACGGCAGAGCCAGCCCCGGCGCAACCCGCTGAAACCGCCGCTACCGCAACCGAAACGCCGGCCAGCGAGGCCGTCGTCACCCCCATCGACGCGGCGCAGCGCACCCGCGCGCGCGGCGACGGGCCGCGCCCGGCATGACCAGCCCGGCCAATGCCCGCGCCGGCGCCGCCCGGGGCTCTCTCTACCGGCGGCTGATCGACAGAATTGCCGCCGTGGATGACGGCAATATCCTGCGGGTGGCCTTTTTCGCGCTGCTGGCCGGCACGGCATCGGTGCTGTTTGTCGATTATCGCGAACTGACCGAACTGGCCGCAGCCAGCCCGGCGCTGCCCATGCCATTGCAGCCCATCCTGCCGCCCGCAACGACGGGCCCGGAACCCAGCGCCCGGCCCGACATCACCACCGCGCCCGACCTGCTGCAGCAGCCGCTGGATATCGCCCTGGGCAGCGCCGGCCAGCTGACCCTGACCGGCACGATCGACCCGGGCGCGGCCGAGCGCTTTGCCAACGAGATCGACGCCCGCGGCGAATATGTGCGCAGCGTCGTGCTCGATTCCCCCGGCGGCTCGGTGCGTGATGCCCTCGCCATCGGCGATCTGGTCCATGAGCGGGACCTCGCCACCGAGGTAAGGGCCGGCGCCCTCTGCGCCTCGTCCTGCCCGCTGATCTTTGCTGCCGGCACCACGCGGCTGGCCAGCCCCGACGCCGCCATCGGCGTGCACCAGATCTATGCCGCGGCGCTGGCCGGCAGCGCAGAGGACAAGGCCCGGGTCGCGGGCATGGCCATGAGCGACGCCCAGACCATTACCGGCACCATCATTGCCAGCCTCACGCGCAGCGGCGTCGATCCGGCGCTCTGGCTGCATGCACTGGAAACCCCGCCCGAACAGCTCTACTATTTCTCGCGTGACGAGATGGTGAGTCTCAAGCTCGTCACGGACTTCCTGCAGAAGTGATGCGTTGCGGACGGAACGGGTGGAGGACCTGCGCCGTTAGCCTGAACCCATGGCTCTTTGAGGAGGGAGACCATCATGACCGACAGCAAATCCAGCACTGACAAGACCTTGATCCGCCACCGCGACATCCAGAACTGGGTGGCCGACCGGCATGGCGTGCCGGCCATCGCCCGGATTCGCAATCGCTTCGGCGAGGAGCGGGCCCAGCTCAAGCTGCGCTTTGCCCGGGCCGACAAGCCCGTTGCGCCGGGCGCACAAGACGACCTCAGCCCCTGCTCCTGGACGGCCTGGCTGGCCGAACTCGATCGCCAGCAGCTGGCGCTGCGCATCGGCCCCGATACGGACGGTTTTGAACTGGTCGAACGCAGCCAGGCCAACTAGCGCGGCAGCGTGCCTTCTGTTTCCACCGGCAGGTCTGGCGAATCCGGTCCACTGGCCACGCAGACCCGGTCGCGACCGGTACGCTTGGCCTGATAGAGGGCGGCATCGGCGCGGTGCATCAGCTCGAACAGGCCCTCGCCGCTGCGCATCTGCGCCACGCCCAGACTGACGCTCAGCCGCTGGCCGGGCGTCAGCGCGCCGCTGAGCGCGGAAAATTCCTGCCTGATGCCGTGTCCCAACGCCTGCGCGCTGACCAGCGTGGAGGCCGGCACCAGCACAGCAAATTCCTCGCCGCCCAGCCGCCCCAGCACCGAACGATGATCCACCGCGGTCTTGAACACCTTGGCGAAGGCGGCAATCACCCGGTCGCCCACGGCGTGACCATGGTTGTCATTGATCGATTTGAAGTGATCGAGATCGGCGACCAGCAGCGTCATCGGCAGGCCGATGCGATGCGCCCGCACCAGCATTTTTTCGGCCCGCCCCTCAAAGCCACGCCGGTTGAGCAGCCCCGAGAGCGTGTCGGTTTCCGAGCGTGTCGTCATCTCGTCCATACTGGCCCGCACCAGCAGCAGCAGCAGCAGCAGGCCATGGGCCACCAGCAGGACAGCGCCGCTGGCCTGCGAGATCGCCGCATAGGTGGTGGTGACGTAATCCTGCTCGGTGGCGCCTGGCCCCAGCACCGATGACAGCACCGCCTTGCCAAGGAACTGCATGGCGCCGATCGTATAGAGCGAGAGCAGCAGCAGATCGAGCGCGCCGCGCCGCGCCGGCGGCGCCGCCAGCATCACCACCACGGCAATCACCTGCATGGCCGCATAGGGCCCCTGATAGAGCAGTGCCCGCACCAGGGATGGGCGCGGCATGTCCAGGATCGCCACATTGATCAAGATCGAAACCAGCACCAGGCCCAGCAGCACGCGCCAGGGCGGCGGTACATTATAGTGCCAGGCCAGGCCAATCACCATCAGCCCCTCGGCCAGCAGGAAGGCCGTGAACACGGCGACGCTGCGCACCGGCATCGGACCGTGCAGCGGCAGGATGAATTCGAGCACTGCATAGAGCGCGCCCATGCCATAGGCGGCCGACAGCCAGCGGGCGCTGATGGCGGCGCGCGTCGTCACCGCCACCACGGCAAAGGCCGTGGCAAAGATGCCGGCAACGCAGACATTGATCGCCAAGATGAAAAACGCTGCGCTCATGTCCAGCCTGTCCCCCAACCTTGCGCACGCTAGGCCGCAACCGCCAAGGAGAGCTTAACGCTATGCCCGATTCTGCCCGAAATCGACGGTTTTGCAGCTATTTCACCAGCGTGGCGCCACGTCGAAGGCCTCGGCCACCAGCTTGTAGGAGCGGCGGCGCTGCGCATAGGAGTGGATGGTGGTGGTGATCATCACCTCGTCGGCTGCACTGGCCTCGGCCTTTTCGGCGATCACGTCGCGCACCGTCTCGGGCGAACCGACGATCCACAGGCTCGACTGATGGTCGATCACCGCCTGCTGCTGCGGGGTCAGCACGCGGGCATGCGCCTCTTCCGGGCTCATCAGCTTGCGCTGCTCGCCCGAGGTGAACAGCGCCCAGCTGACGGCCTGCGAGCGCGAGAGATACTGCGCCTCCTCGTCGGTCGGCGCACAGACCACTGAAACGCACAGCATGGTCTGCGGCCTGGGGAAGGCATCACTGGGTACGAAGGCCCGCCGATAGGCGTCAAAGGCCGGGGCGGCTGGGGTATGGCTGAAATGGGCGGCAAAGGCATAGCCGATGCCCAGCTGGCCGGCGGCCTGGGCACTGTTGCCCGATGAGCCGAGCAGCCATTTGGGTGGCAGGGCAATGCCGCCCGGCGAGACCGGCACGCGCGAGAATGGATGCTCGGGCGGAAAGCTGTCCTCGTCAAACGCCATCAGCTCGGCCAGGTAACTGGAAAATTCCTCGCCGCCGCCACTGCGCAGGGCCCGCATGGCATAGCCGTCGCCCCCCGGCGCCCGGCCCAGCCCCAGATCGATGCGGCCCGGATGCAGCGCCTCGAGCGTGCGATAGGCCTCGGCAATATGCAGCGGCGCGTGGTTGAGAAGCATGACGCCGCCCGAGCCGACGCGGATGGATTTGGTATGCGCCGCGGCGCTGGCGATCAGGATCTCGGGCACCGACGAGGCGATCGAGGGCATGCCGTGATGCTCGGCATACCACAGCCGCGTATAGCCCAGCTGGTCGGCCGCCTGGGCCAGGGCAATGGTTTCGCCCAGGGCCTCGGCGGTGCTGGAGCCTTCGGCAATGGGGGCGAGATCCTGCAGCGACAGGGCGAATGGAGCAGTCATGGCGTCAATCCTTTACAGCAATCGCGCCCTTCTATCGTCAAATTACGATGAAAGCGAGGCCTGTCGCGTGGCGCGACGGTCACTTCGCGCCTGAATGTGCCACCCTGCGTTGACTCATTGCCCGCTTTGCGGCTTCTACTGGAGCGCCACTAGAGGAATCGCCGTGTCGAAACTGCTTACCGCCGCTTTTGCCATCGCAGTATCGGCCCTGCTCGCCCTGCCGGCCCAGGCCCAGAGCCTGCTGACGCCGAGCCCCTTTGCCGAGGTCGTCGACGAAATCCGCGTGGGCCTGCACGCCCATGACGTCAGCTATATCCTGTTTCCGCCGCCCTGGGAGTACAAGCTCAACCAGATCGAGGACATCAGCTTTGACGTCCTGTTCAAGTCGCCCGACCTCGAGGCCTTCCGCTGGATCGGCTCGCCGCGGCCCGATCTGGGCGTCACCCTCAATACCGATGGCCAGGACAGCCTGCTGCATCTGAGCCTGACCTGGCAGCTGCCCATTTTTGACACCCCGCTCTATCTCGAAGGCGCCTTTGGCGGCGCGGTGCACAATGGCTATCTGACCGGCTCGCCCGACGACACGCGCCACGCCAATTTCGGCTGCCGCCTGAACTTCTACGAGCGCTACGGCGTCGGCGCCCATGTCAGCGAGAACGTCACCGCCACCCTGACCTATGAGCACACCTCCAATAATGGCTGGTGCGAGAAGAACCAGGGCCTGTCCAATGTCGGCCTGCGGCTCGGCTGGAAGTTTTAGGCAACAATCGGCGCTAGGCGACCTGTCCGGCTGCCCAGCCCGAGGCCCAGGCCCACTGGAAATTGTAGCCGCCTAGCCAGCCGGTGACATCGACCACTTCGCCGACGAAATAGAGCCCCGGGACATCCCGGGCGCCCATGGTCTTGGCATCGAGATCGCGCGTATCCACGCCCCCCAGCGTCACTTCGGCGGTGCGATAGCCTTCCGAGCCGACCGGCTTGAGCGTCCACTCCTTGAGCACGGCCTCGACCAGAGCCAGCTTCTTGTCGGAAAAATCCCCGATCATCCCGCTCATGTCGAGCTCTTCGCCCAGCAGCTGCGCCAGCTTGCGTGGCAGAAAGCCCGCCAGCACCGTCTGCACCTGCAGCTTGGGCGTGGCGCTGCGGGCGGCGCGCAGCTTTTCGCCGGCATCCTGATGCGGCAACAGATCGACCGCAATGGCGTCGCCCTCGCGCCAATAGGAGGAAATCTGCAGGATGGCCGGGCCGGACAGGCCGCGATGGGTGAACAGCAGCGCCTCCTCGAACGCCGTCTTGCCGTGGCTGACAATGGCATCGGTAGCGATGCCCGAGAGCTCCTTGAGCTTGTCCAGCGCCCCGGTCTCAAAGGTCAGCGGCACCAGGGCGGGCCGCGTCTCGGTCAGCCGCAGGCCGAACTGGGTGGCCAGCTGATAGCCCAGGCCCGAAGCCCCCATCTTGGGAATGGATTTGCCGCCGGTAGCCACCACGAGAGCTTCGCAGGTGATCGAACTGGTGCTCAGCTGCAGGGAAAAACCGTCGCTGCCGCGGTCCACGGCCTCGACTGAGGTTTCGAGCACCATGGTGACGCCGGCCTTGCGCATTTCATTGAGCAGCATGGAATTGATCTGCGTCGCCGGCCCGTCGCAGAACAGCTGGCCCAGGGTCTTTTCATGAAACTGGATGCCGTGATCCCGGACCATGGCGATGAACATGTCGGGCGTGTAGCGGCTGAGCGCCGAGAGGGCAAAGCGCGGATTGGCGCTGAGAAAGCGATCACGGCCCTTGTCGATGGTGGCGTTCACATTGGTGAAGTTGCAGCGCCCGCCGCCCGAAATGCGGATCTTCTCGCCGGCATATTTGGCGTGATCGACCACCAGCACCGAGCGGCCGCGCCGGCCCGCCTCGATGGCGGCCATCATGCCGGCAGCGCCGGCGCCAAGGATGACGACATCATAATGGGGCATGGGGAGATCCTGTCAGCTGCGAAGCCCGGTCTATTGCAAGCGGGCAGTTCTGCCAAGCCGCCGTGGCCAGAGCGGCCTGAGCCGCGCAGCGGCCAATGCAGCCCGGCAGCGCAGCGACCAATGCAGCATTGACTAAATCCTATAGTGGCGTATGACTTCGCCTGCTTTTCCAAACAAGCAGTCACTTGATGCGCAGCGTTTCTGTCTTTGCTGATCGGACCACCACCCGGCGCCCCGCCGGGCGCGTCGTTGCGCGCATGACCAAAACCACCAAAACCGCCTGACGCTTTTCCCCGGGTCGCCTCCCGACGGGGAGCGGCGCAACCGGATCACCGCCAGTCGCATGACTGGCGCGGGAGGCGAAACTGGTAAGGGACTGGAGTTCCAAAAAATGGGTTATCGCGTCGCCGTCGTCGGTGCCACAGGCAATGTGGGCCGTGAAGTTCTCAATATTCTGGCCGAACGCAAGTTCCCGGCCACCGAGGTGATCGCTCTCGCCTCCTCGCGCTCCACCGGGCGCGAGATCTCCTATGGCGACAAGATCCTCAAGGCCAAGAATCTCGACAATTTCGACTTTGCCGGCGTCGATTTCGCCATCATGTCGGCCGGCTCGGACATTTCCAAGGACTGGGGCCCGCGCATTGCCGCCAGTGGCTGCATCGTCATCGATAATTCGAGCTTCTGGCGCTATGATTCCAATGTGCCGCTGATCGTGCCCGAGGTGAACGGGCAGGTTTTGGCCGGCTGGCTGGCCAGCGCCACCCGCAAGAACATCATCGCCAATCCAAATTGCTCGACCGCCCAGCTGGTCGTGGCGCTCAAGCCCCTGCATGACCTGGCCAAGATCCGCCGCATCGTCGTCTCGACCTATCAGTCGGTGTCGGGCGCCGGCAAGGAAGGCGTCGACGAGCTGTGGAACCAGACCAAGGGCATTTTCGTCAATGACAGCCCGGGCGGCGGCTCCAAGTTCCCCAAGCAGATCGCCTTCAACGTCATTCCCCATATCGACATCTTCATGGAAGACGGCTCGACCAAGGAAGAGTGGAAGGTCATGGCCGAGACCAAGAAGATCCTCGACCAGAAGATCAAGGTGACCTGCACCGCCGTGCGCGTGCCGGTCTTTGTCGGCCATTCCGAAGCGGTCAATATCGAGTTCGAGAATCCCATTTCGGCGGATGAGGCGCGCGACGCCCTGCGCGACGCGCCCGGCGTGACCGTGCTCGACAAGCGCGAACCCGGTGGCTACGCCACCCCGGTCGAATGCGTCGGCGAATATGACACCTTCGTGAGCCGCATCCGCGAGGACGCCACGATCGAAAACGGCCTCAATATCTGGATCGTCAGCGACAATCTGCGCAAGGGCGCCGCGCTCAACACCATCCAGATCGCCGAAACGCTGATCGAGCTCGGCCTCAAGCCGCGCGACGCCGCCTGAGACGATAGCGACTGGTCTGCCCCGGCGCCTGCCGGGGTGGACCCTCTGCCGGTTTATTCGGCCAGGCCAGCATGATATGGCCAAGCCAGCCCTCACCCCCCCGCAGGTCATCATGCCGATTCGCGACCTTCTTCTGGCCCTTGGCGTCGTGACGCTCTGGGGCCTCAACTTCGTCGCCATCAAATGGGGCGTCGACGAGGTCTCGCCCTACCTGCTGACCGCCCTGCGCTATATCGGCTGCGCCTTGCCGGCGATCTTCTTCGTGCGCCGCCCGGCCGTCAGCTGGAGCCTGCTCATCACCTATGGCATGACCGTGGGCGTGCTGCAGTTCAGCTTCCTGTTTTCCGCCATCGGCCTGGGCATGCCGGCCGGGCTGGCCAGCCTCGTGATGCAGATGCAGGTGTTTTTCACCCTGGGCCTGGCCGCGCTCTTCCTGGGTGAACGACCCACCCCGCTGCGCCTGGCCGGCGCCGGCATTGCCCTGGCGGGCCTTGTGACCATTGGCGCCGAACATATCGGCGGCGCCGTGCTGGTGCCGCTGCTGATGACCCTGGCCGCCGCCTTCTTCTGGTCCGTCTCCAATATCGTCACCAAGCGCGCCGGCAATGTCGACATGTTCGCCTTTGTCATCTGGGGGAGCCTCGTCCCGCCTCTGCCCATGCTGGCGCTCTCGCTGCTGCTCGAGGGCCCCGGGCCGCTGCTGGCCTTGCCCTTCATCAGCCCGCAGGCCATCTTTTCGGTGCTGTTCATTGCCTATGGCTCGACCCTGCTCGGCTATGGCGGCTGGGCCGTGCTGCTGGGGCGCCACCCCTCGGGCCTCGTCGCGCCCTTTGCGCTTCTGGTGCCCATTGTCGGCTTTGCCGCCGCCTTCGTCTTCCTGGGCGAGGCCATCAGCGGGCTCGAACTGGCCGGCAGCGTGCTGATCTTTCTCGGCCTGATGCTCAACGTCTTCGGACCGCGCCTGCTGGCGCGACTGCGGCCGGCCTGATGCCGATCCGTCATGTCGCGCTGGCTTTGCTGGTGGTGGCCATCTGGGGCTTCAACTTCGTCGTCATCAAGCTCAGCGTCGCCGCCCTGCCGCCGCTGCTGGCTGCCGCTCTGCGCTTCCTCTTTGCCGCTTTGCCGCTGGTCTTTTTCATCAAGCCGCCCCGGGTGGCCTGGCAATTGGTGGTGGCCTATGGCTTTGCCTTCGGCGTCGGCCTCTATGGCTTTTTGAACCTCTCCATGGCCTGGGGCATGTCGGCAGGACTCAGTTCCCTGGCGCTGCAGACCCAGGCCTTCTTCACCATGGCGCTGGCCTTTTTCCTGCTCGGCGAACGGCCGCGCCGCGTGCAGATCCTGGGCGCCGCCATTGCCTTTGCCGGCATAGCCGTGATCGGCGCCGAGCGCCTGGCCGATGCCGCCCTGCTGCCGCTGGGCATGACGCTGCTGGCCGCTTTGTGCTGGGGCCTCGCCAATATCCTGATCAAGAAGGCCGGTCGCGTCGATCCGCTGGCGCTGACCGTCTGGGGCGCGCTGGTCGCGCCGCTGCCCCTGCTGGCCCTGTCGCTGCTGGTGGAAGGGCCCGCTGCCGTAACCACCGCGATGGCCGGCTTTGATTGGGGCGACGCCGCCCTCATCGCCTTTCTCGCCTATCCGGCAACACTGCTCGGCATGGCGATCTGGAGCTGGCTGATGGCGCGGCATCCCGCCTCGGTGGTGGCGCCTTTCACCCTGCTGGTGCCCATTACCGGCCTCGCCTCAGGCTATCTGGTGCTGGGCGAAACCATTACGCCCATCGAGATCGCCGGCGCCGTGCTGGTGATCGCCGGCCTGCTGGTGACGCTGCTGCGGCCGCGGGCGACGCCGCTGCTCTGACCACAACCGTCACAACAAAAAGCCACCCCACACGCGGTGGGGTGGCTCCGTAACGCCCGGGAGGGAGGCGTCTGATTTACATCGCGGCAGGCGCGGGCGCTGCCGAGGTCAGCAGCGCATATTCTTCGGCCGACAATTCGCCATTGGCATCGGTATCGGCTGCGGCAAAGGCCTCAGCGGTCAGATCCGGCCAGGCAACAACCGCCTCTTCAAAGGACACGGAGCCGTTCACGTCGGTATCGACGGATACGAGATCGGTGGCGCCCTGCGCAAAGGCAGCGCCGGACATGCCGAGGACGACGAGAGTCGAGAGAATGATCTTTTTCATGGGAGTTGAGCTCCAACATTGGGGAGATAAAAGCGGTACCCGGTTAGCCGGCTGCCGACGGGCTGCTCTCCTGCAACCCATGAGATAGACAATGACCGGGCAATGTGACCGGCAAAGGTTTGAAAAAAGGCGCGGGCCGGGAGAATATCGGGCATGTTCGGGGCAGCAAGTGCCCAATCAAGGCATAGACGATGAAGGCCGATATTCGCTTGAATTCAGCACTGTGCTCTCGAGCGAGCCCCTCGATACACAATATAACGGCCAGCGGCGCCTGAAAGATTTGTGACTTTCTAAATCGCGCGCAAGACAGAGCGCCCATATGTCAAGGGCGCGGCATTTTTCGCGCACGATCACGCGGCCGTGACAACTGCCCACGGCCCATCCATGCGGTCGCACTATTGCAAAGCGTCAGATCTCGGGCCGCATGAAGTCGCCGCTGGCATCCATGATCCACAATTCGCCGGTCGAAATATCGAACCAGGCGCCGTGCAGCGCCAATTTGCCCTGTGCCTCGAGCTCAGCGACATAGGGGAAGGTGCGCAGATTGGCGATCGAGTTGCGGATCGAGATGCGCTCGAGCGCTGTCTGCCGTTCACTCTCGGTCATCAGCGCGTTCTGGGCCACCTGCTCGGGCAGGCCGCCCAGCATGCTCATCCATTTGCCGATGAAGTCGCCGCTGTCGAGCGGGCTGGAATCGGGGCTGAGCGCCGCCTTGATGCCGCCGCAGCGGCCATGGCCCATGATCACGATATTGGCGATGCCGAGCGCCTTGACGGCAAATTCGATACCCGCCGAGGTGCCGTGCTGGCCGCCATCGGGCTGGTAGGTCGGCACCAGATTGGCGACATTGCGCAGCACGAACAGTTCGCCCGGCTCTGAACCGAAGATCACCTCGGGCGCCGCGCGGCTGTCGCAGCAGGCAATGATCATGGTGGTCGGGGTCTGGCCCGATGCGGCCAGTTCACGATAGCGCGCCTTTTCGCGGACATAGCGGTCCGACATGAAATTGGCGTGGCCCTTGAGCAGGTGTTCTGGAAAGTTGTGCATGGTTCTTCGATTAGCGCTAAGAAGCTGCAAGATCAATCGGGCGCCTGCGCGCCCGCCTGTTGGGGACGCCCATGCTTATCTATCGATTTCTGACCGGCGAGGACGATGCCGCCTTCTGCCACAAGGTGACCAAGGCCCTCAGCGAAGGCTGGCAGTTGCATGGCAGCCCGACCTATGCCTTTGACGGCCACGCCAAGAAGATGAAGGCCGGCCAGGCAGTCACCCGCTCGGCCAAGGATCAGCCCTATGATCCCGACAAGAAGCTGGTGGACTACTAGGCCGGCGAGCTTGCCGGGCCGGCAGCCAGCTGCAGCGCCAGGCCCTGCAGCAGCAGAATCGTCTTGGCATCGGTGATCTCCCCGCTGGCGATCATGCCATAGGCCTGCGCGAAGCCCAGCTCGAGCACTTCGATATCTTCGCCCTCATGCGCGAGGCCTCCGCCATCATGGGCCTGCTGGCCCGGCGTATAGCGCCCGATGAAGCAGGCGCATTTTTCCGTCACCGCGCCCGGGCTCATATAGGCATTGCACAGCAGCACCAGATCCTCGCCGGCATAGCCGGTTTCCTCCAGCGCCTCGCGCCGCGCCGCGATCTCGGGCGCCTCGCCATCGAGCAGCCCGGCCGGCACTTCGATCAGCCAGGCCGGATCGCCATTGAGATGGGGCGGCAGGCGGAACTGCCGGGTCAGGATGACCGTGTCCGTCTCGGGCGCATGCAGCAGCACGGCCGCGGCACTGCCATGGTCATAGACCTCGCGCAGCACGGTCTGCGTGCTGCCATCGCGCCGGCCATGGGTGACCTCGTAATTGTCGAACCGCCCCCAATTGTGGCTGAGCTTGGTGACGCTGTTGATCTTGACGCTGCTGGACATGAAGGCTCCCGGGACAATCGGGCCAGCTATGGCCCAACTTGGGCGCGAGAGCCAGTGAGCCAGACTCACAACCGCCATGCGCAAGCCGGTGTGGCGCACGGAAATTTCGCCGTCATCGCCGGCCGCCTGGCCAGTTGGTCTGACATTGACAAAGCCGCCTGCGACGATAGGCTTGATCCAAGGCTGGTGCAGCCTGCCGCTCGCGCCTTCAATGGATGGTGAATGCACCTTTTGACCTGATTGACCCTGACCATCCGGGCAGGCTTTCAGCAATGCGAGCACTGATGCTTCTTCTGCCCGATGAGAAGGATCGACCTCATGCATAGTTTCATGAATGCCAAGGCCATGGCCAAACTGCTCCGGCAGGCCCTGGGCGAGCGCCACATCGACATCACCCATAGTGACAGCCTTGAGCTTGTCTCCCGCCAGTTCGGCTTTGCGAACTGGAACATGCTCAGCGCCCGGATCGACCGGGCCATAGCCGGCAGCGGCCCCCTGCCCGACGGCTGGTTCAAGGCGGGCAAGAGTCCGCAATTATATGACACCCGGATTGACCAGGAGAATGGCGCCACCGCCTTGATCGCCTCCCGCCCGGACCTGCTCGATGAGGTGCGCGGCGACGACTTCTGCACCATCATGCAAAGCGTTGACGCCGAAGCCTTCAGGCACAGGCGCATGCGGCTGGCCGGTGAGTTGCGCACCGAGGATGTCGGCACCGGCGCGACTGTCTGGTTCCGCATCGACGGCGCCGGCGGCACCCTGCTGTTCGACAATCTGGAATTGCAGCGGCCCGATGGCCCCTTGGTGGGCACGCAGGACTGGGCCGAGCGCTCGGTGGTATTTGACGTGCCCGACACCGCGCTGAGCCTGCACTATGGCTTTTTCCTCAAGGGCACGGGCCGCTGCTGGGCCCGTCGGTTCAGCCTGGTCGAGGTCGATGCCAGCGTACCGACCAATAGCCGCAAGGGACCGGTCCTGCCCAGGCCGACCAATCTCGATTTCGGCCGGCCGGCGGCCCACTAGCCGGTACGGATCCGGCCCGGGGCACCCACTTGCCGTGGTGTCCCCGGGTCGGATTGCCTCTGGGCATGCGACGTTGACGGGATGGCCGCCGGCAATAGCGGCGCCCAACCCGTCCGCCCTTCGCACATTGCGTGCGCCATGCGAACAAAGTGCGCTTTCCGCCAAAAGTAGCATCCCGATACCGGTTAACCGCTTTGAATTTGTAACCTTTGGGCGCTAGAAGTCTCGAACCATTCCAAACTGCAGCGGCTTTGACCGGCCGCCAGCGAGGCCCCATGACGGTTCGATCCCGCCCGCTTTCTCCCCATCTCCAGATCTATCGCTGGACCATCACCATGGCGATGTCCATCGCCCACCGCGCCACCGGCATTGCCAACTATGCCGGCACGCTGCTGCTGGTGCTCTGGCTGGGCGCCGCCGCCATCGGCCAGGAGGCGCTCAACCCGGTCAATGACCTGTTTGCCAGCTGGTTCGGCCAACTGGTGCTGTTCGCCTATACCTGGAGCCTGCTGCACCACATGCTGGGCGGCCTGCGCCATTTCATCTGGGA
>NZ_CP045422.1:900000-1027500 GCF_014926585.1 Devosia beringensis | reverse complement strand
TACCCTAAACCGACACAGGTGGACTGGTAGAGTATACCAAGGCGCTTGAGAGAACTATACTGAAGGAACTCGGCAAATTGCATGCGTAACTTCGGGATAAGCATGACTTCTATGAGGGCAACCTTATAGGAGTGGCACAAAAGAGGGGGTGGCGACTGTTTACTAAAAACACAGGGCTCTGCGAAGTTGCAAAACGACGTATAGGGTCTGACGCCTGCCCGGTGCCGGAAGGTTAAAAGGAGAGGTGAAAGCTTTGAATTGAAGCCCCGGTAAACGGCGGCCGTAACTATAACGGTCCTAAGGTAGCGAAATTCCTTGTCGGGTAAGTTCCGACCTGCACGAATGGCGTAACGACTTCCCCACTGTCTCCAGTATAGACTCAGCGAAATTGAATTCCCCGTGAAGATGCGGGGTTCCTGCGGTCAGACGGAAAGACCCCATGCACCTTTACTATAGCTTTACGCTGGCATTTGTGTCGGCATGTGCAGGATAGGTGGTAGGCTTTGAAGCAAGGACGCTAGTTCGTGTGGAGCCGCAAGATGAGATACCACCCTTATCGTCATAGATGTCTAACCGCGGCATAACAGTGTCCGGGACAGCGTATGGTGGGTAGTTTGACTGGGGCGGTCGCCTCCCAAAGAGTAACGGAGGCGCGCGATGGTGGGCTCAGACCGGTCGGAAATCGGTCGCTGAGTGCAATGGCATAAGCCTGCCTGACTGCGAGACTGACAAGTCGAGCAGAGACGAAAGTCGGTCATAGTGATCCGGTGGTCCCGCGTGGAAGGGCCATCGCTCAACGAATAAAAGGTACGCTGGGGATAACAGGCTGATAATGCCCAAGAGTCCATATCGACGGCATTGTTTGGCACCTCGATGTCGGCTCATCACATCCTGGGGCTGGAGCAGGTCCCAAGGGTATGGCTGTTCGCCATTTAAAGTGGTACGTGAGCTGGGTTTAGAACGTCGTGAGACAGTTCGGTCCCTATCTGCCGTGGGTGTAGGAATATTGAGAAGAGCTGACCCTAGTACGAGAGGACCGGGTTGGACGAATCTCTGGTGGACCTGTTGTGGCGCCAGCCGCATTGCAGGGTAGCTAAATTCGGACGGGATAACTGCTGAAAGCATCTAAGCAGGAAGCCTCCTTCAAAACTAGTATTCCCTTGAGAGCCGTGGAAGACCACCACGTCGATAGGCCGGGTGTGGAAGCGTAGCAATATGTGAAGCTTACCGGTACTAATAGCTCGATTGGCTTGATCGTTCTCATTAATCTATGTCCGCATAGATTGTGAATGATCGGCTCAGATAATACACCAGACCAACACGCCTTGCATGGGCGCGTTGTTGGTCCTAAAACCAAAAAACCAGAATTCACTCATACGTTTTTCGCTGACCTTGTGGTTCTTGCGAGGAGCCCAAGACCCGATCCCATCCCGAACTCGACCGTCAAATTCCTCCGCGCCAATGGTACTAAGTCTTAAGGCTTGGGAGAGTAGGTCGCTGCAAGGTCTGCCAAAAACGTATGATCTCATTACAATGTCGAAACAGAATACTAAAAAGCCCACCCGGGAAACCGGGTGGGCTTTTTGCGTTCCAAAAGCCCAAATCACAGCAAACCGCAAAGCCCCACCCCCCGCCAGACCCCGCACTAAACCCGCGGCAACCCGATCCAGAACGTCGCTCCCTGGTGCGACGGGCTCTCAAAGCCGATCGCGCCGCCCAGCTGTTCGATGATCTCGCGGCTGATATGTAGGCCCAGCCCGCTGCCCGAGCGGCTGCGCGTCGCCGACGAGTCCGCCTGCGAGAACTTGGCAAAGACATGCGGCGCAAAGGCCGGCGATATGCCCTGGCCGTGATCGGTAATGGCGATGCGGCACAGCGTATCGGTGGCGCTGATACAGATCTCGACCTGGCCACCGGGCGGAGAGAACTTGGCAGCATTGGACAGCAGATTGCTCATCACCTGCTGGAAGCGCGCCGCATCCACGGCGACATAAAGGCCCGCCTGGCTGCCCTGGACAACCATGCTGACGCCGAAGTGCTCGGCATAGGGGGCATTGTCCTCGATGGCGGCGGCGACCAGACCGTCCAGGTCGCAGCGGCTGACATTGAACTGCATCTTTCCCGACGCGATTTTTTCGATATCGAGCATGTCGTTGACCAGCAGGTTGAGCCGCTCACTGTTCTTGTTGGCGATACCGATCAGCTTGGCGACATCCGGCGGCAGGGTATCGGCCATGCTGCCGGCCAGCAGGCCGAGCGCCCCGCGGATCGAGGTCACCGGCGTGCGTAATTCGTGGCTGACCGTGGAGATCAGCGCATCCTTGACCCGCTCCACCTCGCGCCGCTCGGTAATGTCCTGCACCTGGGCGATCAGATATTGCGGCCGGCCGTCAGGGTGGCGCACCGCCGAAATGTTGAGTTGCGCCCAGACGATGCGGCCGGTCTTGTGCACATAGCGCTTCTCGATCGTGCTGGTATCGACCGCGCCCGCCAGCAGCTGCTCGACCACCAGGTCGCTCTGGTCTAGGTCATCCGGATGGGTGATGGCGCGGAAATTGAGTTCCAGCAGCTCTTCCTGGCTATAGCCGAGCAGATGGGTCAGCGCCCGGTTGACGCGCAACCAGCGGCCGGGCGGCTCCATGATGGTCATGCCGATCGAGGCATTCTCCATGGCGGCGCGGAAGGTCTCCTCGCTGCTGCGCAGCGCCATCTCGGCATTGCGCCGCTCGGTAATGTCTTCGGCGACGCCCAGATAGCCGGTGACAGTGCCACTGGCATCGAGGATGCGCGAGCCATTGAGGCGAACCGGGAAGCGGCTGCCGTCCTTGCGGATGAAGGTCCAGTCGCGCGACACCATGCCATTGCGGTCGGGCAGGGCGAGGAAGGTGGCAAAGCCCGGCTCGATGGGCTCGGGCAGCACGCGGTTGACCTCCCGCGTCCGCTCGATCACCTCGTCGCGGTCGTGCCAGAGCGCCGGCGTCTGCTTGCCGATCACCTCGTCGGCGGCATAGCCCAGGGCGGCCTCCGCCGCCTTGTTGAATACCGTCACCACGCCCTCTGGCGTTGTGGCGATGACGATGAAATTGGTGCTCGACAGCACGGCCGACTGCAGCGCATTGGAGGCCAGCTCGGCCAGATTGCGCTGCTTGAGCTCGGTAATGTCGGTCACCAGCGCATAAAAGCCGCGCACTCTGCCCTCGGCATCGAGGTCGGGCACGTAATTGGCCCAGGTATCGCCCGTTTCTCCCGACGGCTTGACGATGGCGCGCTCGAAGGCCTGGTCGATGCCGGCCAGCACGCCCTCGATATAGGGCCGGTTTAGCGCGTAGAGCGTTTCGCCCAGCACCTGGCGCATGGTGCGGCCGATCAGCGCCTCGGGCGAGCGGCCGAACCATTCAAGATAGGCCCGGTTGGCAAAGCGGCAGACCATGTTGCTGTCCCAGTAGCCGATCATGCCGGGGACATTGTCAGCCAGCAGCCGGTAGCGCTCCTCGCTGGTCTCGAGATCGTGCTGCGCCTTGACCGTATCGGTGACGTCCCGCAGCACGCCGAACACCCCGGTCGCCTGTCCGCCGGCGCCGACCTCGACCAGGCCGGATGCCTCCACGATGCGTTCGCCACGCTCGGCCGTGGCCGCAAGGCGCTTCTGGAACCAGAACGGCTCATGGGCCGCAATGGCCCCGCCGATGATGCCGAGCACCGCCTCGCGGTCATCGTCGTGATAGCGCGCCATGATTTCGTCAAAGCTCGGCCCCGTTCCGCCGCTGGGGTCCATCCCGTGGATGGCGTAGATCTCCGGCGACCAGAAGCTCGTCCGCTGCACCAGGTCGACATGCCAATGCCCGACCCGGGCCAGCTTCTCGGCTAGATTGAGATATTCCTGCTTGCGATCGAGCAGGCTTCGGGCGTCGAGCTGCTCGCGCTCATAGGCCCGGCGGGCCTTGGTCATGGTCAGGGAAAAATAGTGCAGCCAGCCCGTATCGGGATCGTCGAGCTGGACGCCGCTGAGCAGCACGGCGTGGGTGCCGCCAGCAGGGCCGACAATATCGAGCTCGATTTCCTCTACGGCGCCGGCCAGTTGCAGCGGCGGCAGCACCTGCGAGCCAAAGATATATTGCGACGGACGGGTCAGCAGGTCGCTGAACCGGCCTTCGGGCGGCGCCTTGCCCAGCCAGCCGACGAGGCGCGCAAAGGCCCTGTTGAACCGGCGCACCCGGCCCTGCCGGTCACAGACCACCATGGCGCAGGGCGCCAGGTCGAACAGATCGACCTGGGCGTCAGTATTGGCGTGGCTGCGCTCAACGGTCACCGTCTCTATGTCCTATGCCGCCAGGTAGTCGCGCATAGCAGCGGCCACCAGGTCGGGAGCGCTCACATGGGGACAGTGGCCGGCCGACTGCAGGATGACCAGTTCGGCATCGGGCATGACGGTGTGCATATAGGTCCCCACCGTGACAGGCGCGATCACATCATCGTCGCTTTGCAGGATCAGCGCTGGCGTTGCCACCGCGGCCAGCGCAGCCCGGTGGTCGGAGAGGAAGGCGACCCTGGCAAACAGATGGGCGATCACCGGGTCATTCCGGCAGAAGCTGGCTTCGAGTTCGGCGGCGAGCTCGGGCCGTTCCGGATTGCCCATGATGACCGGGGCCATCTGCGCCGACCAGCCGACGAGATTGATCTGCAGGAATTCGAGGATCTCCTCGAGCCCGGCGCGGTCGAAGCCGCCGGCATAGTCGCCATCATTGAGGTAGCATGGCGAGGGGCCGATAAGGACCAACTGGTCGAACAGTTCCGGCCGCCGCCTGGCGGCCAGCAGGGCAATCGTGGCGCCCACGCTGTGGGCGACAACGATCAGCGGGCCGCGACCGAGCATCTGGCTGATCGCAATCAGGTCGTCGGCATAGCCCTCAAGACTGGCATGTCTGGTCTTGTCATAGGCGGCCGGGTCCGCCTTGCCGGAACCGGCCTGGTCGTAGAGCACCAGGGTATGGGTCTGCTTGAAATAGGGCGTCAGCAACCGCCAGATGTTCTGGTCGCACCCATAGCCGTGCACAAAGATCATGGTCTTTTCGCCCTGGCCAAGCGTGGTGATGCTGTGCCGTTCAACCAGCGACATGTCGCGTCCTTCTTCCAGGCCAGATCTGTCCGGTTTCAATGCCGGGCAGGCCGCCCGCATCGTCACGCGGCGGCCCCCATAATGTCCAGACTTATTACCAAGCAGGCCAATAGGCTAGCCCGATCTGGGGCGGCGCGCCAGCGGTCGCCCCGGGTTCGGACCCGATACTCTCGACCGTCAGGCGGGGCCGGCAAACAAGCCACTATCTATTGCCCCCAAACAGGGATCATCATGGGGATGATGGCGCGCCGTTTCTTTCCCTTCGGCCCCAATCGAGGACGACAGCATGGACCACCCACAATCCGCCGGTTATTCCTCGCTTCAGATCGGGCTGCACTGGCTGATCGCCGCCCTGATCTTCTTCCAGCTGGTCTTTGGCGAGAGCATGGTCGCCGCCACCGAAGCGGCTGAAGAGGGGGAGGCCCTTGGCGGCACCGATGCCGCTCTGGCCACCGCCCATTACTGGGTCGGCCTTTCGGTACTGGCTCTCGTTGCGCTGCGTTTCGCCATCCGCCTGCGTCAGGGCGTTCCTGCGCCAATTGACGAAAATCCCCTGCTTGTCCTGGCAGCCAAGGCAACCCACTGGCTGTTCTACGCGCTGCTCGTCGTGGTGCCCGTCACCGGTCTGCTGGCTGTCTATGTCAATCCTGAAGTCGGCGAGATCCATCAACTGGCCAAGCCAGCCTTCGTCATCCTGATCGTGCTGCA
This sequence comes from Devosia beringensis, assembly GCF_014926585.1. Classification (NCBI taxonomy): domain Bacteria; kingdom Pseudomonadati; phylum Pseudomonadota; class Alphaproteobacteria; order Hyphomicrobiales; family Devosiaceae; genus Devosia; species Devosia beringensis. The sequence goes on along the minus strand of NZ_CP045422.1, from coordinate 1,021,676 downwards.
TGCCGGCGCCGCCCTGTTCCATCATTTCGTGCTGCGCGACGCCACACTCCGCCGCATGCTGGTGCCTGCCGCGATCAAGTAGCGCCTCGGGCAGACCCATGATTGGGCGGCAGCTATGGATCTGCCGCAATCGATCACGCCTCGCCTGTGGCACTGTGCCGAGGACTGCAGGGTGTTGCATTGTCGCGACGCCAAGCTCGTGACGGCGCCCACGGGGCAGGGGCATTCATGGGCACCCGGACTGCTGCGACAGTTACGGCCACGCCGCATAGGAACCATCCCGGCCTGCCCGCCGCTGCTGTTGCTGCTGGCGGTATCGCCCGGGCGAGATGCCCTTGAGGCGGGAAAAGAAGCGGTTGAAATAGCCCGCGTCGCGAAAGCCCAGCACCTCTGCTATCTCGCTGACCTGCAGCGCCGAGCGTTCCAGCAGCGTCTCGGCCTCTTCCAGCAGCCGGTGATGCACCAGCTGCAGCGGTGACTGCCCGGTGGCGCGACGGATCGCCGTGGTCAGCCGGTCGGTGGAGATCCCCATGGTGCGGGCATAGTCGGCCACCCGCCACTGCGCCCGCGCATGCAGCTCGACCAGCTGCATGAAGCCCTGCACCAGCACGCGCGGCGAGGCCTGCGGCGGCGCCGTGACGCCGCCAAGCCGCCAGAAGGCGATCAGCACCAAGCAGAGCCGGCTCATGATCGCCTCGCGCATGCCGGACAGTTCGGCGCGCGCCTCGTGCCGCATGTCCTCGAGATCGGCGATGATGGCGCCGGCAGCAGCAGCCTCGATGCGGATGCCGAGCAGTGGCCGGTCGATGGCCTGGCGCAGGGGATCGGCAATGGCGCTGGCTGGCACCACCCGGCCCAGCGCCGCGTCCGATACCGTCATCATCATGCCGCGCGCGCCGGCCTCCAGCCGCACGCTGCCGATGAGGCCGCTGGGCAGCCACAGCACGCAGGGCGCCTCGATGGTGGTCGTCGTGCTCCCCAGCTGCACCATGCCCCGGCCTGAGGCCAGCACGAAGCCATGCGCGCCCAGCCGTGCCTTGGCGGCGGTGAAATCCCACTCCATGACCGAGAGCGCCCCCGCGACCTCCGCCACTTCGACATCCTGCGTCAGCCCCGGGCCGGGTGGCGGCGCCGCCTGCTGGTTCGATAGCATGGTCCCAATTCCCTCAAATGCCCGCCAAAAGTACATTTATCTCTCTGTGATGTCCATTTTCACCTCACGCCCATGCGACTAGCGTTTTGGCAGGACGAAGCCGGACGCCAAAAGACCCTTGAAGGTCGGCGCAAGCTGCGAACCGGGGAGCGCCCGCCAGGCGGGCAAGGAGGAGGAATCAATGACCACAATCAGCCGTAGAACCGTATTGCAGGGCATGGGCGCCGGCGCTGTCGCCACCGCACTGGCCGGCTTGCCGGTGCTGGCGCAAGACCGCACCGCCGTCCGCATCGGCTATGCCATTTCCAAGACGGGCGCCAACGCCGCCGGCGCCGGCATCACCACCACGCCGAACTATCTCTTGTGGGTCGACGACGTGAACAACGCCGGCGGCATCACGCTGAGCAAGCTGGGCGTCACGCTGCCCATCGAAGTCACCGAATATGACGACCGCTCCGCCGCCGAAGAAACCGTGCGCGCCATCGAGCGCCTCGCCACGCAGGACAATGTCGATCTGATCCTGCCCACCTGGGGCACGGGCGCCAACCTCGCCGCCGGTCCGACCTTTGACCGCTTCGCCTATCCCCAGCTGGCGGCCACGGCCGTGACCGACATGGCGCCGCAGCTGGCGGCGCGCTGGAAGCACAGCTTCTGGATGCTGGGCGGGGGCCACGATTATGCCAATGCCCTGGTCGCCCTGCTGGTCACCCAGCGCGACGCCGGCACGATCAACAACAAGGTCGCCATTGCCTCGGTCGCCGACGGCTTCGGCATCGACCTGTCCAAGGCCGCGACCCCGGCCTTCACCGAAGCCGGCTTCGAGCTGGTCTATGACAAGACCTATCCGTTGGGCACCTCCGACTTCGCGCCGATCATCAACGAGGTCGCCGGCCTGGGCGCAGACACCTTTGTCGCCTTCTCCTATCCGCCCGATACCTTCGCGCTGACCCAGCAGTCTGTCGTGGCCAACTTCAGCCCCAAGGTCTTCTACCTAGGCGTCGGCACCGCCTTCCCGATCTATCCGGGCATTGCCGGGCCCAATCATGACGGCGTCATGGGCGTGGGCGGCATCGACCCCGACAGCGCCGAACTCGCCGCCTATTTCGAGCGCCACACCGCGCTCAACGGCCAGGCGCCTGACAGCTGGGCCAGCGCCATCACCTATGCCAGCCTGCAAATGCTGCAGCAGGCCATCGAGCGCGTCGGCGACATCGACCGCGAGGCCATCACGGCCGAACTGTCCAGCGGCGAATTCGACACGGTGATCGGCAAGGTCAAGCTGGTCCACAACCAGCTGCGCAGCCTGTGGACCGTGGGCCAGTGGCAGGAGGGCAAGTTCGTCGGCCTCGCCCATACCGAGCGGGATGGGTCACGCGAACCCGTCGTGCCAAAGCCGGCCTGGGTTCCAGCGGCTTAAGTAACCCCCACCCAGCCTCCCCCTGAAGGGGGAGGTGTCGGGCCGGTGGCCAGGCGAAATACAGCCAAACACACGAACTGCTCCTCCCCCTTCAGGGGGAGGTTGGGAGGGGGTATCCCCGTTGCCACACCTTAACTTTCCGGAGCGCCCATGCTGCTCAGCGCCATTCTGACCGGCCTCGTTCTCGGGGGCACCTATGCCCTGGTGGCCATGGGCCTGACGCTGCAATATGGCGTCGCGCGCATCATGAACCTGGCCTATGGCGATCTTATCATCGCCGCCAGCTTCGCCGCCTTCGTGCTGTTCACCGCTTTGGGCGTCAACCCGCTGCTCGGCATGCTCATCGTGCTGCCCGCCGGCTTCGCGCTGAGCTGGGTGATCTATGCCCTGCTGCTGCAGCCGCTGGCCCGCCGCTCGCGCGATCGGGGCCGGCTGGAAGGCGACTCCATCCTCGCCACCTTCGGCCTGCTCTTCGTCATCCAGGGCGTGGCGCTGGTGCTCTTCGGCTCGGGCTTCATGAGCTATAGCTTCATGGCCATTCCGGTCGATGTCTTCGGCACGACCATTGCCGCCAACCGCCTGCTGGCTTTGGTCCTGGCCGTGGTCTTCGGCCTGGGCCTCTATCTGGTGCTGACCCGCACCCGGCTGGGCACCGTCATTCGCGCCGTCGCCGCCAACCCGGCTTCGGCGCCGCTGGTGGGCATCAATGTCGACAGTGTCGCCCGCCTCGCCTTTGCCCTGGGCGGGGCCCTGGCCGCCGCCGGCGGGGTGGTGGTGTCGATGTATCTGACCTTCTCGGCCACCATGGGCGTGATCTTCACCATGAAGGCGCTGATCGTGGTCATCATGGGGGGCGTCGGCAACCTGATGGGCGCGCTGGCTGCCGGGCTGATCCTGGGCCTGGTGGAAACGCTGGTTGCCAGCTTCGTCGATCCCGGCCTGACGCTGGCCGCCACCTATCTCATGTTCCTCGCCGTGCTCGTGGTGCGGCCGCAGGGCCTGTTCGGAAAGGCCGCCTGATGCAGCTCCTCCTCGCTCTCGTGGTCCTGGCGGCCCTTGCCTTTGTTCCCGGCCTGGTCGGTCCCTATCCGCTGGGCCTGATGATCGGCATTCTCGGCTATGGCGTGCTGGCCACGGCCTGGGCCATGTTCTCCGGCCCCACCCGCTATATCTCTCTGGCCACGGTCGCGTTCTTCGGCCTCGGCGCCTATACGGTTGCTGTCCTCAGCGAGACCATGCCCTATCCAATGGTCCTGCTGGCGGCGGCCGGTATCGGCCTTGTCGTCGCCCTGCTGGTGGGCCTGGCCACCCTGCGCCTGGCCGGCATCTACTTCGTCATCTTCACCTTCGGGCTGACCGAACTGGTGCGCCAGCTGGTCACCTATTACGAGGTCAATGTCACCCGCACCCTGGGGCGCTATGTCTTCCTGCCACTGGGCCCCGAGCACATCTACTGGCAATTGCTGGCCCTGCTGGCGGCGACGCTGGCCATTGCCTGGTGGGTGCGCCAGTCGCGCATCGGCCTGGCTTTGCGCGTCATCGGCGATGATCCGGCGGTCGCCAGCCATCTGGGCGTGCGCATCACCGCCACCAAGCTGACGCTGTTTTCCATCTCCTGCGTGATCATGACGCTGGCCGGCGCCATCCAGGCGCCACGATGGACCTATATCGAGCCTTCCATCGTGTTCAATCCAACCACTTCCTTCCTCGTCGTCATCATGGCCCTGCTCGGCGGCCCCAACCGGCTGTTCGGGCCGCTGCTGGGCGCCATCCCGCTCTTCCTGCTGTTTGAATGGCTCAGCGCCAACTTCCCCAACCACTATTCGATCATCCTGGGCCTGCTGTTCATCGCCATCGTCTTCGTGCTGCCCAATGGCGTACTCGCTGCCGGGGAGAGCCTCTGGGCCCGCCTGACCCGCAAGCGGGTGCCGGCATGACCCTGCTCTCGCTCAAGCACGTCACCAAGCGCTTCGGCGGTCTCACGGCTGTGAACTGCCTCAGCTTCGATCTGGTCGAGGGTGAAACCGTCGGCCTGCTCGGTCCCAATGGCTCGGGCAAGACCACGGCACTCAACATGATCTCGGGCTATCTGCCCCTGTCCGACGGCGCCATCGCGCTCGACGGTCACGCCATCACCCGGCTCGGTCCCGCCCGCATTGCCCATCGCGGCGTCGCCCGCACCTTCCAGCTGGTACGCGCGCTGCCTTCGCTCAGCGTAGGCGAGAACGTGCTGGCCGCCCTGGCCTTCCGCAAGCAGCACGTTTGGGGCAGGGAAGCGACGACCCAAATCGAGGCCCTGCTGGCTGATGTGGGCCTGGCCGGTCGCGCCAGCCAGCCGGCCGACAGCCTTACCTATATCGACCTAAAGCGCATGGAACTGGCCCGCGCGCTGGCCACCGATCCGCGCCTGCTGCTGCTCGACGAATGGCTGGCCGGGCTCAACCCCACCGAATTGCGCACCGGCATCGACCTCATCGCAGCGCTTCGCCAACGCGGCATCACCATCCTGCTGGTGGAGCACGTCATGGATGCGGTACGAGCCCTCTGCACCCGCTGCATCGTCATGAATGCCGGCGGCAAGATCGCCGACGGTCCCACGGCCGACGTGCTGGCCGATGCCGAAGTAATCCGCGCCTATCTGGGGAACGACCATGCTTAGCGCCAGCCGGATTTCCCTGCATTACGGCAAGCACCTGGCGCTGGACGGCGTTTCCATAGACGTCGGCGAGAGCGAGACCGTGGTCGTGCTGGGCGCCAATGGCGCCGGCAAGTCCAGCCTGCTCAAGGCGATCGCGGGCCTGCTGCGGCCGGCCCCCGGCGCCCGCGTCAATCTTGCCGGCACCGAACTGGTCGGCCTGCCGGCACATAGATATGTCGAGCTGGGCGTGGCCCTGGTCCCCGAAGGGCGCGGCATCTTTGGCGATCTCACGGTCGCCGAAAACCTGCAGCTGGGCGCCTATGCCAAGCCGGCCCGGCCGCATGAAGCCCGCCAGCGCGCGCTGGTGCTCGAGCTCTTCCCTCGCCTGGGCGAGAGACAAAAGCAGATTGCCCGCACCATGTCGGGCGGCGAGCAGCAGATGCTGGCCATCGGCCGGGCGCTGATGAGCTGCCCGCGCCTGCTGATGCTCGACGAACCCAGCCTGGGCCTCGCGCCCATCGTTACCAGCGAGCTGTTCACTGCCCTTGGGCGCATCCGGGAAACTGGCATCGCCTTGCTGGTGGTCGAGCAGAACGTCATGGCGAGCCTGGCCATTGCCCATCGCGGCTATCTCATGGAGGCCGGCCGCATTACCGGCAGCGGCACCGCCGACGCCCTGCGCGACGATCCCGCCGTGCAGCAAGCCTTCCTGGGTGCCGTCACCCCCGCCCCCTTCACCAATGGAGTTACCCCATGACCGATCTCGGCCTGCTCATCGACAACGTGGAATGCCAAGCCACTGGCGGCGGCACTTTCGAGCGCAACAATCCCGTCACCGGCGAACTGGCGACCCGCGCCGCCGCGGCAACGGTGGATGATGCGCTGCGCGCCGCCGACGCCGCCGCCGCGGCCTTTCCCGGCTGGAGCAAGACGTCCCCCGGCGCGAGGCGCAAGATCCTCCTCGCCGCCGCCGATCGCCTGCAGGCCCGCACCGACGATTTCATCGCCGCCATGGGCGCCGAGACCGGCTCGACCGCCGGCTGGGCCGGGTTCAACGTCATGCTCGCCGCCGACATGCTGCGCGAGGCCGCCTCGCTGACCACCCAGATCACCGGCGAGATCATCCCCTCCAACCGCCCCGGATCGACCGCCTATGGCATACGCCAGGCCGCCGGCGTGGTGCTCTCCATTGCGCCCTGGAACGCCCCGGTGATCCTGGGCGTGCGCTCGCTGGCCACGCCGCTGGCCTGCGGCAATACCGTGGTGTTCAAATCCAGCGAGATCTGCCCGCGCACCCATCGCCTTATTGCCGATGCGTTGCTCGAGGCCGGGCTGCCGCCCGGCGTGCTCAATGTCGTCTCCAATGCCCCCACCGATGCGCCCGTGCTGGTCGAGGCGCTGATCGCGCACAAGGCGGTGCGCCGCGTCAACTTCACCGGCTCGACCCGCGTCGGCCGCCACATTGCCGAACTGTCGGCCCGTGCCCTCAAGCCGGCTCTGCTCGAACTCGGCGGCAAGGCGCCGCTGGTCGTGCTCGACGATGCCGATTTGGATCAGGCCGTGGCCGCCACCGCCTTCGGCGCCTTCATGAACCAGGGCCAGATCTGCATGTCCACCGAACGCGTCGTGGTCGATGACAAGGTCGCCGACGCCTTCGTCACCGCCCTGGCCGCCAAGGCCTCCTCGCTCAAGGCAGGCGACCCGCGCGCCGGCAATACCCCGCTCGGGTGCCTCGTTGATCTCAGCGCCGCCCAGCGCATTGACGCCCTGATCAAGGATGCCGTCGCCAAGGGCGCCCGCATCGTCGCCGGTGGCAGCATCGAGGGCACCATCATGCAGGCCACCGTGGTCGACGGCGTCACCCCCGGCATGAAGCTCTATCACGACGAATCCTTTGGCCCCGTCGTGGCGATTGTCCGCGTCAGCAGCCTCGATGAAGCCGTGCGCGTCGCCAATGACACCGAATATGGCCTCTCGGCCGCCGTGTTCGGTCGCGACGTCACCCGCGCCATGGGCGTCGCCGCCCGCATTGAATCGGGCATCTGCCACATCAATGGCCCTACCGTGCACGACGAGGCGCAGATGCCCTTCGGCGGCGTCAAGGCCTCGGGCTATGGCCGCTTTGGCGGAAAGGCCGGCATTGCCGAATTTACCGAACTGCGCTGGATCACCGTCCAGGATGGCGCGATCCACTATCCGATCTGAGGACGATCGCTGGGCCGGCAGGCAACTGCCGGTCCGGACCGACTAGAGTCAGCGGCGAGCGCGCCTTGAACCGAGGCAGCAAAGCCAAATTGGCGGGAATGTGGGGGAAGGTTGGCTGGAGCGGGTGAAGGGAATCGAACCCTCGTCACTTGCTTGGGAAGCAAAAGCTCTACCATTGAGCTACACCCGCATCGGGCGAATAGATGCTGGAAATCGGCGCAGGCGTCAAGGCATAGTCACGGCCCGGCAGAGCTAGCTTGCCGCCTTTCCCGCATCGGGACCCCGGGCGTCCGCAGAACGGCGATTATTTTGTCCGGCACCGTCGCCGGACGGCCGATTTTCTTGCTATAGCGGACGCGCCGCTGCGACCGGCCGCCGATCCCCCGATCGGTGCCGCCTAGTCAGCCCTGGAGAATGCCGTGCGTCGATTGATCCGCTTGCTGCTGCCCGCTTTGGCGCTCCTGGTCTCCCCGGCCATGGCCCAGCCCGCTCCGCTGCCGGTCCTGACCGTCGGCGTCCAGGAAAGCGGTACCGTGCAGTGGGAGATCGATACCATCAAGCGGCTCGGCCTCGATGCCGAGCATGGCTTTGAGCTGCAACTGCGGCCGCTGGCCGATAGCCGCGCCGGCCAGATCGCGCTGCAGGCGGGCGCGGTGGATGTCATCCTCTCCGACTTCGTCTGGGTCTCGATCCAGCGCAATCAGGGCAATGCCATCACCATGGTACCGCACTCGCTGGCGGTGGGCGGTCTGATGCTGGGGCCTGACAGTGCCATTGCCGGGGTGGATGCGCTCAAGGGTAAGACCATTGCCGTGGCCGGTGGCCCGGTCGACAAGAGCTGGGTCGTGCTGCAGGCCTATTACCACAAGCTGACCGGAGCAAACCTGGTCAATGACGTCACCGTCAACTATGGGGCGCCCCCTTTGGTCAACGAACTGCTGCGCGACGGGCGGGTCGCGGCCGGGCTCAATTTCTGGCATTTCAACGCCCGCGCCAAGGCTGCCGGCCTCACCGAACTGCTCTCGGTGGCCGATATGCTGGCCGCTCTGGGCGTGCCCGAGCAGCCGCCGCTCCTGGGCTGGACCTTTGCCGAGGCGACCGCCACCAGCAAGGGCGCGGCCCTCACGGCCTTTCTCGACGCCTCCTTTTCGGCCAAGGCCCTGCTCTTGTCCGACGACACCGCCTGGGAGCCGCTACGCGACCTGATGGGCGCGACGGATGACGATGCGCTCTTCACCCAGTTGCGCGACGACTACCGCGCCGGCATTGTGAGCCACTACCAGCCCGACCAGATGGATGCGGCAGCACAGGCCTTTGCCCTCATGGCCGAATTCGGCGGCAGCGAACTGGTGGGTGAGACCCAGACCCTGGCGCCGGGCACCTTTTGGCAAGGCTACAGCAAATAGACCCGAACGCCTCCCCAGCGGCCGCACCCAGCGGGCAGGGGCGTCGGCAGCCTGCGGCGCTGAGCCTCCTGTCGCTGCCGCTGCTGCTGATCCTGTGGCAGCTGCTGTCTATGCTCTTCGTGCATCGCCTGTTTCCCGGCCCGCTCGCGGTGGCCGCCGAAATGTGGGACGCGGCGACCACCGGGCCCCTGCTGGTCGATCTCGGCCGCACCCTGCTGCGCGCCTCCACTGCCTTCGCCGCCGCCATGGTCCTGGGCACGGCGCTCGGCATTGCCTTTGGCCGCCTGCGCTGGGTCGACCAGCTGTTTTCCGGCTGGCTGCTGGTGGGGCTCAACCTGCCGGCCATCGTCGTCGCCATCGTGCTTTATATCTGGCTCGGCCTGACCGACCTGGCGCTGATCCTGGCGGTCACCATCAACAAGCTGCCACTGGTGATTTCCATCACGCGCGAGGGCGTGCGCAGCTTTGCCCATGACTTCGACGAGCTGGCCCTGGTCTTCCGCCTGTCAGCCTGGCGCCGCCTGCGGCTGATCTTCGTGCCACAGCTGCTGCCCTTCGTGCTGGCGGCCGCGCGCACCGGCCTGTCGCTGATCTGGAAGATCGTTCTGGTCTTTGAGGTGCTGGGCAGCGATGGCGGGGTGGGCTACCGCATCGCCGTGCAGTTTCAGTTTTTCGACATTACCGGCATCCTGGCCTATACGGCTTCCTTCATCCTGGTCGTGCTGGCCTTTGAATATGGCCTGCTGCGGCCCGTGGAACGGAGGGCTCTGCAATGGCGTCCGGTCCAGGCGTAACTCTCGACATCGCGGCCAAGCGTTTTCCCGGCGCGGCCGCGCCGCTGCTGGACAAGCTGCAGCTAACCCTGGCGCCCTCCAGCGTGGTGGCTTTGGTGGGTCCATCGGGCGTGGGCAAGTCCACCATCCTGCGCCTGCTCGCCGGCATCGACCGTGACTTTGCCGGCACCATCAGCATTGATGGCGTGCCGGCCCATCTCGCGCCGACGCCCGGCTTCGTGTTCCAGGATCCGCGCCTGCTGCCCTGGCTGAGAGCTGCGGACAATATCCGGGCCGTGGCGCCCGCCATTACCCTGAACATGGCTGAAACGGTTCTGGCGCAAGTCGGGCTAAGCGGGGCCGGCACGCTCTATCCGCACCAGCTCTCGGGCGGCATGCAGCGGCGGGTGGCGCTGGCGCGGGCCTTCTCGGTCAATGCTGGCCTGCTGCTGCTCGACGAGCCCTTCGTCTCGCTCGACCGCGTGCTGGTGGGCGAGATGCAGCAGGTGTTCACCCGGCTGGTCGCGCAAACCCGGCCCACGGTGCTGATCGTCACCCATCTTGCCGAGGACGCCGCCCTGCTGGCGGACCGCGCCATCGTGCTCGCGGGCAGGCCGGCGCGCATCGCCGCCGATATCGCCCTGCCGGTGCCGCCCGCGCAGCGCGACGCGGCAATCCTGGCGGACTATCGGGCGCAGCTCGAGGCGGCGAGCCCGGCCTATTCGATATAGGGCTTGAAGTGCTTGGAGAGCTTGAGGGTCTGCGCCTGATAGTTCGAGCCCAGCGCCGAGCCATAGAGCCGATCGGGCTTTTCCGCCAGCCGCTCATAGATCAGCCTTCCGATGGTCTGGCCATGGCCAAGCAGGAAGGGCACCTCGCGGCTGCGCACTTCGAGCACGGCGCGGCTGCCGGTGCCGCCGGCGGGGGAATGGCCAAAGCCTGGATCGAAAAAGCCGGCATAATGCACGCGGAACTCACCCACCAGCGGATCGAACGGCATCATTTCCGCCGCATGGGTGGGCGGCACATGCACCGCTTCGTCGCTCACCAGGATGTAGAATTCGTCGGGATCGAGGATCAGTTCCTCGCGGCCGCGATTGTGCAGCGGCTCCCAGAAGTCGTGCACGTCGAGCGCGGCCTTCTTGTCGACATCCACCACGGCGGTGTGGCGCTTGGAGCGGAAGCCGACCAGGCCATTGCGCCCGACGCCCTTGAGGTCGATGGAGAGCGCCACGCCTTCGCCCACCGGCACATCATTGTCGAAAACCAGCGTGTCGCTTTCATGCAGCGCCTGATGCTCGGCGACGGTGAGGCGGTTGTCGCCGCAGCGGAAGCGCATCTGGCTCAGCCGCGAGCCGGTGCGCACCAGGATGGGAAAGGTGCGCGGGCTGATTTCAAGATAGAGCGGGCCGGCATAGCCGGCGGGCATCTGGTCAAAGCCGCGAGCGCGGTCGCCGATGACGCGGGTGAAGACATCGAGCCTGCCGGTCGAGCTCTTGGGATTGGCCGAGGCGCTGACCATGTCGGGCAGCTCGAGGCTTTCCTGTAGCGGCACCAGATAGACGCAGCCGCGCTCGAGCACCGCGCCGCGCGTCAGGTCGATCTCGTGCAGCTTGAGCGCCTCGATGCGCTCGGCCACCGAATGGCTGGGCCCTGGCAGGAAGCTGGAGCGCACCCGGAAGGCGACATCGCCCAGCCGCAGATCCAGGCTTGCCGGTTGCACCTGATCGCCATCGAACGGACGATCGGCCCTGATGGAGCCCTGCTGGTGCAGCGCCTCGATCAGCCGCGCCGGAAACACGCCCTGCGGCCAGTTCTGTTGCTTGTCCATGCTTTTGGTTTCCCGCTGCCTTGGCCGTCTCTAGCAACCCCTGCAATTGACGCCAACCGCCAATTGGCCTTAGATCATATCCAGTGGTGATTTGGCCGGTCGCTTGCAGCCACTTTAAACAAATTGCTAAAGACCGTTTGGGAACCGGCCGCCTGTCAGCGTGCCGGTTTTTGTTTTGAAAGCGTGACCATGTCAAAAGCGAACAATCCCCTCAATGACCCGAGCCGCCTGTCGGCTGAAACCCAGCTGGTCCATGGCGGCACGCATCGCACCGCGTTCAACGAAACCAGCGAAGCGCTGTTTCTGAACTCCGGCTACAGCTATCCCAGCTCCGACCATGCCGAGCGCCTGTTCAAGGGCGAGATCCCCGGCGCCCACAACTATTCCCGTTTCGCCAACCCCACTGTCGACGTGCTGCAGACGCGCATGGCGCTGCTCGAAGGCGCCGAAGCCGCGCGCGGCTTTGCCACCGGCATGGCCGCCGTCACCGATGCCGTCATGAGCCAGGTCCGGGCCGGCGACCACATCGTGGCCTCGCGCGCTTTGTTTGGCGGCTGCCGCTTCGTGGTCGAGGATTTCATGCCGCGCTACGGCGTCAGCTCGACCCTGGTCGATGGACGCGACCCGGCCAATTTCGCCGCCGCCATGCAGTCCAATACCAAGGTGGTGTTCATCGAGACCCCGACAAATCCGTCGCTGGAACTGGTCGATATCAAGGCCGTGGCCGATATCGCCCATGCCCATGGCGCCGTGCTGATCGTCGACAATGTCTTTGCCACCGCGCTCTACCAGAAACCGCTGCAACTGGGCGCCGATCTCGTTACCTATTCGGCCACCAAGCATATCGATGGCCAGGGCAGGGTACTGGGCGGCATCGTCCTGGGCTCCAAGAAGCTGATCGAGGGCGACCTGCATACCTTCCTGCGCCAGACCGGCGCCTCCCTCAGCCCGTTCAATGCCTGGGTCCTGCTCAAGGGGCTCGAGACCATGTCGCTGCGCGTGCGGCAGATGACCGACAGCGCCGAACAGATTGCCGAGGCGCTAGCCAGCCATCCCAAGCTGGACCGGGTGATCTATCCCCATCACTCCAGCCATCCGCAATACGATTTGGCCAAGGCGCAGATGACGCGCGGCTCCTCGCTTATGGCGCTCGAGGTCAAGGGCGGCCAGGAGGCTGCCTTTGCCCTGTCCGACGCGCTGGCGGTGATCCTGATTTCCAACAATCTGGGCGATGCCAAGTCGCTGATCACCCATCCGCGCACCACCACCCATGCCCGGTTGACCGAAGAGGCGCGGCTCGAAGTGGGGGTCACCCCAGGCCTGCTGCGGCTGTCGGTCGGGCTTGAAGCCAGCGACGACCTGCTCGCTGACCTGCTCTATGGTTTGGACCAGCTCTAGGGGAGGGCGGCGCGGTGCGGCTAGCGGGTCTGACAGGTGCAATACTGCTGCTGGCAGCGATGGCAGGGTCGGCTTTTGCGCAGGCCTTGCCCTATCACGCCGATCCGTCGGCGCGTGAAATCCTGCCCGGTGCTACCGCCCTGCCGGCCATCCGTTTCCTGACCACGGCCGATTTCCCGCCCTTCAATTTTCGTGACAGTGGCGGCGAGCTGATCGGCTTCAATGTCGATCTGGCCAAGGCCATCTGCCAGGAGGTCAATGTCGCCTGCACCCTCCAGGCCTGGCCCTGGGCCCAGGCGACCGATGCCCTGTCCGACAATCAGGGCGATGCGTTGATTGCGGGCCTCGAAATGTCCGCGGCCAATGGCGAACTGTTTGATTTTTCCGCCACCTACATGGCTCTGCCCGGACGCTTCGTCACCCGTCATGCAGATGTTGCCGCCTTCAGTCCGGATGCCCTGGCGGGCAAGACCGTCGCCGTGCGACGCGGCAGCGCCCATGAAGCCTTCATGAAGCGCTATTTGCCGGCGACGCAGCTGGAGCCCGCCGACACCGAGCTCGAGGGTCTGGCCGCCTTGCAGGCCGGGGATGTCGATGTGTTTTTCGGCGACGGCATGCGCGCCGCCTTCTGGATCAATGACAATCTCGATTGCTGCGGCTTTGCCGGCGGCGCCTATTTCCGGCCGGCTTTGTTCGGCGAGGGCCTGTCGATTGCCGTGCTCGCCGGCAATGATGCCGTCCGCCACGCCATCGACTGGGCCTTGGTGCGCCTGAAGGACAATGGCGTGCTCGACGAGCTCTACCTGCGCTGGTTCCCGGTCGGGTTTTACTGATCGGGCATCCGGCGATGCCGGGCCCGGGCCGCCACTTCAATGGCGGCTGTGGTCAGGCGGTCGAGGTCGAGCCGGTCGCGCAGCATTTCGAGAAAGCGCAGTTCTTCCTGCTCGAGATGCAGGTCCACCGAGGTCACATCCACCGCCAGTGCATAGGCGGTGTCCTGCAGCTTGGCGGGCAGGGCGGCGATGGCATCGTCGAGCACCTGGTCGAGTCCGCCCGGGCCGTTGAGCGTGTCCGCACAGGCATTGGCCACGGCACGCAGCCGGCTCGGATCGAACGCCTCGAAGACCGGCAGCCGGCTGATCAGTCCCTGGATGCGCACCAGCTCCTTTTCGGTCATCTGGCTGTCCGAGGAGGCGGCAACGATCATCAGGTGGATCAGGGCGTCATGGGCACTATTGGGCATGGATCAATCCAGGGTGGGGCATCAGCCTGCGATAGCTAGGCGCCTCGGGCAGGCTTGGCAAGCAGGCCAGCCCTTGAAATCGTTGACGCCACAGCGCCGGGATGCAACACAACCCGGCACTTCCTCATCTCGAAAGGCTCGCCCTTTGTCGCCCGTTCCACTGCCCGTTCTCGACCCTGCGTTCTTTGACGCTGCCCAGACTGCCCGCGCCTGGCCGTTTGAGGAAGCCCGCAAGCTCGTGAAGCGCCTGGAAAAAACCGGCAAGGGCGAAGCCGTGTTCGAGACCGGCTATGGGCCCTCCGGCCTGCCTCATATCGGCACCTTCGGCGAAGTGGCCCGCACCACCATGGTGCGCACGGCCTTCCGCCTGCTCACCCGCGATGAAGTGCCGACGCGGCTGATCTGCTTTTCCGACGACATGGACGGGATGCGCAAGATTCCGGAAAACGTGCCGTCGCGCGAGGCCATGGAGCCGCATCTGCAGAAGCCGCTGAGCGCCGTGCCCGATCCCTGGACCAATGAATATGCCAGCTTCGGCGATCACAACAACGCCATGCTGCGCCGTTTCCTCGACACCTTCGGCTTCGACTACGAGTTCGCCAGCGCCACCGACTATTACAAGTCCGGCAAGTTCGACACCGTGCTGCGCCTGGCTGCCGAGCGCTATGACGCCATCATGAAGGTGATGCTGCCCAGCCTGGGCGTCGAGCGTCAGGCCACCTATAGTCCCTTCCTGCCCATCTCGCCGCTCTCGGGCCGCGTGCTCTATGTGCCGATGAAGGAAGTCAATGCCAAGGACGGCACCATCACCTTCGCCGACGAGGACGGGCGCGACACCACCGTGCCGGTCACCGGCGGCCATGTGAAGATGCAGTGGAAGCCCGACTTCGGCATGCGCTGGGCTGCCCTGGGCGTCGATTTCGAAATGTTCGGCAAGGACCACCAGACCAATGCGCCGATCTACGACAAGATCTGCGCCATTCTCGGCGGCAATCCGCCCGAGCACTATGTCTATGAGCTCTTCCTCGATTCCGAGGGCCAGAAGATCTCCAAGTCCAAGGGCAATGGCCTGACCATTGACGAATGGCTGACCTATGCCCCGGCCGAGAGCCTGGGGCTCTACATGTTCCAGAAGCCGCGTGTCGCCAAGCGCCTGCATTTCGACGTCATCCCGCGCGCGGTGGACGAATATGCCGCCCATGTCGCGGCCTATGCCAAGCAGGATGTCGCCGCGCGTCTGGAAAACCCTGCCTTCCATGTCCATTACGGCAATGTGCCCGAGATCGACATGCCGGTCACCTTTGCGCTGCTGCTCAATTTGGCCACGGCCTCGAACCCGGAAACGCCCGAAGTCATGTGGGGCTATATCTCGGCCTATGCCCCGGGCGTGTCGCCGCAGACCCATCCCCATCTCGATGCGCTGGTCGGCTATGCCATGCGCTATTTCCGCAATTTCGTCGCCAAGACCTATCGTGCCCCCGACGATGTCGAGCGCACCGCGCTCGAGGCCCTGTCGGCCGCCTTTGCCACGCTGCCGGCCCATGCCGACAACGAGGCGATCCAGAATGCGGCGCTCGACGTCGCGCGCCAGGTCGAGCGCTACCAGGATCACAGCAAGAAGAGCCCGGCGGGCGGTCCCGGCGTGTCCGGCGACTTCTTCCGGATGCTCTACCAGGTGCTGATCGGGCAGGAACGCGGCCCCCGCTTCGGCTCCTTCGTGGCGCTCTACGGCATCGACAATACCCGCCAGCTGATCGCCGACGCGCTGGCCGGCAAGATGCTGGCGGCCTAGGCGGCGTTTGGGCTGAAGCGCGCCAGCAGCGCTTCGGCCTCTGCCGGCATGTCATGCTCGACACGCCGGTAGATCCGCCCATTGGGCGTGCGCCGCAGCATGTCGAGATCGCATAGTTCGCGGCGCAGCAGCGCATAGTCTTCATAGACATGCCAGTCGCGCAGCATCGAGCTGACCTCGGGTTCGCTCATCTGTGCATCGGCCGGCAGGTAGGACCACACCACCCAGAGCACCAGCAACTGGTCGGCCCGTTTGGACGGCCAGCGCACCAGGCGCCCGGCACCGTCAAAGCAGCGCGCCACCTTGTCGATCCGCCTGGGGTCGACGGCCTCGTTCATTGGCTGGCCCAGATGATGCGGGCAATCCACTCGATTTCGGTGAGCTCGAAAATGCGCGGCTCATAGGCCGGGTTGAGCGAGTGCAGCTCGATCTGCCGTCCGGTCTGCCGGGCCAGGATCTTGGCCATGACCTCGCCATCGCGCGTCCTGACCACGACCCGGTCGCCCCGCCGCACTTGTTCGGTGGGCGACACCACGATCCGGTCCCCCTCGCGATAGAGCGGCTCCATGGAATCGCCATGCACTTCAAGCGCATAGATCCCGCTTTGCTCGGCGGCAGGCAGGGCGACTTCGTCCCAGCCCTGTCCGGCGGGAAAGCCGGCGCTGTCGAAAAAACCGCCGCGCCCGGCCTGCGCCAGGCCCAGCAGCGGGACAGTGCGGGCCGGGCCATTGCCGCCAAGCTGGATGAAGGCGCCGCTGCCCGCCAGGAACGAGTCAAAGCCCTCGCCGGTCGCCTCCAGAACCTTGGAAATGCTCTCGGTCGATGGCCAGCGTTCGCGGCCGTCCTTGCTGACGCGCTTGGAGACGTTGAAGGCGGTGGCGTCGAGGCCGGCAAGCTTGGCCAGCGCCGAAACGGAATGGCCATGGCGCCGCGCCAGCGCATCAATGCCGTCCCAAATGGCTCGGTGTGACAACATGGGGTCTGTCCGGAACAGGAAATGTGTCTCAGTCGTGGAATTTAATCCTAGATATATGCCGCTCTCTTTCCCCTGTAAAGAGCCGCCTTGCGGTGCTTGCGGCTGCCCGCGCGCGCCTTTAGGTTCGCGCCCATGAGCAGCACCGAATTCGTCTACAAGATCGCCACCGAAGCCGCCTTCGCACCCGCGCGCAGCACGCCCGCCTTTGCCGGCATGCCGATCGACGCCCAGGATGGCTATATCCATTTTTCCAGCGCCGGCCAGCTGGCCGAAACCCTGCGCCTGCACTTTGCCGGCCAGACCGGGCTGGTGCTGCTGGCCGTGCGCAGCGCCGACCTTGGCCTGGGCCTGGTCTGGGAGGCCTCGCGCAACGGGGCGCTGTTCCCCCATCTCCATGGCGGTGCGCTGCCCACCGCTTCCATCGCCTGGGAGGCGCCACTGACCGTGGCGGCCGATGGCAGCTGCCAACTGCCCGAGGCCGTCCGATGATCTTTTCTGCCCTCTCGCCCCTGCTGCGCCTGCCGGCTTTGTCCGCTCTGTCCCAGCAGGCTTTGCTCAAGATGGATGCCGAAACCGCCCACGGCGCCACCATTGCGGCCCTGCGCCTGGGCATGGCGCCGGAGCAGGCCCAAGCCGATGGCGCCGAACTGCGCACCACGCTGTGTGGTCTCGAACTGACCAATCCGGTCGGGATGGCGGCCGGCTTTGACAAGAACGCCGAGGTGCCGCGCCCGCTGGCGCGCATGGGTTTTGGCATGGTCGAAATCGGTACGGTGACGCCGCGCCCCCAGACCGGCAATCCCAAGCCGCGCCTGTTCCGGCTGCCGGCGGCGCAGGGCGTCATCAACCGCATGGGCTTCAACAATGAGGGCCACGATGCCGCCTTCGCCCGGCTCAAGGGCCTGCGCGTGCCCGCGGCGCTCGGGGTCAATATCGGCGCCAACAAGGACAGCGAGGATTTCGTCGCCGACTATGTGGCGGGGGTCCTCAAATTTGCCGACCTGGCCGATTACCTGACCGCCAATGTCTCCTCGCCCAATACGCCGGGCTTGCGCAATCTGCAGGCCGACGAAGCCCTGCGCCGCCTGCTCGGCGAACTGCTGGCCGCTCGCGCCAAGGCGAAGACCCGCGTCCCGGTCTTTCTCAAGATCGCGCCTGACCTTGACGAAGCCGCGCTGGACGTCATCGCCAAGGTGGTGCTGTCCACCGATCTGGACGGCCTGATCGTCTCCAACACCACCATCACGCGTGACAGCGTGGCCGGGCAGGACAATGCCGAGGAAACCGGCGGGCTCTCGGGCAAGCCGCTGTTTGATCTGTCGACCCGCAAGCTCGCCCAGATGCGCCAGCGCGTTGGCGATCTGCCCATCATCGGCGTGGGCGGCATTCATTCGCCGCAATCGGCTTTGGCCAAATTCGAGGCCGGCGCCAATGCCGTCCAGCTCTATTCGGCGCTGGTCTATGGCGGGCTTGACCTGCTCGATACCATCAAGCGGGGCCTGGTCTCGGCCGTGCGGGCTCAGGGCAAGACCAATATCGCCCAACTGGTCGGCAGCAGGACCGCCGATTGGGCCGACGGCAAGGCGAGCCTCTAGCTCTTGTCCGGCCCGGTGGAGAACAGCGCCTCGAACTGACCGTCTTCGATACGGGCGGCGGCAATCACCGCCTGGGTCCGGCTGTCGACATCGAGCTTCTGCAGGATGGCCGAGACATGGGCCTTCACCGTGGCTTCCGAGATCGTCAGCTCATAGGCGATCTGCTTGTTCATCAGCCCGTCGCTGAGCATCATCAGCACCCGCACCTGCTGCGGCGTCAGCGTCGACAGCCGCCGCATCAGCGCGGTGTGACCATCATCGCCGCTCAACATGGTGCCCTCGGGCACAAAGACCTCGCCCGACAGCACCGTTTCGATGGCGCGGCGGATTTCGGTGGGCCCCACCGATTTGTGCAGATAGCCGGCCGCGCCCAGCTCGAAGGCACGACGCACCACCGTGCTGTCCTCCACTGCCGAGATGATCATCACCGGAATGTCGGGATATTGCGCGCGCAGCAGCAGGAGGCCCGAAAAGCCGCGTACGCCTGGCATGTTGAGGTCCAGCAAGACAAGATCGCAGTCGCGATCGGCGTCGAGTGCGGCGCTGAGCCCGGCGAGATCTCCGGCCTCCTCCACCGTCACGGTGGCGTCGCCCCCAGACAGGGTTTGCCGCAGCGCGGCCCGGAACAGCGGATGGTCATCGACGATGATGATGCGGCGGCGTGTCATGTTGGCGTCAGCCTCCCAGCGCGCAGACAATTCAGGTGCATCGTCACCCTATAGCCATAACCCCCGATGAAATCAGCCCACTTGGGCAATCGTGTTGGCTTAATGGGCTGATGCTTAACCCGTTCTTTACCATGTTTTACCAAGAGTAAGGCTCATACCTTCGTGTTGAATCGCGAGGGCGCCGTCTTCTCATGACAGGTACCGTTTATGGCCCGCGCGCACTCATTCCAGGAAAGTCCCGACCGGGTCGCAGACCCTCAGCCGGGCGAGTGGCAGGCGTTGCGCGGTGAACTGGTTGCCCTCCTCGATCAGGTCGAGGGGCGCTATGCCCACGTGGAGCGTGTCGAACGCGACGAGCCGGCGCTGGACGGTCTGTCCCAGCGCGTCCGCAATCTGCGCGATCAGGTCCTGGGCCCTGAGCCTGTCGATCGTCGTCGTGAGGCGCTGCGCACCGTCAAGCGCGCAGTTGATCGCTTCAGCTTTCGCGATGAGGCCGAGCAGATCGAGGCCGAGCAGGATTCCCTGGCCAGTGCCATCGCCGAAATCCGCGGCCGGCAGATCTCGGGTACGGCGGCCGCTCTCGGTCACCGCGTCATCGACATGCCCGAATTTCGCGAACTGAGCGGGCTGGTCGGCGGCCTGTCGGGGCGTCTTGAGACCCTCGAAGGCGAACTCAAATCCCAGCGCACCAGCAATGGCAGCGTGCATGAAGTGGCCAGCCAGGTCGAGCAGCTGACCCATGTGGTCGAACTGCTGGCCGGCGCCGTCGGCGAGACCGGTCAGGTCAAGCGCCTCGAATCCCAGATTGCCGCCCTGGCCGCGCTGATCGAAAAAGGCCCCAAGGTCGGGCTCAACGCTATCAACAAGCGCCTCGATGATCTCTCCACCACCGTAGGCAAGCTGGCCGAACTGCAGGCCCAGCAGATGGAGCGCGAGATCGGCCGCGAGGATCGCCTCACCGCTGCGCCTGCTTCCGCGGACGCTGGCAAGCTTGCACCGGCCATGGCGGCCATCGAAGCCGGCGTGCGCAACGTCTACGATCGCATCGACTCCATCGAAAAGAATGTGACGCTGTCCTCGGGCGATTTCGAGCGGCTGACCGCTGAAATGGCCGCCTTCACCAAGGCCATGAAGGACCGCGAGACGGCGCCGGGCGCCTTGGTCAGCAAAGTGGATGCCCTGGCCTCGCGCATCGGCGATTTCCACGCTGCCAATGGCGATGTCGCCGGCCTCAAGCAGGACGTAATGGCCCTGCGCCAGGCCGTCATGGCTGGCATGGCACCCCGCTTTGACCGGATCGAAAGCCAGCTCGAAGCGCTGTCGGACCGCATGGGGCCGGCCGCCGATACCGCCCAGGTCGAGAGCCAGCTCAAGCTGCTGATCAAGCGCATGGATGAAACCGGCGCCCAGCTCAACGGCCTGACCAAGCTCTATGCCGCGCCGCAGGACGCCGCCAGCATCGAGGCCGTCGCCATCCTGGTCGCCGAGCGCACCAGCGAAGCGGTGACCCGCAAGGCGCCGGCCCCCGTCGCCATGTTCGGCCCCGACAGCCTCAAGAGCATCGAGGACCGTCTGGCCACGCTCATCAAGAGCGCTGGCAAGACCCCTGATTATGAGGCGCTGGCCGACCTGGTCGCCGAAAAGACCTCCCAGGCTGTGGCCAAGTCAGCCGTTCCCGCCGCTCCCGGCATGGGCCAGGACGGCATGCAGGCGCTGGAAAAGCGCATCGCCGCGCTGTTCAATACCGCAGGCCAGGATACCGCCGAACGGCTGCTCCGGCTCGAAGCAGCGCTGAACCAGCGCGCTGATGCCCGGCCCGCCACCAGCTCGGCTCGAGCAGAGCCACCGGCATCGCGCCCGGCCCCTATGACTGAGCGGTCCACTCCCGACGACGATACGCCGGAAGGCAATAATGGCGAGCGGCTCGAGGCCATGCTGGCGGCCCTGGGCAGCCCGCTGGCCGAGAGCGATGCCATGCCGACCAATCCGGGCGACGATGCCCCGTTGATTGATCCTGGTTTCCGCGACACCACGCCGGTGCGATCCGCCCTCGCCGCCAAGTTCAGCACCACGCCACCCAGTGTGACCGCCGCGCCGCCTGCAGCCAGCAAGCCGGCAGCAGCCGGCAAGCCCGTTGCCGACAAGGCCGCTGCGCCGGCCCCGGCCGGCCGTCCCGCCTTTGATCCGGCCAGCGTCGAGCGGCCGCCGCGCCCACAGTCGAGCCTGGCACAGGCGCCCGCCGAACCCTTCAGCGTGACGCCGCCACCGGTCTCCCATGCCGAAGCCCAGCTTAGCCAGAACAGTACCAGCACCTTTGTGGCCGCCGCGCGCCGTGCCCAACGTGCCCGCACCGAAGCGGCTGTTCCTGACGCCACCGGCAATTCCATCATCGGTCGTGCCCTGTCGCGCTTCATGCCCGACAAGACGCCGGCCGCTGGCGCCGATCCGCTGCCGCCCGTCGACAAGCCGGCCAAGACCAAGCCGGCCAAGACCAAGCCAGCCGAGGCGCCCAAGGTCGAGGCCGTGGCTGCGCCGTCCTTCGCGGGTCCCGACGACGAGGCCGAGCAAGAGCCAAGCTTTCTGACCCGGCATCGCCGGCCCCTGTTGCTGGCCGCCACCCTGGTCGCTGTGTCCATGCTGGCGCTCAATCTGGTCATGCAGCGCATGGCCGAGCAGCCGCAGCAGGCCGCCGTCGCGGCACCCACTCCCGTGGCGCCGCCAGCCCAGGAGCCGGCCGCCGCCGATGAGGTTTCCCTGGTCCGGCCCGAGCCGCGCGTCATCGACATGATCGACGACACGGCCACCGGCTCGATCAACCCCAATGTGTCCAGCTTTACCCGCTCGGCCTTGCCCACCACGCCCATGCCGCCAACGCTGCTGGCCAATTCCGGCACCACTGGAAGGGCCGCGACGCCTGCCGCTACACCAGCGACCGAGCAACTGGTGACCGGCAGCATAGCCAGCCAGCCCGAAAGCACGGCGACCTTTGCCTTGCCCGTGGAAGACATCGGGCCGCTCGAACTGCGCCGGGCCGCGGCCAATGGCGATGCCAAGGCACAGTTTGAAGTCGCCGCCATTTTTGGCGAGGGCCGCGCCGTCGAGCAGGACTATGCCGAAGCGGCCATCTGGTACGAGCGCTCGGCCGCACAGGGCTTCGTGCCCGCCCAGTATCGCCTGGGCAATCTCTACGAGACCGGCACCGGCGTCGACAAGGACCTGGCCATTGCCAAGCTCTGGTACCAGCGCGCGGCCGAGGCGTCCAACCGCATGGCCATGCACAATCTGGCTGCGCTCTATGCCGGCGGACAACTGGGCGAGCAGGCCTTTGAAACGGCAGCGGAATGGTTCGAGCAGGCAGCCTCGCGCGGCATGACCGACAGCCAGTTCAATCTGGGCATGCTCTATGCGCGTGGCCTGGGCGTGCCGCAGGATTTCGAGCAGTCCTACAAGTGGTTTGCCCTGGCCGCCATGGGCGGTGACGCCGATGCCGCCAAGGCCAGCGAGGACATTGCCAAGTCGCTGAGCGCTGACGCCGTCAGCCGCATCAATGCCGAAGTCGCTGTCTGGAAAATGACTCCCATCGACCTGGCCGCCAATTTTGCCCCCATCGGCACCTGGTCGGACAAGTTCGTCACCGGCGAAGCGATCACGTCGCGCGAGGTCATTGCCAAGGTGCAGCTGGCCCTCGGCAAGCTCGGCTTTGATATCGGCACACCCGATGGCGTGGTCGGGCCCAAGACGGCCGAGGCCATCCGTACCTTCGAGCGCGGCACCGGCATGAGCGAAACCGGCATCATCAACCCGCGCCTGCTGGCCGTGCTGGGCAGCCAGCCCGTCTGACATAAAAGCCTGTTATTGAGGCGGCGCCTGCCGTGCCTTGGCGCATGATTGATTTGATGTGCCCGCCGGCAAAAGGTGGGAACTTTTGACTTATTGTTGACGGACAACCCTGTAGGGTGATGCCGCTGTAGTCATTTCGAACGGAACCAGGGTCTTGCAGATCTATCTGCCGATCGCCGAGCTTTCGATGAACCTCTTCTTTCTCGTGGGGATCGGAGGGGCGGTCGGATTCCTGTCTGGCCTGTTCGGCGTCGGCGGTGGCTTTCTGCTGACGCCGCTCTTGATTTTTTCCGGCGTGCCGGCCTCGGTGGCGGTGGCCTCGGTAACCGGCCAGGTCGTGGCCGCTTCGACCTCGGGCGCCCTCAGCCATTACCGGCGCGGCGGCATCGATCTGCACCTGGCGCTTTATCTGGTGGCCTCGGGCATTGTCGGCGCCGTGTTCGGCGTGGCCGCGTTCGACCTGCTGCGGTCTGCCGGCCAGCTCGATTTTGTCATTTCGCTGGGTTTTCTGGTCCTGCTCGGCTCTGTCGGCACGCTCATGCTGGTCGAATCCACACGCTCCCTGCTGAAGTCGCGCAAGGGCGTCGTCGTGCGCGAGCGACTGCCCAACCAGCACAACTGGATCCACGGCCTGCCTTGGCGCGTGCGCTTCAAGAAATCGCGCCTCTATATCAGCGTCCTGCCGGTGCTGGTCATCGGCGTGTTCATCGGCTTTGTCGGTTCGCTGCTCGGCATTGGCGGTGGCTTCATCATGGTGCCGGCTTTGGTCTATCTGCTGCGCGTGCCGGGCAGCGTCGTCATCGGCACCTCGCTGGCCCAGGTTGTGGCCATGATGGCCGCCACCACCATGCTGCACGCCGTCCAGAGCCAGAGCGTCGATATCCTGCTGGCCTTCTGCCTGATGGTGGGCGGTACCGTGGGCGCCCAGTTCGGCGCCGCGGCCGGCAAGCAGCTGCGCGGCGAACAGCTGCGCGGCCTGCTGGCTTTGCTGGTGCTGGCAGTGGCGATCCGCTTTGGTTTCTCGCTGATCCTGACCCCGGCCGATGTTTTCAGCACGGAAGTGCTGGGCGGTGCCAATTGACCCGCCTGCTTGTCGCCCTCCTGCTCTCGCTGCTGCTGGCCCTGCCGGCCAGTGCCGAGCGCCTGGTCTCCCAGCTGTCCAATGAAAGCATCGAGATCACCTCGAGCTTTGACGGCGAGCGGATGACCTTCTTCGGCTCGATCGCCCCCGATGCCGGTTCCGAGCAGAAATTTGTCACCGGACCTTTCCATGTGGTGGTTGTCGTCCTCGGCCCCACCCAGGATCGGGTGGCGCGCGAAAAGACCCACAATTTCGGCATCTGGCTCAATACCGACCGCGTCGAGTTCGACAATTTTCCGAGCTACCTGCAGGTGCTCTCGAGCGGCCGCCTCACCGATATCACCGATGTCACCACGCTGACCGCCAACGGCATCCTGCCTGAAGCCTATACCCTGGCCGCCAGCACGGCCGACTGGTGGAAGACCGAGATCTTCAGCCGCGAACTGGTGCGGCTGATGGGCGAGGAAGGCCTGTTCGGCATCCAGGAAAACGGCGTCAATTTCCTCTCCGACAATTTCTACTCCGCCCGCCTGACCCTGCCCAGCAATGCCCCGCCCGGTCCCTATGTGGCGCTGACCTTTGTGTTCAAGAATGGCGAGGTCATTGCGCGCAAGTCGGAAGGCTTCTCGGTGCGCAAGATCGGCTTTGAACGCTTCCTGGCCCTGTCCGCCGTGCAGCAGCCGCTGCTCTATGGCCTGATCTGCGTGCTGCTGGCGCTGTTTACCGGCTGGCTCGGCGGCGCGCTGTTCAAGCGCTGATCAGGAGCGCACCAGCCGCTGGATGCTCACCGGATAGGTCCGGTCCTTGCCCAGCATGGTCACTTCCAGCGCCGGAAAGTGCAGCAGGCCGGCAAAGGCAGGCGAGAGGATATTGATCGATCCCGTCGAGGCGCCATAAGCCGGCAGGATCAGCAGCCGGTTGTCATGCACAAAGCACGGGCGGCGGGTCGATCGGCCCTCGATGCGGATCTGCGCCGCCGGATGCAGGTGGCCCGCGATCAGTCCTACAGTCCCCCGCCGCGGCTCATGCGTCAGCGTCAGGCCGAACAGGTCGATCTCGGGCAGGGCAGTCCCAACCAGTCCATTGGGCAGCGGGTCGTGATTGCCGGACAGCCAGACGCACTCGATGCTCGCGGCAATGGTTTCGAGCCGGGCCCGGTCGGCCGCGCTCAGATGCGCGCCGGCATCGGCGCGGTGGAAACTGTCGCCCAGGGCTACCAGTCGCACGGCGCCGGTGCGGCGCAGGTCCGCCTCGAGCCGGCTTAGCGTCACCCCCGTATCATACGGCGGCAGCATCTGGCCGCGCCGGGCAAAGCTGCCCATCTTGTCGAGGTGCAGGTCGGCCACCAGCAGCGTCTGCCGGGCGTGCCAGTAGAGCGCGCCGGAGGGCAGGGGCTCAAAATTATGGCCGGCAAAGCGCAAGATCGGTGTCTCCGTGATCTCGGCCTGCAATTGGACCTGACTCAATTCTGTCCAAGCGCCTCGCGCATCAGTTCATCTGCCGCATCAGCCATAGCCGATTCGCGGCCTTCCCCGAAAATCGGCTCCTTGCCGATATCGAGCATGACCGGTACGGCCAGCGGCGAGATCCGGTTCAGTGGCTTGTGCACGATATGGCCGCTGATGCGCGCCAGCATGTCGCCCAGCCGCTCGATATCGAGCAGGCCGCGGGCCGCGTCGCGGCGGGTCGCCTGGATCAGGATATGGTCCGGCTCGTGCTGGTAGAGCACGTCATAGATCAGGTCCGAGCTCATGGTGATCTGCCGGCCGCTTTTTTCGCGGCCCGGATGGCGCCGCTCGATCAGCCCGGCAATAACAGCGCAATTGCGGAAAGTACGCTTCATCAGCGCCGATTCATCGAGCCAGGCTTCGAGGTCATCGCCCAGCATGTCTTGGGAGAAGAGATCATCGAGCGACAGCCGATTGGTGCGGATCAGGCCGGACAGATCGCCCAAGCCCCAGATGGCCAGGGCATATTCGCTGGCAACAAAGCCCAGCGGGCGCGCGCGTGCCCGCTCCAGCCGCCGCGTCAGCAGCATGCCCAGCGTCTGGTGCGCCAGCCGTCCCTCAAAGGGGTAGCAGACCAGGTAGTTTTGCGCCCCGCGCGGAAAGGTTTCGACCAAGAGGCTGTCGCGCCGCGGCATGACCGATACGTCGCGCTGCAGCCGCAGCCAGTCACTGACCTGGTCTGGCAGCTTGTGCCAGTCATCCGGCGTGTCCATGATCCGCCGCACGCGCTCGGCCAGATAGGTCGAGAGCGGAAACTTGCCGCCCATATAGCTCGGAATCTTCGGATTGGTGGCCTGCGCCCGCGACACGAAGGCCTCGTTGTCGCGCATGCCCTCGAAGGCGACGATCTCGCCGCCGAACATGAAGGTGTCGCCCACCAGCAGCGTGCCGAAGAAATATTCCTCCATCTCGCCCAGCACGCGGCCGCCGGCGCCGATCGGGCTTTGCGACTGTCCCTTCTTGAGCCCGCGCGCCCGCACTAGCCGCACCTTGACCATGGGTTCTTCGATGATGGTGCCGATATTGAGCCGGTATTGCTGGGCCACCTGCGGATTGGCCACGCGCCAGGTGCCCTCCGGCGTCAGCTTGAGCCGCGCATAGCGTTCATAGGCCCGCAGCGCATAGCCGCCCGTGGCGACGAAATCGAGCACCCGGTCGAACTGACCGCGCGGCAGGTCGCGATAGGGCCAGGCGAGCCGCACCTCGTCATAAAGCGCGTCGGCGGCAAAGGGCGCGGCGCAGGCCATGCCCATGATATGCTGGGCCAGCACGTCATAGCCGCCATTGACCGGGTCTTCGCTGTCCTGGTGCCGCTCGGCCACCGCTTCCAGCGCCGCCTCGCATTCGAGCACCTCGAAGCGGTTGGAGGGCACCAGCAGCGCCTTGGAAGCCTCGTCGAGCCGGTGATTGGCCCGGCCGATGCGCTGCAGCATGCGCGAGCTGCCCTTGGGCGCCCCCACCTGCACCACCAGATCCACATCGCCCCAGTCAATGCCGAGGTCCAGCGTCGAGGTGCAGACTACCGCCCGCAGCGCGCCGGCCACCATGGCGCCCTCCACCTTGCGCCGCTGCTCCACCGAGAGCGAACCGTGATGCAGGGCAATGGGCAGCATGTCGTCATTGATCGCCCACAGGCCCTGGAACAGCAGTTCGGCCTGGCTGCGCGTATTGACGAAGAGCAGGGTCGTTCGGTGCTGCTTGATGGTCTCGTAGAGGTCGCGATGGGCATAATTGGCCGAATGCCCGGCCCAGGGCAGCCGCTCTTGGGTCGCGAGGATTTCCAGCACCGGCGCCGCCCCGCCGGTGGTTTCCAGCAGCTTTGTCACCCGACCGGGCACGGGCTGGGCGATCCAGTCGCGCAACAGGTCCGGCCGCGCCACCGTGGCGCTGAGCGCGGTGATCTGCAGATCTGGCGCGAGGCTCGCAATGCGCGCCAGGGCCAGCGACAGCAGCTCCCCGCGCTTGGAGGTGACCAAAGCATGCAGCTCGTCGAGCACGATGCGCCTGAGCGAACCGAAGAACAGCTCGGCCTGCGGGTGGCTGATCAGCAGCGCCAATTGCTCGGGCGTGGTGAGCAGGATATGCGGTGGCTTGGCGCGCTGCCGCGCCCGCTTGCTGGCCGGCGTATCCCCGGTCCGCGTTTCCGCCGTGATCTTGAGACCCATCTCGAGGATCGGGCCGGTGAGGTTTCGCTGCACATCCACCGCCAGCGCCTTGAGCGGGGAAATGTAGAGCGTGTGCAGGCCTTGATGGTCGCCGGCAACCAGGTCGGCCAGCGTCGGCAGGAACCCGGCCAGTGTCTTGCCGGCCCCGGTGGGCGCAATCAGCAGCGCCGAGGCGCCGGCATTCCAGCTGTCGAGCACATCGAGCTGGTGCTGTCGCGGCGCCCAGCCCTTGGCGGCGAACCACGCGGTAATGACGGGAGGCAGTTCAGCCAAATCTAAGCTCCGGCAGAAGCGTTCAAGTCTTCTGCAAATCAGAAAACACCCTATATGATCACCCAGCATCCCGACAGCGGGCGGAGGAACACCGATGAGCGATCCCTATCCCACCGAGCCAAGGCGCCGCAGTGCCGTCGAACGGTTCTTCGGCGGCAGCCCTGCCGGCGTTATTCTCCGGCTGATACTGGTATCCCTGCTGGTGGGCTTCCTGATGTCGGTGTTCGGCGTCCGGCCACAGGACGTCATCGACGGCGCCATCGAGCTGTTTCACGATGCCGTGCGCGATGGTTTCGGCGTGTTCCGCGATCTGGGCGCCTATGTCATCACCGGCGCGGTGCTGGTCGTGCCCATCTGGCTGCTGATCCGCCTGACCCGGAGATCGTGATGCCGACCCGCCTCAGCCTCACGCCGCAGCAGGCCTTGCAGCGCCTCGTGCCGCATATCCTCGAGCTGGAGAGCCAGGCCCATGCCCGCATCGCCATCGGCCTCGCCGGCGGGCCGGGCACCGGCAAGTCCACCCTGGCGGCCGAGATCGTCACCATGCTCAACGCCACCAAGTCGGGCAGCGCCCAGCTGGTGCCCATGGATGGCTTTCACATGCGCCACGCCAAGCTCGAATCCATGGGTCAGACCGACTTCAAGGGCGCCCCGCATACCTTTGAGGGGGCGGCCTTTGTCAGTTTCCTGCACCATCTCAAATCCGCCAGCGCCGCCGTCAGCGGCCCGGGCTATTCGCGCCAGATCGAGGACGTCGTGGACGATGCCTTTACCGTCGGCCCCGATGTCCGCGTGCTGGTTGTCGAGGGCAATTATCTGCTGCTGACCGAAGGCCCCTTTGCCGGCGTCAGGCCGCAGCTCGATTATGCCGTCTTCATCGATGTGCCGCGCGATCTGGTCGAGGCCCGCCTGCTCAAGCGCCATGCCGAGGCCGGCCTGTTCGGCGAGGAGCGCAACCGCGCCCATATCGCGCGCAATGATCTGCCCAATTATGATCTGGTAGCCCTGTCGCAGGACCGGGCCGATGTGGTGATCTCGCTGCTCACCGAGCACTGATTCTGCGAGCACTCTCATGACCACCGGCGCGCGTCCCCAATATCCCTTCGACGTGCGCCACGCCGACGTCTGGAAGATCGCGCTACCGGCCTCGGTGGCATTCATCACCGAGCCGCTGGTGGGCATTGTCGATATCACCGTGATCGGCCGGCTCGGCGATGCCGGCCTGCTCGGCGGCCTCGTGCTGGGCGCCCTGGTGTTCGACGTCATCTTCTCGCTGGCCTATTTCCTGCGCATCGGCACGGCCGGCCTCACTGCCCAGGCCGTTGGCGCGCGCGATCCCCGCGATGGCCTGCTCCACGTCAGCCGGGCCATCCTGCTCGCCATTGGCATCGGGCTCAGCATGATCGCCCTGGGCGGACCCATACTCTGGCTGGCCACGAGCCTGCTGGCGCCGGGTTCGGGCACTGGCGCCGCCCTGGCCGACTATTTTGCCGTCCGCATCTGGTCGGCGCCATTTTCGCTGGTCAATTATGCCCTGCTGGGCTGGTTCTATGGCCGGGCCGCCGCCACGACCGGCATGGCACTGCAGTTCCTGCTGCACGGCATCAATATCCTTGCCAGCATTGCCTTCGTCTATCTGCTGGGTTGGGGCGTCGCCGGCGCTGCGGCGGGCACCGTGCTCGGTCAGGTGGTGGCGGCCCTTGTCGGCCTGGCTCTGCTGCTGCGTCACTATGGTGGTCCCCGTGCCGTGCTGGCCCACATTGCGCCGGGCGAGCTGCTCGATGCCATCGCGCTCAAACGCATGTTCGGCCTCAGTCGCGACCTGATGATCCGCTCCCTGGCCCTGATGGGCGCCTATGCCTGGTTTGCGGCCCAGGGCTCGCGCATGGGCGAGGTGGCGCTCTCGGCCAATGCCATCCTGCTCAATCTGCTCATGGTGGTGGGCTTCTTCCTCGATGGCATCGCCCAGGCCGCCGAACAGCTCACCGGCAAGGCCGTCGGCGCCAACTGGCGCCCCGCCTTTGATCGCGCCTATGGCCTGAGCTTTCTCTGGGGCCTGGTGATCGCTGGCGGTCTGGGACTGGCCTGGTATTTGGGCGGGTCCGCCCTGATCGGGTTGATGACCACCAATGCAGAGGTCCGGGCGCAGGCCGTCAGCTACCTGCCCATTGCCGCGCTCTGCGCTCTCACCTTCATGCCGGCCTTCGTCTATGACGGCATCCTGATCGGCGCCACCCTCAACACCACCATGCGCAATGGCATGGTGATATCCCTCGTGGTCTTCCTGGCGGCTGCCCTGCTGCTGCAGCGGCTGCTGGGCAATCTCGGGCTCTGGCTGGCCCTGCATGTCTGGTTTCTGGCCCGCGGCGCCATCTATTGGTGGGCGCTGGAGCGCCGCCGGGCGGGCCTGTTCAGCGATCCAGCCTAGCCGATCCGCGGGCTCGGGCTGCGCGCCTGGTTGGCCAACCCGCTGATGGC
This sequence comes from Devosia beringensis, assembly GCF_014926585.1. Taxonomy (NCBI): domain Bacteria; kingdom Pseudomonadati; phylum Pseudomonadota; class Alphaproteobacteria; order Hyphomicrobiales; family Devosiaceae; genus Devosia; species Devosia beringensis. Next base: position 991,236 of record NZ_CP045422.1, on the reverse strand, counting down.
GGCGCGCAGGGCCGCCGGCTTGACCGGCTTGGTCACTACCGCAATGCCGCGTTCCTCGGCCAGGGCCCGCACGGCCGGACTGCGATCGGCGGTGACCAGCGCGGCAGGCAGGTGCCCGCCCAGATTGTGACGCAGCCATTCAATGGCATCCAGGCCCGACGTCTGGTCGAGGTGGTAGTCCATCAGCACCAGGTCGGGATACCAGCCCTCGAGCAGCTGTTCCTTGTCGATCTGCTTGAGCGACAGCGCGCTGCGCACGTCACAGCCCCAATGGGTTAGCAACCCCTCCATGGCCTCGATGATGGCCCGCTCATTGTCCACGCAGAGGATCTTGAGTCCCCGCGTACCAAAATGCAGCTCGGCCGGTGAGGGCGCCGGCTCCGCGCTGGGCCGGATGGTCCGCGTCAGCGGCAGGAACAGCGAGAAGCGCGAGCCGCGCCCCTCGACGCTGTCGAGCTCCAGCGTCAGCCCCAGCGCCGCCACTAGGCGCTGCACGATGGAGAGACCCAGCCCGAGCCCCTGCGCCATGCGGGCGCCGCGCTCCAGCCGCGAAAACTCGGCGAACAGCAGCCGGTGCTGGTCCTTATTGAAGCCGATGCCGGTATCGATCACGTCGAGCCGCATCCGGTTGCCGCGCCGTCGTAACCCAACCAGGACCTTGCCGCCGCGATGGGTATATTTGATCGCGTTCGACACCAGGTTCTGCACGATACGCCCGACCAGCGATCGGTCCACCAGTACCGATGACGTGCTGCCCACGATGCGCAGGGTGATGTCGCGCTCGCGCGCCATCGGCCCGAATTCGACCTCGATGCGCTTGAGCAGGTCTCGTGCCGCCACCGGCGCCGGCGCTGGTTTCAGCGCGCCGCTGTCGATGCGGGAAATGTCGAGCAGCGCCGACATGATGTCTTCCACCGCCGTCAGCGAGGCTTCGATGGAATTGGCCAGGTCGGCCAGCCCGGTGGATTTGGCGCGCTCGATCAATGTTGACGTATAAAGCCGCGCCGCATTGAGCGGCTGCAGCAGGTCGTGGCTGGCCGCAGCCAGGAAACGCGTCTTGTCGTGGTTGGCGGCATCGGCCTTGGCGCGGGCGCTTTCGAGCTCCGCATTGACCCGTGTCAGCGCCGCCGTGCGCTCGGCCACGCGGCCCTCCAGCGACAGGTTGACCTGCTCCAGCGCCCGTTCCGCCTGCACCCGCGCGGTGACATCGGCAAAGGCGATGACCAGCCCGCCATCGGGCAGGCGGCTCGAATAGAATTCCAGCGTCTGGCTGTCATTGCCGCTGCGCTGCGTCACCGTTACCGGCTGGGAGGTCAGCAGATTGATCCGCTCGATCGCCAGCCGAGCCGCATCGCCTTGCCCCAGGTCACCCCGGTCCGCCAGGAACAGGGCGATGTCGAACAGCGGCGTCCCCAACTTTTGCAGCGCTGCGGGCAGCTCCAGCAGGCTGTTGTAGCGGGCGTTCGAGGTCACCAACCGCAACCGCGCATCGAACACGGCAATGCCCTGCGGAATATGATCAATGGCCTGCCGCAGGCTGGCTTCTGCGTCGCTCTTGGGTGGCGCCATGGGCGTGTGGGAACCGGGTTGCTGGGGAAGCCCGACTATCGGCCGCGCCGACAGGCCGCGCAAGGTCAACTCTCTGCCCATTGCTTTTTCGGCAGATGATCATCAATGTTTAACTTCCGCGGCAGTGCGGTGACGCCTTGGGAAGAGGCGGGCAGTTAATGAGAGGGCTATCCATGTTCAAGGAATTCCGCGACTTCGCCATCAAGGGCAACATGATCGATCTGGCGATCGGCGTGATCATCGGCGCCGCTTTCGGCGCCATCGTCTCGTCGGTGGTCGACGATATCTTCATGCCCCTGATCGGCCTGCTGATCGGTGGAATCGATTTCTCGAACCTGTTTGTCGTGCTGTCCAACCCCGACAACCTGCCGATACCCTCCCTGCTGGCAGCTCAGGAAGCCGGCATTGCCACGCTCAATGTCGGTCTGTTCATCAACGCCGTGGTCAAGTTCGCCATCATTGCCTTCGTGCTGTTCATGGTGGTCAAGGGCATCAATTCGCTCAAGCGCGAGGCGGCCAAGGAACCCGTGACCGAGACGCCCGCGCCCAGCCGCGAGGAAGTGCTGCTGACCGAAATCCGCGACGCCCTGCGCGCACGCTGAAACACGAGGCCAGCCTTTCGGCTGGCCTTTTCTGCACCATTGGCTAGGACAGCAGTCAGTTAACAGGACAGTAGTAGGTATATATACCCATAATTGGTAATGTCACCTACGTATTCTCCGTATGGGCGAGCGGGAACCCTTAGTGCAAACTACCGTCAAATATGACGTTGAGTTGGTGACTATATTTAAAGCGAATTAAGCCAGGGCAGGGCAAGATGAGCGAAGACATTTATTACCGTTCGGCTTTGAACCGTGACCGACTGATCCATATTGTCGATTCCGATCCGGCCACCTGCGAGGCGCTCAGCGTCCTGTTTCGCCTTGAGGGCTTTCAGACCACCTTCTCCATTGATGCCGCTCAGTTCCTGGTGGGGCTGGAGCGCCGCATCCCCGACATCGTGGTGCTCAATCTGCGGCTGGGCGAGGAAAGCGGGCTGAGCCTGCTGCGCCGCATCAAGGCCATGGGTACCGGCACGCCGGTCTTCATGCTGGCCGATTACCCCCAGCTTGAGGCCGCCGTCACCGCCATGAAGATCGGCGCCGCCGACGTGGTCAGCAAGCCGATCGATACCGAGCACTTCCTTGCCGATATTCGCGATGCCCTGCGCCGGGACGTGCATCTCAACGCCATGCAGGGCGGGCGGCGATCCATCGAGGTGCGCGGCTTTGCCCAGCTCACCCCGCGCGAGCGCGAGGTGCTGCAGCTGATCAGCAATGGTCAGTCCAACAAGGAAGCCGGCCGCCTGCTGGGCATTTCGCCCCGCACCATCGAGGTGCATCGGGCCCGGGTGATGGAAAAACTCGGCGCCCGCAACACGGCCGATCTGATGCGGATCGTGCTGACCGGCTAGTGGTCGGGCCCACCGGCGCGGCCAGACGAGTTCGGTTCATGCAGGCAGTTCGCCACCATCGGATTGGTCACTGTCCCGCACGATCTCGACCCTGACCTTGGTGGCCAGGCCCGCAATGGCGCCGATGGCGGCCAGCCAGGGGGCAGTCAGTACAATGACCCCGCCCGCCACGGCGCCGGCGGTCAGGGGAATTTCGAGAAATACCGAACCGTCTTCGGCGCGGATGCGCAACCGGCTGACATTGCCCTCGGCAATCAGGCGGCGCACCGTCTCGATCAGCTGATGACCGGCAATGTCGAGGTCTTCGGTGAAGCGGCGGTTTCTGGGCTCTTCGGTCATGACCATGCTCCTGCTGTGGATCACCACAGGCTACGCCCGGTCCGGACGCGGATGCATTGATCTGGCGCAAGCCATGGCGTTGCCGGGTTGGTCGGTGGCGGGTGCCAGGTGTACGCGCGCCGCAGCCAGGGGCGGCTGACGCCTTGCAGCGGTCAGCCTTCCCCGGGGCAGGCGGGCAGGTTCAAAAGAACTTAGCCGCCCACTGTCGGCAGGGTCAGGTCACCCGAGGTCAGCTTGCTGGCGGTGATCTTGGCGTCGGCGCGTTCGCGCGGCAGTTCCAGGCTCGTCCAGACGCTGACCAGCGCATGGCGCAGTTCAAACACCATCTCGTCGGTATGCAGCGGCGTCGGGGTAATGCGCAGCCGCTCGGTGCCCTTGGGCACGGTCGGGTAGTTGATCGGCTGGATATAGATATTGTGCTTTTCCAGCAGCATGTCGCTGGCCGCCTTGCACTGGCGCGCATCGCCCACCATCAGCGGCACGATATGGGTTTCGGTGTCCATCACCGGCAGGCCGGCATCGGCCAGGATCGCCTTGGTGAGGCGTGCCTGGCGCTGCTGCATCATGCGCTCATGGCCGCTCGTCTTGAGATGCTCGATCGAGGCGCGCGCCGAGGCGCAGAGCGCTGGGGGCAGGGCGGTGGTGAAGATGAATTCGGGCGCATAGGAGCGCACCGCGTCGATGATCGCCTTGTTGGCGGCAATATAGCCGCCCATCGTGCCAAAGCCCTTGGCCAGCGTGCCCTCGATCACGTCGATCCGGTCCATCAGGCCGTCGCGCTCGGCAATGCCGCCGCCGCGCGGGCCATACATGCCCACGGCATGGACTTCGTCGATATAGGTCAGCGCGCCGAACTCTGCAGCCAGGTCGCAGATCGCCTTGATCGGCGCAATGTCACCATCCATCGAATAGATGGACTCAAAGCAGATCAGCTTGGGCCGCTTGCGGTCCACCTGGCTGAGCAGCTCGCGCAGATGAGCCACGTCATTGTGCCGAAAGATGACCTTCTGCATGCCCGACTGGCGCACGCCCTGGATCATCGAGGCGTGGTTGAGCTGGTCCGAATAGATGATGCAATCCGGCAGCAGCCGCGCAATGGTGGAAATGCCGGCCTCGTTGGAGACAAAGCCGGAGGTGAAGACCAGGGCGGCTTCTTTGCGGTGCAGGTCGGCGAGCGAACGCTCAAGCTCGACCAGCGGCCGGTTGGTGCCGGAAATATTGCGCGTACCGCCCGAGCCGACGCCCAGCTTGCCCGCTGTGTCCTGCATGGCCTTGATCACCTTGGGGTGCTGGCCCATGCCCAGATAGTCATTGGAGCACCAGATGGTGATGTCGCGCTCATTGTCGGCATCGTCACGATAGATGGCGCGAGGGAACTGCCCTGCTACCCGTTCGAGATCGGCGAATACCCGATAGCGCTTCTCCGTCCGCAGCGTATCAACCGCATCTTCGAATATGCTGCGATAGTCCATCGAAACGTCCTTTTGTCTGCTGCAGACCGATCGGGGCCCGAATGCGACGCCAGTCTTGGCTTAAGGTCGCCGCCGGCGCATTGACATAAGTCAAGATGCCGCGCGACCACTTGGCCCGACCCCGAAGCGCCAAATCAACGCAGCGCAACATGAGATTCATTCTAATCTGGCAGACCTGTTCCGACAATGCGTCAAACGCGCCCGCCCCGGGCTAGCGCTCGAACCCGCCAATGGTCGCCACCACCATGTCATGGTCCGACAGCACCTCGCCATCCGGCGCCACAGCCGGCACAATGCGGCTTTCGCTGACCACCACCCCTCGGGTGAGGAACCAGTCGAGCTTATAGCCGGTCTTGGGGGCGCGGCTGAGGCGGCTGGTTCGCGTCGTCATTTGGTCGAGCGCCCCGCTGTGGCGTTCAAAGCCGTGGCGCGCCGCGAGCGCGAACAGCGTCTCCTGCTCGAAATCGCCAGCATGGCCGACGCCGGTATTGAGATCGCCGCCGATAACCACTGGCATGGTGCCCGCCATCTTCTCGACAGCTGCGATCAGGCCTGCCATCTGCTGTTCTCGATAGTCGGCCTTGGCCGCACTCTCCAGATGCACGGAAACCAGGTAGAGCGGACCGGCGGTCGTCATTGCCACAGCAGCAATGGCACAGCGCGTGCCAATCCGATGTGCCGGGCTGTCGGGCCTGAACCAGTGACCATGCGCCTCAAGCCGGATCATCACAGGCGCCTGCAATCCGGTGCGGGCCAGCAGCGCATTGCCGTGGAAACCATGCAGGTTGACGTCATCGGTGCAGAACTGCAGCTCCATGGCGTCGCCGAGTTCCAGTTCGAGGAACTCCACGCCAAATGCATGCCCCATGTCCAGCAGTCCGGCAATCTCGGCAGCGGTGTGGCGCTGTCCCGTACGCGCCATGCCATTATCGACTTCCGACAGCAGGGCGATGTCGGCGCCTTCGCGGGCCAGCAGCGCGGCGGAAGCCTCAACCGCGTAGCACCGTTCCAGGTTCCAGGTGGCGATGGTGAGCGGGAAGCTCAAGGGCTCAAGCAAGGCGCTTGCTGGCGCTTCAACCCGCTGCAGGCAGTCGAGGCCGGCAAGGGCCGCGGCATGATTGGCCTCATTCCGCTCCAGCGCCAGCAGCGCGGCGCGTTCATCCTGGCTTGGGCCGCGCAGCGGCATGGGTTGGGCAGGTTTGACCGCATCGAGCGACATGACAATCTCCAGAACATAGGCTGCGCAGCGCCTAGCCTTCAGCCCTGTCGCTACCATGACAGCACGGTGACAAGGTCATGACAGGTGGCGGCCTTTGCCGGGCCCCGCTTGCCCGCGAGGCCGCCACCGCGCTAAGCCCTGTCCAGCCAGAGGAGATCGCCCATGCCCGTCTTTGCCACCTATCCCAGCCTTGCCGGCATGCCGGTGGTGATTTCGGGCGGTGCCACGGGCATCGGTGCGGCTTTGGTGCGCAACTTCGCCGCCCAGGGCGCCAGGGTCGGCTTTGTCGATATCGCCGCCGCGGAGGGCAATGCCCTGGCGGCAGAGCTGAACGGGCTTGGCCAGACGGCACGTTTCATCGCCTGCGACATCACCGATACCACCGCCTATCAGGCCGCCATCGCCGACCTGGCCGCGGCCCATGGCGATGCTCTCGTGCTGGTCAACAATGCTGCCCACGATCAACGCCATGACTGGGCGGAGGTGACCCCCGCCGACTGGGACAGCCGCATGGCGGTCAACCTCAAGCACGCCTTTTTCGCCATTCAGGCCGTCGCTCCCGGCATGATCCGCGCCGGCAAGGGCGCCATCATCAATACCGGCTCGATCAGCTGGATGATCATGTCGCCATCGCTGCCCATCTACGAAACGGCCAAGGCCGCCACCCACGGGCTCAGCCGCGCCATGGCCCGCGAGCTGGGGCGCTCCGGCATTCGCGTCAATTCGCTGGTGCCCGGCGCCGTCATCACCGAGCGCCAGCTCAAGCTTTGGCTCGATGACGCTGCCCTCAAGAGCATCGAAGCCAGCCAGGCGCTGGCCGGCCATGTCTATCCCGATGACGTGGCGCGCATGGCCCTGTTTCTGGCGGCCGATGATAGCGCCATGATTTCGGGCCAGCAGTTCCTGGTTGATGGCGGCTGGGCCAGCGCCTGATCCGTTCATCTACTGTTCAGCCTCTTTCGTTCATCACCATCCTGCCGTATTGAGGAGGCACCTACAGGCCACCAACCGAATCCTTCAGGGGGATAGTCTATGAAGTCGAAGATCTTGGTCGCGCTGCTCGCGACACTGGCGCTGAGCGCCTGCACCACCACCAATCCGTATACCGGCGAGTCCCAGCTTTCCAACACCAGCGGCGGCGCGCTGATCGGTGCCGGCGGCGGTGCCCTGGCCGGCGCACTCGTCGGCGTTGCCACGGGTGGCGACCCGCGCGTTGGCGCGCTGATCGGCGCCGGCGTTGGCGGCCTGACGGGCGCCGGCATCGGCTCCTATATGGACCAGCAGGAAGCCGAGCTGCGCGCACAGCTGCAGGGTACCGGCGTATCGGTGACCCGTATCGGCCAGAACATCATCCTCAACATGCCGTCCAACATCACCTTCGCCACCGATGAATCCATGGTGCAGCCCCAGTTCAATTCGACCCTGGTCTCGGTCGCTTTGGTGCTCAAGAAGTTCGACAAGTCGATCATCGATGTCTATGGCCACACCGATAGCCAGGGCGACGATGCCTACAATCTCGGCCTCAGCCAGCGCCGCGCCGTTTCGGTTGCCACGGCCCTCGCCAATCAGGGCATTGACCAGCGCCGCTTCTATATCGAAGGCAAGGGCGAGACGAGCCCGATTGCCTCCAACGCGACCGAGCAGGGCCGCGCCCAGAACCGTCGCGTCGAGATACAGATCGCGCCCATCAACGGCTGATCGCGCCGCCGCTGGAAACACAAAAGGCGCGTCCCGCGGGGCGCGCCTTTTTTTTCTGCAAAGGGCGTTTGGACTATTGCGCCGGAACCACCGGCTCCTGGACCGGCACGGCTGGGTCGGTCGCCGGGGCGACGACGCTTTCCGACGTGGGCGTGCCGGGCTGCACATCGGTGCCCGGCGCGCCGGAAAATACCTGCATCAGCAGGATGATGGCGATGACCACGGCCAGCGCGCCAATGCCATAGAGCCACCAATTGGTCGGGCCGGTGGCGCCGACCGTATCGTCATGCTCCCCCGCCACCTTGAGTGTGGAATCGACGGGCACGTCGAGCCGCGCGCCATTTTCGTCGACCAGAAAATCGACATTGGCGACCTTGGGGCCCGGCTCCTGGGGTGCTGTTGCCATCAGATATCTCCCTTGACTATGTGTCGTCAGCGACACGGTCCTGCGCATCGTCGCAGGATGGCGACAGCTGCAACAGGAGAACGCTCCGCGGACGGCGCAGTTCCGAATTGCCCCTGCCAGACCACCGCATTGCCCCTTGGGTTCCCGCCGGATTGGCCCTTTTCGATCACATTTCTTTGGATGGAACTGTGTCCGTCCGGGTCACGTTAGCCCTTCACATCCAACCAAAGGAGTTTGCCAATGGCTTACGATGACAACCGCACCCAGGACGCCAGCGTCAAGGAAACCCATGACCTGATCGCCTCCGACAAGGTCGAAGGCACCAAGGTCTATGACCCGCGCGGTGAGCATATTGGCTCGATCGAGCGCCTGCTGATTGAAAAGCGCAGCGGCAAGGTCTCCTATGCCGTGCTCAGCTTCGGCGGCTTTCTCGGCATTGGCGACGAGCATTATCCGCTCCCCTGGTCCAAGCTCAGCTATGACGAAAGCCTGGGCGGCTACCAGGTTGACGTGAGCAAGGAACAGGTCGAAGGCGCGCCCAAATACGACAATGACGACGATTACTGGACCCCGGAAAACGGCCGTCGCGTCTACGACTATTACGGTGTTGCCCCGTACTGGATCTAGCGCTTCAGACTTGGCGATCGGGCCCCTACAGGGGCTCGATCCACCCATAAAGCCGGCGCCCATCGGGCGCCGGCTTTGTCTTTCGTGCATCTATCGGATTTGCTTGGCTGGGTCGCGCCCGGCGAACCCCAGTTCACTCCGCCGGCACGTGCGCCTCATCGTGTGGCGCTTTGGGCAGGAACCGCCGGGTAAAGGCGCTGAAGCTGTCGATATAGGTCAGCAGCACCGGCACCACCAGCAGCGTCAGCGCCGTCGAGCTGATCAGCCCGCCGATCACCGCATGCGCCATGGGCGCGTTCTGCCCGCTGCCTTCATGCAGGCTCAGGGCCAGCGGCAGCATGCCGAAGATCATCGCCAGCGTTGTCATGATGATGGGCCGGAACCGCGTCGTTCCCGCTTCCACCAGCGCCTCGTAGAGGTTCATGCCGCCGCGTACATGCTGGTTGGCATTGTCCACCAGCAGGATGGCGTTCTTGACCACCAGACCCATCAGCATGATGAAGCCGATCGCCGAGAACATGTTGAGCGTCGAGCCACCGATCAGCAGCCCCACCATCACCCCGATCAGCGCCAGGGGCAGCGAGCCCATGATGGCGATGGGCTGCAGGAAGCTGCCGAACTGGCTGGCCAGCACCAGGTAGATGAAGATCACCGCCAGCAGCAGCGCCGAACCGATGGCGCCCATCGTCTCGGCAATCTGCTCGACCTCGCCGCCAAACGAACTGCGATAGCCCACCGGAAAGGTGATGCTTTCGACCGCGGCCTGCAGCTGCGGCGTCACCGTGCCCAGTTCGACGCCCTCGAGATAGGCTTCCACCGTCACCCCGCGCTGCAGATCCTGCCGGTTGATCGTGGCCGGCCCGGTGCTTTCGACAATGTCGGCCACCTGCGACAGGGTCACAATGCCGGTTGAGCCGCTGGCGCCGGACTGGGCAATCGGCAGATTGCCGATGGCATCGACATCGTTGCGCAGGTTTTCCGGCAGCCGCACCACCACCGAATAGATCTGCCCATTGGGCGCGGTCCAGTCGGCGACGTCCTCCCCGCTGACCAGCGGCGACAGCGTGTCGGCGACCTGGGCCAGCGAAATGCCCAGCGCATTGGCCAGGTCGCGGTTGGCATTGACGCCCACCACCGGCTGCGCCTCGTCAAGGCTCGAGGTGATATTGATCAACCCTTCGATCCCCGCCATTTCGGCGGTGAGCTGGTCAGCCAGCCTTTCGAGCGTATCAAAGCTGTCGCCATAGATGGTGATCGAAACCGGGGCGCTGGTCTGGCCCAGGCCAGATGCCGCCGAGACTTGGAAATTGGCGCCGGGCACCGCGTCGAGCAGGCGCCGGATCTCCGGCATCAGCTCGACCGGCGTGATGTCGCGCTCGGCCTTGTCCACCAGCGTTACCGTCATCGAGCCCGAATTGGCGCCGGAAGCGGCCAGGCCCCCCGCCACCGTGGAATAGGTGGTCTCGACCACCGGCATCGCCCGGATCAGCCGTTCCGCCTGCCGCAGCTTGGCTGCGGTATAGTCCTGGCTCGACCCGGCCGGGGTCTCCACCGAAACGGTGAAATTGCCATTGTCGGTTGCCGGAATGAACTCGACGCCAACCTGGGGGAACAGCGCCAAGGCGCCCACCAGCGAGGCCAGCGCGATCAGCAGCACGGTCTTGCGGAACTTGAGGCCCCAGCGGATCAGGTGGCGGTAGCCGCCGGTGATCCACTCGAACAGCCGGTCGAACTGCGCCACGGCCCGGCCGACCGGGCCGCGTTTGGCATTGGGCTGCGAGGCCGGATCATACCACACACTCGACAGCATCGGGTCGAGCGTGAAGGCCACGAACAGCGAGATCAGCACCGCCACCGAAACGGTCACCCCGAACTGCAGGAAGAACCGCCCCATGATCCCGTCCATGAAGGCGACGGGCAGGAACACCGCGACGATGGACAGCGTCGTCGCCATCACCGCAAGGCCGATTTCATTGGTGCCGTCGAACGCCGCCTGGCGGTGGCTCTTGCCCATATTGAGGTGGCGCGTGATGTTCTCCCGCACCACGATGGCGTCGTCGATCAGGATGCCCACCGCCAGTGACAGCGCCAGCAGCGTCATCATGTTGAGGGTAAAGCCCAGAAAGCTCAGCGCCACCATGGTGCCGATGATCGAGATGGGCAGCGTCAGCCCGGTGATCACCGTCGAGCGCCAGGAATTGAGGAACAGAAAGACGATGACGACGGCCAGCAGCGCGCCCTCGATCATCATGTTCTGCACGGCGTGGAAGCTGTCCTCTACCGGCTGGGCATTGTCGACCACGACCTGGATGGAGACCGCGCCGTCGGGCAACTCATTGGCCAGCAGATCGTCGATGGTGTCGCGAATGGCTTCCGCAACGCCCACCGTATTGGCACCCTGGGTCTTCAGAATATCGACCGCCAGCGCCCGCTCGCCATTCAGAATGGCCAGGCTCGCCGCCTCCCCGGTGCCGTCCTCGATGGTGGCGACATCGCGCAGCGTCACCGGCTGGCCGCCCTGATTGCCCACGATGATGTCGTAGAAGTCGTCCTGGTCCTCCAGCCGGCCCAGCACCTGGATCGATTGCACGGTGCTTTCCTGGGTGATCGCGCCGGCCGCCAGGTCCTGGTTGGCGGCACGCAGCGCCTGGGTGACGGCGCTCGGGCTGATATTGAAGGCAGTCAGGCGATCGGGATCGATCTGGATATTGAGCTGGCGCGGCACCCCGCCCACCACCGTGGCGCTGCCCACGCCGCTGATATTGGAAAGGCGCGTGACGATGAGGTCTTCGGTCAGCGCTGTCAGGTCGCGGTCCGACAGCGTGCTCGAGCTGACCGCCAGCGACAGGATAGGCAGGGCGCTGGGATCAAAGCGCAGCACCCGCGGATCGCCGGCCCCGTCGGGCAGCAGCGCACCAACCGGGTCGATCTTGTCGCGCACTTCCTGCGCCATCTGCTGGGAGTCCTGCTCGAGATCAAAGATCATCAGCACCAGAGCCTGGCCGGCCTGGGCTGTCGACTGGATCGTGTCGAGCCCGGCAATGGTATTGACCGCGTCCTCGATGGGCTGGACCACATCGGCCTCGACCGCCTCGGGCGAGGCGCCCGGATAGCTCACCACCACCGCGACCACGGGGAAATCGACGTCCGGCATCGATTCGATCGGCAGCCGCTGATACGAATAGACACCGAAAACCATGATGGCCACCATGATCATGGTGGCAAAGACGGGATGATTGACGCTGATACGGGTCAGGAACATGGCTCAATCCTCCACGCGTTCATAGGCGTCGCCATCGGCCAGCTCGCTCAGCGGCGCAGTGACGATCACGTCCCCGCTCTGGAGGCCGTCAATCTCGATTATCCGGCCGCGATCCCAGGCAGCGCCAGGCTCGACGGCCCGGCGCACCAGCGTGCCATTGTCGAGCTTGAGCACGAACGTGCCCTCGGCGTCCTCGCGCAAAGCAGTGGCTGGCGCCGCCAGGGCGTCTTCGGCCTGGGCTACGGTGATCTGGCCGGTCGCGAACATGCCGCCGCGCAGCCGCCCATCGGCGTTTTCGAGCCCGATATAGATCGGGATGGTGCGCGTGCCGGTCGACGCCACCGGATTGACCCGGGTCACCGTGCCGTCAAAGCTTTGGCCATCCAGTCCGGTGACGGCGATGGATACCGCCTGGCCCGGATTGACCAGGGCGCCCGAGGTCACCGAGGCCGCAGCCTGAAATTCCATCTCGCTCAGGTTGACGATGGTGAACAGCGCCGTCCCTGCCTGGATGGTCTGGCCGGGCTCCACCGAGCGCTCGGACACCACCCCATCAAGCGGCGACAGCACCGTGGCATTGCTCAGCGCCAGTTCGGCCGTCTGCACGGCGCTCTGCAGCGCCGCATAATTGGCCTCCAGCGCCGCAGCAGCCGAGCGGGCCTGTTCCAGCGCCGAGGGCGTGGCCAGGCCCTGCCGGGTCAGTTCCTCGGTCCGTTCGAGCTGCTGGCGCGACGATTCGAGCTGGGCCCGCGTGGCATTGGCCGTGGCCTGCTGCTGGCTGAGCTGCAGCTCCAGATTGGCCCGGTCGATCTCGGCCAGCACATCGCCCACCGCAACGCTGTCGCCGGGCCGCACCGCCACGCTCAACACGCGGCCCGAGGCCTGCGAGGCGACGGCGGCCTGCTGCGCCGGCACCAATGTGCCGGTGACCTTGGCGGTCTGCGTCAGCTTCGCTGGCGTCATTTCGCTGACTTCCGAGCCCAGCAGCTGATGCACAATCGCGGTCTCGGCCACTTCCAACGGCGCGGGCGCCGGCGGCCGCGTCAGCACAAAGGCGGCGATGCCCACGATCACGAGCCCTAGCACGATCCACGGCACGATGCGGCGCTTGGGCTTGAGGCCCTCGGCCACACGCTGGGCGTTCTTCTTTTCCCGCCGGCTCTGCGCCCATTCGGGTTTGTCATGTGCCTCGGTCATGTCTTGTCCTTTTGGCTCGTCTGCTCGTCGCGCACGGCCAGCGCCCAGCGCTGAAGAAATGCAGCAGACTTCTCGTAAAATTTGCACAGCTCGGTAATGCGATCGGCAGCACCCGGCCTTTCGGCGCGGATCGGGTCGACGAAAGCCGAAATGGCATGGGCGTGCTGGGTAAACTGCTGCGCCACTTCGGCGAGCAGGTCGTCATAGGGAAACCCCACCAGCTGGTAATAATCCTGCCGATCGCCGGTACGGGTAGTCAGGCGAATGAAGCCGCGCTTGGCCAGCAACCGCGCATTGGTGCTGACACTGGCCCGGCTGACGCCCAGCTGCTCACTGATCTGCTGCAGGCTGAGTTCATGCCCCTCGATCACCAGCAGCCCGAAGATGCGTCCGGCAATCCTGGTGTCGCCGCGCTCTTGCGACATCAGGCCCATTTCTTCGACAAACCGCTCGACGGATGACACCGCAGGCTCCCGTTTCGTTCACTTCGTTCAGTATGTATTGAATGAAGTGATCGTTGTACAGCGCTCTGACGGTGTGGGGAGGCTCACAGCCTGCCGGCGCCCAAATTCTGGCTATGAGGCGCCCTGCGCGGGCTCCATTCCCAGACCTCCGAGATGTTTCTAATTATCTGTCCGACATGGCGTTTTGCAATGTTGGGACAATGGACAGGGGACAATCTGAGGGTGTTCAACAGAAAGGAACATCCCGATGAAAACTCTCTCCATAGTAACCGTTCTTGCCCTTGTCGGTCTCACTGCCGTTCCGGCTTTCGCTGCTGAAAACGAACTGGGCACCGTCCACGACAAGCCCACGATCGCCCTCGAACGCAGTTTGCGGGACCGTGGCATCGTCACCGCCGGCTTCGAGGAATGGGGTGCGCTGATCCGCGCCTGGGTACCCGATGGCAAGGGCGGCACCAGCATGGTGTTTCTCGACCCCGACACGCTGGAACCGGTAACACCGGGGCGCAGCTGATCCCCGAACGGCAGGCCGCCAGATGCCCCTTGCGGCCAAGGCGGCCTGCATGCCTGTTCAGCAGGGCCCTTTGATACCTCACCTGCTCGGTCAAGCATGTTCTGCACACCGCGCAATCCAGCCGCAATGTTTGTTGCTAGAATGGGCTGGCATTTGACAGGAATATAGATGCGCATTCTGCTGGTTGAAGACGAGAAGGACATGGCGGTGGCCCTGACGACGGCGCTGAGTCGCCATGACGTTGTCGTGGATCATGCGCCCAGTCTGGAGATCGCCGAAGAGGCCTGCCGCAGCGGCGTGCATGATGCCGTCCTGCTCGATCGCAAGCTGCCTGACGGCGATGGCCTGTCGCTGATCCCGCTGCTACGCCGCGAACGGCCGGGACTGCCCGTCATCGTACTGTCGGCGCTGGGCTCATCCGACCAGCGCATCGCCGGGCTCGATCATGGTGCCGACGACTATCTGGCCAAGCCGTTCTCCACCGATGAGTTGATGGCGCGGCTGCGCGCTGTCATGCGCCGCCCCGCCCAGATCGGGCAGAGCACGGTCAATGTCGGCCGCTTGCAGTTCAACCTGACCGAACGGCATGCCGATGTTGGCGGTGTCCCCCTGGATCTGACCCGACGGGAACTATTGGCGCTGGAAATCCTGGTGCGGCGCGCAGGCCGCACCGTGGCGCGCAGCGCGCTCGAGGAAGCGGTCTATGGCTATGACGAGGAAATCGTCTCCAATACGCTGGATTCACATATCTCCCGCCTGCGCAGCAAACTGAACGGCGCAGGCGTCGAAATTCATGCCATCCGAGGCTTGGGCTATCTGCTCAGGGCTGCCACATGAGGCCGTGGCGTTCCGGCTCGCTGCGCGCCAGGCTGGCCTGGCGCATGGTGGTGATGCAGGCACTGGTGCTGATGGCATTCACCGGCGTGGCCGCGGTGCCCATCTACCAGTTCCTCAGCGAGGATCAGCGCTTCGACGACGATATTGCCGATGACATTGCCGCCTCGGTCTATCGCACCGAGACCGGAAGTTTGGAACTTCTTGCCAACGACAATCTGCTGGAGGAAGCCGCCGCCTATCCTGGATTGTGGTTCTACGCTGTCAATGCCCAAGGCGGTTCCGTGCAGATGGGCGATGTCCCTGACGCCATCATGCCCCTGCCGGACGCCTTGGCGCGGATGACATCAGCCAATCTTGCCGGCGAAAGCGGCGAGGAGACGGTGGCGATCGTCAGGCGCCTCGATACCGATCTGGGGCGGCTCTGGATCATCACTGGCGGGGGGCCTGAAATCGGCTTCGACGCGGTCTTCGGCAATCCATTCTTTGTTGGTCTGCTGATCCTGCTGACGGTGGTTTCCTTCGTCGCCATTCCCCCGATTGTCACGCGCCAGTTGCGCGGGGTCGATGACGTGGCAGCGGAGGCGGACAGGATCGATGTCGACAGGCGCGGCTCCCGCCTGTCATCGACACATGTCCCCGACGAACTGCATTCCCTGGTCCGGGCGGTCAATGCGGCGCTGCAGCGCCTCGATGACGGCATCGAGCGCCGGCAGCGCTTTCTGGCCGATGCGGCCCATGAACTGCGCACGCCCGTTGCCATCCTCCAGACGCGCATCGAACTGCTGCCAGACGGCGCGGAACGCAGCCGGCTGATGCTTGATGTTGCGCGTCTCGCCAATCTGGCCAATCAATTGCTTGATCTGCAACGGCTGGACGCGGACCTGACGGTGTTCGGGCCGGTAAACCTGGTCGATCTGGTCGCGCAGGTCACCGCCGAGATGGCGCCGCTGGCCATAGCGGCGGGCGACGACATCGCCTTCGATGCCGAGGTGGACAGCGTCACCGTTGCCGCAGACCCGGCCTCGCTGTCGCGCGCCATCGTCAACCTGATCCAGAACGCCGTCATCCATGGCGGCCGGAACATCACGATCCGCGTCGGCGTTGGGCGAGATGGCTCGGTCCGCGTGGCCGATAGCGGCCCCGGCGTCGCCGAGGAGCATCGCCAGTCCATTTTCGAGCCTTTCAACCGCATCGTGCCGCTCGATCAAGGCGCCGGGTTGGGCCTGTCTTTGGTCAGGGAAATCGTCGAACACCACAACGGTCATATCACGGTGGGCGACGCGCCCGGCGGCGGCGCCTTGTTCGAGATCAGGCTTCCCCTCGCGGGCTAGGTTGGCCACTCCCTGGCATCGCCTCCGAGCTAGGCCGTGGACGATTTGCGCGCTGTGCTGATGCGTCATGAGCACATTCCGCAGTGGTGCAGCTTGAGCCCAGCGCCCAATGTCGACGCCTGCAGCGGCTCACCTTTGCAGACGCGCAACGGCCCGCAACCTTCACGCAATCCTGGTCTCTCATAGACAGATGCCGCGGTCCCGCCCCGACGGGCCGCCGGACTAAACGCACCTTAAATCCAACGGAGGATGAGGCGTATGCCACACGTTGATATCGAGCCCTTCGAGATAGAATTTGTAGATCGATTTGGTCAAAAGCTGAAAGCAGACGTCTACCTGCCCAAGGGTAAATCGGGTCCCGTACCGGTGCTGTTGGCAGCCTCCCCATACCAGAAATCCTTGCGCCACCTCCCGGCCCATTGGATGTTCGCATCGTCGGAATATGGACCCATTCAGCTTTATCTGGACGAGGGCTACGCCTATGTCATTCTGGACCTGCCAGGATCAGGCGTGTCAGAGGGCGAGTGGGACCCCTGGTCGATCGCCGAAGGGAACTCAACGCACGACGCCATCGAGTTTATCGCAGCCCAGGATTGGTCGACCGGCAAAATCGGCATGATCGGCCAATCCTATTTCGCCATGAGCCAATGGAATGCCGCGCGGACGCGTCCACCCCATCTGACCACGATCGTCCCCTATGACGGCGCCAATGACAACTACCGTGACTGGATGTATCACGGCGGCATACCTATCCAGGGCTTTCTGGGACAGTGGATGCTGGCGTCAGTGATGTACCAGCATTTCGCGCAAGGGCATGACGCTTTTGGCGGCGGCCGCCACAAGGTTATCCCCTCTTTGATAAACCATCCTTTCGATGATGATTGGTGGCATGAGCGCAGCCCCTATTGGGGTCTGGAAAAGGTCGACATCCCGACCTTCTCCATAGGGGTGTGGGGCAAGGGACCGCTGCATCTGCGCGGCAATTTCAACGGATATGAAAAGGTCACGGGGCCGAAGAAACTGCTGGTGGCCGAACCCGATAGTTTTGCCGGCGCACAGCGCCTGTTCGATCAAACCGATTTCCATCGGGAAGAACTGCTGCCCTGGTATGATTATCACCTCAAAGGCATCGACAATGGCGTAATGGACAAGCCCAACGTCCGGTATTTTGTGAAAAATGCCGGACGCTACGACGCGGCCGAGACTTGGCCGCCTGCCGGGGTTTCGCCGAAGACATTCTTCCTGTCGGGAGCAAAGAGCGACCTTTCCCTATCGCTCAATGATGGGACGCTGCAGCAATCCGAGCCGGGTGATGAAGCCAACTCGACCAGCTGGACCTATCCAGATCCGCTCTGGATGGCCGGCACCACGACCATCGTAAACGGTCGTCCCGATCACACCGCCCGCATCAACACCTATACGACCGCACCATTCTCGGAGGAGAATGAATTCACTGGGAACGGCGTCCTCGAAATCTTCGCGTCGTCCGACCAGACGGATTTCGAAGTCTTCTGCAAGCTCTCCCTGATGCCAAACGGCACGAACAATGCCCAGAAGGTGACCCAGGGCTGGTTGCGCGCTTCGCACAGGCACGAAGACCCGTCCTTAACTCGGCCAATGCGGCCTTTTCATACCCATGACCGGGAAGAGCGGGTGACGCCACATGATGTGGTAAAACTGCGCGTGGAATTGCTGCCGATGTCGGTGCGGGTCAAGCCCGGTGACCGGTTGCGGCTCGAACTGACGAACGCCGATTCCACGGCGTTGGACCAGCCCATGATTCACTGGTACGGGCAGAAGGTCGGCACCGATACCTACGGCATCACTCAAAACATCCCTCCTGCCTCATCCTTCCCTGCAAGATGTAGGCCGGACCAGTGTGTTGGCTACCAACGCGCACTTGTGATTGCCGCGGCGAGACAGATCGTGGCTTTGAAGCTTTGGTCTGTCTTGTCGCTTCGCGTGGCGAGCGATTTAAGTAATTGATTTATAGAATAAATCCTCAATGAGGTGTCGCCACTTGTTGTGGTCCTTATCGATGTGCAACCGCTGGCGCCCAGCTTGCAAAGCTCAGCGAGGGCAAGATCGTACCAGTTATCGATCGTGTCTTTCCACTCTCCGAAGCAGCTGAAGCGCATCGGTATCTCGATAGCCAGCAGCGGGTCGGCAAGGTCCTGCCCCATTCCCTGATTGCCCCACGAATATGCGTTTCGTTTCTTGCTCCCGCCGGATCGGACGCGTTGCGGCGCGAGCCGAGCAAAGGCTCGAGCCCGACGCCTGCAGCGGTGGGTCTATTGCAGACGAGCAGGCTTTTGCAGACGAGCAAAGGCCCACAACCTTCGCGCAATCCTGATCCGGCATAGCGAGGTACCGCCGTCGAGGTTCGAGGCGGCTTCAACAGCGGCAGGGCGATGCTCCGGCACGCCCGACGCAACACAGCATCGGAGCAGAACGGCCATGAAACCGATCGAAAAACCCCTCAAGAGCCTGGTGATGGGACGCCGCAGTTTTCTGAGCGGCGCAGCAGCACTTGGTGTTGGCGCCGGACTGTCAGCGCCCGCCATCGTCACACGCGCCGCCGCGCAGGAGATATCGGACATCGCCCTGCGCGACCAGGACCTGTCCTTCATTGGCGTGGAAGAGACCTTTTCCACCCCTGATCTGATGGCGCTGAACTCCATCAATCAGGATCACATCGATTTCCTCACGGAAATTGGCCTTGCCGATCTCGGCCAGGGTCGCATCGATCTGATGGATCAGGCGGGGCTCAACCTTGCGATCCTTTCCGCCCATACGCCGGCGGTGCAGAATGTACCAGGTCAGGCGGGCATCGATTTTGCGTACCGTCTCAACAAGGCGTTGGTTGACGGGCCCATGGCCGCTTACCCAAAGCGGTTCCAGGCCTTTGCGACCTTGCCGCTACAGAGTCCGGAGGCCGCAGCGGACGAACTGGAACGTACGGTTCGGGAAGACGGTTTCGTCGGCCTGCTGACCAATGGGCATATCGGGAAGAAATTCCTCGATCATCCCGATTTTGAGCCCGTCCTGGCGCGTGCCGAGGCCCTCAACGTGCCGATCTACCTCCATCCCGGCTATCCTACCGCCGAGGTCTTCGACGTTTATTACAAAACTACACGCCCTGAATACACGGAAGAGTACCAGGACTACATTTTCAGTGGTTCAGGATATGGCTGGCACCAGGAAGTGCTGACTCAGTGCGTCCGAATGATCATCTATGGGGTTTTCGATAGATTTCCCAAACTGCAGATCATTGTCGGCCATATGGGGGAGGGCCTTCCGTTCTATTACGAGCGCATCGTGAACGACCTGGGCGGGGCGACCGAAAACTCACTCAAGAAGCCCTTGGGGCAGTACTTCCAGGACAATTTCTGGTTTACGACCAGCGCATTTTTCCAGGATGACCTTCTCCACCTCCTGCTCCAGCACATCAGCGTGGATCGGCTGATGTTTGCAACCGACTACCCGTTTGCAGACATGAAGCAGGGAACCGACTGGTTCCGCGCCGTCAATCTGCCCCGGGAAGACAAGGAAAAGATCGCGTTCCGAAATGCCGAAAAGCTGTTCGGGATAACGGTCTGACACATCCGCGCCGGGTCGAGGGGTGCCGGTCGGTTTTGCGGGAACGGCGCCGAAGCGGAGATTACTTTGGCTGTATCGTGGCGGTACAGCCAAAGCATGCCGGATCGGTCCCCGATGCCTCTTTGCCATCCGGGGTCGGCCGCTATCGGCGAATGCGAGTTCGCCCGACTGCCCTCGATCAACGCGGCGTCCTGGTTCTGCCCATTCAAACGCGTATGATCCTAGACCGATCCCCAGCAGCACCCGCGTTTCCACGACAGGCATCGCTGCGTACGGCGTCGCACTGCGTCTTGTGGGCCTAGACAACCTGCTTGAAGCGGAGATCTAGTTCACCGCCCATGTCGCAATGGGCGGGAAGAACAGGATGATGGCCAGCACCACCAGCTGCAGGGCGATGAAGGGCAGCAGTGCCGTGTAGATGTGCTTGAGGGTGATCTCCTTGGGCGCCACGCTCTTGAGGTAGAAGGCGGCAGGGCCGAAGGGCGGCGTGAGGTAGGAGACCTGCATATTGACGGCGAAGAGGATGCCGAACCAGATCGGATCGTAGCCGAGTTGGATGACGATGGGCACGAAAATCGGCAAGGTCAGCAAAGCGATGCCAATCCAGTCCAGGAACATGCCGAGCACCAGCAGGATCAGCATCATCACCATGATGATGACCACGGGGGGCGCATCAATGCTCAGGATGGCGCTCGAGACGAAGCGGTTGCCACCCATCAGGTTGTAGACGCCGACCAGCACCGCCGCCGCGATACCGATCCAGATGATCATGCCGCAGGTTTCGAGCGTGTGGACCAGGCTGGCCTGCAGCATCTTGAAGTTGAGTTCGCGCCGCAGCAGGGAAATCAGCAGGACGGCCGAAACGCCCAAGGCAGCCGCCTCGGTGATCGAGGCGATGCCGCCATAGATCGAGCCGAGCACCACGACGACGATGAAGAGCGGCGCGGCGACCGACCGCAGAGCGCTGCCAAAGGATTCCTGGGACAGTTCCTCGCGCGACATGGGTGGCCCCATGGCCGGATTGCGCAGGCAGATGAACAGCACATAGGCCACGTAAAAGGCCAATAGCAGCAAGGCGGGGGTGATGGCGGCGACGAAGAGGTCGGCAATGGAGACGCTGGCGACCAGACCATAGATGATCAGCACGATCGAGGGCGGCATCATGGTGCCCAGCGAGCCGCCGGCGACGACGACGCCGATGGACAGGTTACGGTCATAGCCCAGGCGCAGCATCTGCGGCAGCGCCAGAATGCCCAGCAGCACGATCTCGCCGCCAATCACGCCCGACATGGCGGCCATCAGGATGGCCACGATCAGCGTCTGCACCGCCACGCCACCGGGCAGGCGACCGGCCAGAATGCGCATGCCGCGGAAAAGATCGCGCGCAATGCCGGAGCGATCCAGCAGGGCGGCCATGAGGATGAACATGGGGATGGCCACCAGCGAATATTCGGTGATGAAGCCGAAAATGCGCGAGGTCACCAGTGGCAGGGCGGCGCCGCCGAACCAGCCGAAGGTGAAGACCAGCGCGACCAGGCCGGTGACCCAGGCCAGCGGCAGGCCGGTGAGCAGCAGCAGGAATATGCTGCCGACCAAGACATAGGAGCCGAGTTCGATACCCAGAGTGCTCAGGCCCATGTCAATGCTCTCCCGTCGCATCGAAGTTGGTAGCCGGCTTGCGCCGGATGGCGGCGATGAGATGGAGCAGGGTCTGGACGAACATGACACCAACGCAGATCAGCACCAGCACCTTCAGCATGGCCGGCGTCGGCGGGTTCCAGGCGGTGCCAGTCCCTTCAAGGCGGAATTCGCCCGCCGGAGTAAAGGTCGCCTTTGACGACATGATCCACGCGGCATAGGACAGGCCCGCGAAAAAAATCAGGGCCAGGACCGAGTTGACGATATCGAGCCAGCGCCGCCCCTTGGGCGAGACGCTGTCATAGAACATGCGCACACGGATATGCTTGTCGCGCGCCAGGGCGATGGGGCCGCCGACGAGGAAGATGGCGGCGATCAGAAAGGTTGTCGTCTCATGCGCCCAGAAGGTGGGGCTGTCGAAAACATAGCGGGAAATGACCTCGAAGACAGTAACCGCGAAAGCCACGAAAATGGCCCAGGCGAGGATCCTGGTTGACCCCGCGACGACCCTGTCGAGACCTGAGCGGATTTCGGCGTCGTCGTCATCGTGCTGGACAACTATTTCGGGATCTTCGGCCATCCGGCGTCTCCTGGTGCGCGATAGAACGCCCGGCACCTGAGTGCCGGACGCGGGTCACGTTTGAACGGGGTTCGCGACTGCCCTAGAGCAGGTTGCGACCTTCGAGATAGGCGGTGACGGCATCATAATAGCGCTGGGTCATGGCGCTGCGGCCGGCCCAGTTCAGCCATTCTTCCTGCGCGATGCGCCGGAACTTGGCACGCTCGTCACCCGACCAGTTGATGATCTCGATTTCCGGGTTGGCACGGGCTTCGGCCACGGCGGCAGCGTCGAGCATTCGCACCGAATAGACGTGATCGAAGATGAACTGATCGACCGATGCGGTCAGGATGGCTTGCAGATCGGCCGGCAGGCCGTCCCAGATTTCCTTGTTCATCGAAATGTCGATCAGCGGCAGCGAGTGGAAGCCGGGATAGAGCGGATAGGGCGCGACATCGTTCATGCCCAGCGCCTGGTTGGTGGCAAAGACGGTGTTGTCGGCGGCATCGACCACGCCCTTGTCGAGGGCCGAGAAGATTTCCGAGCCCGGCAGCGCGACAGGCGCCGCACCAGCCTTGGAGAAAATCTCGAAGACCATGCCTTCGGGGGCGCGCAGCTTGACGCCCTTCAGATCTTCCACGGTGCGGATCGGCACGCCGGCCACGAAGGCTTCTGGCTCGGTCGCTGCGGCGCCGATGAAGTGCACGCCATAGGGCTCGACCAGTTCGGCATAGAGTTCATGGCCCCCGCCCGACTGCATGAAGCCAAGCAGCTCGAACGGATCGCTCCAGGCGCCAACCAGGTTGCCCATCATGGCAAAGGCCGGGTCGCGGCCCGAAAAATAGCTCGGATCGGTCAAATGGCCCTGCAAAATGCCGCTGCCGACCGCCTCAAGCGTGTCGGTATGGGGCACGACCGAGCCGATCGGCAGGATTTCGATTTCAATGCGGCCACCGGACAGCACGCCGACATTTTCGGCCCATTTGGTCTTGTTGACGAAGCCGGGTTCGCCGGCTGTCTCGGAGGTTTGGAACGTCCAGTTATAGTCGGCTGCCTGCGCGGCGCAGGACAGCGCCAGGACGGACGCTGTCAGCAGCACAAGTTTGGAAAATGCATTGGATACGATCATGGTGTCACTCCCAGGTTTGATGCTTGAGTTGTTTTTATGGGCTGGGGAGGCATCAATCTCCCTGCACTTGGGGGAAGTTGCGCATGATTTGCCGCCACAGGCAACGCTTGATGCCGCAGTTTTTGGCAGAGTGAATCGTCTGGCCGGCAGCCACCCCTTGGAGCGTGGCCCTGTCCAATGGCGCATGGGCGACCGGTTCAGTTCAAGATTACTGCCGACGCAAAACGCAGTCTGCTCGCATGGCTGGAACGGCGAGGCGGCACTCTCGACGACTTGGCTTTCCCAGCCGCGCCAATCCTGCCGCGCATCTGGGCTCCCGCCATTATGCACGGCTGTTCGATAAATGGGTGGCGGTCGTTGGACTGCCGCCAGAAGAATACGGCAACCACTCACTTCGTCGCACGAAGGCTTCCCTTGTCCACAAAGCAACCGGCAATCTTCGATTGCGATCCAACTTCTGCCTGGCCATAGCAACATCGAAAGCACGATCACGTAACTGGGCGTTGACGTCGACGATGCCCTCTCGTTGTCGCAGGGGGACAGAAATCCGATTGATGCGTCTTCGCCGGCGGTCACGGAGGCGTCGTCGGCGAAGCGCCCCATTTCAGACGGTCAGGCAGCTTCGGTGAGTTCCTAAAAGCCGCCGTTCGGAGTGGCAGGCACGATTTGGAACTCGGCTCCCATAGTGGATGGATTCAGTGCTATATCGGCGTTGTGCGCCCGCAGCAGGGCGCGCACGATGTCGAGCCCCATACCGGTGCCGCCGCTATCGCGCCGCGTCGTGAAAAAAGGCTGAAAGATACGATCGCGATTGCCTTCGGAAATGCCCTCGCCATTGTCGCTGACCGTAACGGTGGCGCTTTCGCCGCTTCTGGTCGCGGCAAAAGTGATCCGCGTCGCGCCATGCTGTGCCGAATTATCGGCCAGATGGGCAAGGACAATGCCGAGTGTCTCCGTCGGCAGTCGTATGATGATGTCGCCGCCGAGCACGATGAGGTTGAGATTAGCGGATTGCGCGCGCAACTCCGGCAAGACGGTCGCGAGCGTGGTCGTGCCAGTGCCAATTGGCATTTCGGCCTGAGCCAGTTCGCGCAGCCGAGCCACAAGGCGCGTCAGGCGATCGGTCTCGGTGATGATTGTGTCGAGGAATTTCTGGCGCTCAGCCGGCGTCATGCTGTCGCCTTCGTCGCGTATCAGCTCGGACGAGCCACGGATCGCCGTCAGCGGTGACTTGAGCTCGTGCGATACATGGGCTGCGAAGGAGCGCATGTATTCGGTTCGGTGCATCAGGCGCGATGCAAGGTCCAGAAAGGCCTGCGAAAGGGAGGCCAACTCGGCAGTGCCATAGGCATCAGGCGGGCGAATGGCATTGCGCCCGCCTTGGGCAATCTGATGCGTGCGGGTCACCAGAGCCTCGATTGGCCTCGTGACTGCCCGGGTGAGGACATAGGCAGTCACGAGCGTGGCGATGAGTGAGGCGATGAGGACGCCGATCTCAAGTGTAGAAAGGCCACGTCCGCCTAATAGCCGCACGAGAACGATAAGGCCCGATGGCAGGCCGAGCACGGCCAGCAGGACGCCATAAACAACCAGCGCCATGGACGGGCGCCATTTGACAGGCACCTGTGGTGCCGGCATCACGCGATCGCCTCGATTGCGCCAAGCCGGAAACCG
Organism: Devosia beringensis; assembly: GCF_014926585.1. Lineage (NCBI taxonomy): Bacteria > Pseudomonadati > Pseudomonadota > Alphaproteobacteria > Hyphomicrobiales > Devosiaceae > Devosia > Devosia beringensis. The sequence continues at coordinate 966,248 of NZ_CP045422.1, read as the reverse complement.
ACGCCATGAAGAGTGGCGATGACATTGGAGCAGCCAGCGGCGAGGAATTTGGCACGGATATTGCGGACATGGCTGTCGATCGTGCGGTCTGACACATGTATGCCCCCGCCATAGGCCGAGACAATCAGCTGTTCACGCGAAAAGACCATATCGGGCCGTGCCAGCAAAGTGGACAGCACCGCAAACTCCAGCGCCGTCAGCGAGACAGGTGACGCGTCCCATGTCACGCTGTGGGCATGGCGGTCGAGCCGCAGCGGCCCCCTGGCCAGCAGGTCTGACGGCGCAGGCACAAAGGTGCCCGCTCGCTTCAGGATGGCCTTGACGCGCGCCACCAGTTCGCGCGGGCTGAAGGGCTTGCTGACGTAATCGTCGCCACCGATTTCGAGACCGATAATGCGATCAACTTCCTCGTCGCGGGCGGAAAGAAACAGGATCGGCACTTCCGATGTCTTGCGGATGGTGCGGCAGACATCGAGCCCATCGCGTTCTGGCATGCCGATGTCGAGCACGATGAGATCTGGCGCATGGCGGCGCCAAGCGATCAGGGCCTCGGCGCCATCGCGCGCCGAGGTCACGACCATGCCGGCCCGTTCGAGGGCAAAGGTGATGACGTCGCGGATATGGGGTTCGTCGTCAACGACGAGAATGCGGCTGCTCATGATACTCACCTAACAACTACCATGCCGTTTTGTCGCTTTGGCAGCGCTGAAGCAACAGCATGCATGACGAGGTAGTCCTTGAGACGCTGTGCCCGCCAGGACCAGCCACGCCAATCGCCGGGGCGGTCCAGCAACTCCCCGACCAGTTCAGACCGGATTGCCACGGCATCGGCCCATGACGGGCTGCCCTGATTCAGCCGCGGGATCAGCCGGTCGAGCGCTGGAACAGCGCTGGGCCCGAGCAGGCGGAGATAGTCGAGATCGATCGACAGATCCTGGCCGATCAGCTCCCGGCTATGCTCGACATTGAAACGGGCGATATAGAAGCCCAGATCCAACATAGCTGAGGCATAGAGCACGATCGTCAGCGCAACAAGATTGGAGGCGACCAGCCAAGCATTGGAGCGACGCAACCAGATGCGCAACAGGATCAGCACCAGTCCGATGGCGACAAGTCCCATCCAGATACCCGCTGCCAGCCGCAATTCGGTCAGTGAATAGACTTCGACATAGAGTTCGAGCCGCAGCATGGCTGAGAGACAGAGCAGCACATTCTGGGCGATGAACAGATAGACCAGCGCCCTGATGATCCTCTTGTCGCGCACAGGGCTGCGCTCGCGCATGGCAGCCAGCACGAAAGCGGCGGCCAATAAAGCCGTAACGATGAGGGGATAGGCGCCGCGATGGGCATATTCGGCATGACTCATACCGTCGGGCAAAGCCACGCCGCCCCAGAGATAGGCAAGATCCAGAAAGGTCTGAATCGCAAACAAGGCATTGAATACGACCAGAGAGCGAAAAATGGCCGCGCTGCCGAGCCAGGCGGAGTCCTTTAGCGCCGCGTCCTGTACTGCCACTTTGCGACGGCGTTGGCGCAGCAACCTGGGGCGTAGCAAAGCCCATATGCCTGTGGCCACAATTAGCCAGAACAGAAAGCGGATGGGGTCGAAAAGGTCGAGCACGGCTTGCATCCGTACCGTCGACAGCACCGCCTCGATCAGCGGATTGGCGGCTGCGAAGAGATAGGCAAAAACCGCACCCAGTCCAAGCGGCACGATCCAGGCGACCAGCCAGAGCAAGGCTTTCCGCGCAGCCTGTTGCTGCATCGGCGGGCGCATTCCAACCGCGTCGCGCACCAGTCGGGTTGGCGCCGGCAGTAATAATCGCAGCAAACTGCGGGGAATATGCTCAAGGCGAGCTGGCATCAGTCGCACAGCCATAAGTGCAGAAAGACCGAGACCGAGAGCTGCCAGCAGGAGGCTGAGCAGCGTGGCAGACTCGATGAGCGGCAAGGATAGGGTGAGTGCCGTGATGAAACCGGTGGTGCCCTGAAGATAACGACGGCGGCGCCATGCGACGGACGTTATGGCCAAGGCAATCGCGATGGCTGTCAGGAAGAGATTGATGCCGGAAGCCGCGTCAAACACCAGGAGGTCAGTCAGGATCACCAGCAGGATGGTCGCTGTGGTGGCCCAGAGCATAATGCCGGACTTCTTCTGGACTTGTATTGTCGTGCTTTGCACTGGGCTTGCCTCCATCGATGACGAGAAAGGCGCAGCCTGATCGCCGTCGCTCCGGCTTGCATGGGATCGGGAGGTCGGCCACCAACCACCAGCCATTGTTGACAATGCTGCTGGGAAGCTGCGAGGCGGATTTCAACGATGGACGATCAGATCTGCGCATGCCGCCGAAACTGACCGCCCCGCTTGCAGAATTTGTGCAGATGCTCGGGAGATATCGAGGTCGCTAGACCTCGAGACCGCCACGACCACGCGACACAGCTTTGAGCTCATGGGCCGACAGCGGCCGATCAGAACCGCGCCCCAAATCGGTCGCTCAGCTTGCTTCGTGGGACGTCCAATAGCGGACGGTGGCGAATGCTTTTTGCCTAGAGAAGCGGACTTGGAAGAAATCCAGTGACGAAATTGCTGCGCATGCGCATCGGCTTGGGTTGCCTCTTTCGCGCCAAGCCCCAGCTAGACGCTGACGCCGAACAGACGGCCGATCAGTGCGGTAACCGCCATGGCGGCCGCCCCCCAGAACAGAACGCGTGCGGTGGGGCGCAACAGTGGGGCACCACCGGCCTGGGCACCCAGCGCGCCCAGGCCCGCTAGGCAGATCAGGGTGGTGACGACCACAACAGGAATGGTCGTGCCCGTCGGCGCCAGTACGGCCGCGATTACTGGCAGCGCCGCAGCGATGGTAAAGGTCAGCCCCGAGGCCAATGCCGCCTGCAGCGGGTTGGCGCTGTGGACTTCCGACAGGCCCAGTTCGTCCCGGACATGGGCGCCCAGGGCGTCGCTTTCGGTCATTTCCCGGGCGACCAGCGCCGCGGTGGCCGGCGACAGGCCGCGCGACGCATAGATCGAGGCGAGTTCAGCCTCTTCCTCGGCCGGCGTGTCGATCAGCGCCTGTTTTTCGCGGGAAATGTCGGCGCTCTCGATATCGGATTGCGAACTGACCGAGACATATTCGCCCGCCGCCATGGACATCGCCCCGGCGGCCAGCCCGGCCACGCCGGCGATCAACACTGCACCGGGGCTGGGATCGGCCGCTGCGACGCCGACGATCAGCGAGGACACCGAGACGATGCCATCATTGGCCCCCAGCACGGCGGCCCGCAACCAGCCGGCGCGGTTGATGAAATGGACTTCTTCATGGGCAGACTTGTAGGACAGGGTCATGCTTTTACCTTGGGAGCGGCGCCTGGTTGGAAGGCGCCATGGTTGATCTGTTGACTATCGCCTTTGGGCAGCACCATTACGGCCTCAAAGCCATCCACGGTGCCGGAGGGCGGGGAATGCAGGGCGAGGCTGCCGCCGGCCTGTTCAAGAATGGTGCGGGCAATTGAAAGGCCAAGGCCGCTGCCATCGGCCGCCGTGTCGCCACGGGCGAAAGGCTGACCCAGGCGTGCCAGATCGGCCGCTCCGACCAGGCTACCCTGATTGATGACCCGCACCGCGCCGGGGTCGGCAACAATGACTTGGACTGGCTGGCCCGCCGCGCCATGCTTGAGGGCGTTTTCGACCAGATTGCGCAAGGCGATGGCAAAGGCATCGGGATCGATGGCCGCAACCAGGCTGCCGGCGGCGGCGTCGACATGCACGCGGTCGTGCCAGAGCGTGCTGGCGTTGAAATCATGCACCACCATGTTGAGCACCGGCAACAGGTCCGCCTCCCGGTCGGACCGGGCAAAGCCCGCCTCGACGCGGGCGAGCTGCAGCAGTTTTTCCGACAGCTTGGCGAGCTTTTTCAGCGCGGCCTCGATATCGGCCAGCCGCGCCGCGCCCGGGCCGTTGCCGAGTTCGGCAGCCAGTTGCTGGGTCTGCGCCAGCGCGCCGGCAATCGGCGTGCGCAATTCATGGGCGCTGCGCGCTGCAAAGGAGCGCTCGGCATCGAGAGCCGACTTGAGCCGCGACATCAGGGCACCGACGGCCTCGGCGATCGGCGCCAGCTCGGCGGGATGACCATCCGACAGCAGGGGCTCCAGATTCTTGCTGTCGCGCTTGGCAATATCGCGGCGCAGAGCCTCCAGCGGCCGGAGCGCCAGGCGCATGGCCAGCCAGACACCACCGGCCATCAGCGGCAGCAAAGCGAGCAGCGGGAAGCCGAGAGCCGAGATGGCGTCCATCAGCCCGTTCAGGCGCCGGTCGCTGGTTTCCACGATGAGGATGGAAAAGCCGGTGCGATCGGTCAGGCCAAAAATCCGCTGCCCATCCATGTCGGCGAAGCCGTCAGGCAAGTCTGACGGCAGGGCCACGTCGGCCGCGTGCTGATCGCGCAGAACGATATCGCCCAGGCTGTCGAACACGACGTAGGTGAAGCTTGAATCGTGCGGCACCGGCCGGGCGGGCCCGTCGTCGTCATCGCCCCCCTCAGCATCGGCGCCGACGATCAGCCGCCCGCCATCGCCCCGCTCGCGCAGGTCGTGCACAGCCAGCGGCAGCAGGCGCTGGGCGCTCTGCTCCAGACTGTCGTCATAGGCTTCGTTGAGCTCATGCTGCATGACGCTGACCGAAATGGCCGCGGCGCCGATCCACAGCAGGGCCATGCCGGTGGTCAGGCCAAGCGCCAGGCGCAGGGCAATGGAGGGGCGCCGCTTCATGCCTTCACCTGGTAACCGAGGCCACGAATGGTCTGGACGAATTCCCGCCCGAGCTTCTTGCGCAGCCGGCTGACATAGACTTCGACCGCATTACTCTCCACCTCGGCGCCGAAGGCATAGAGCGAATCCTCGATCTCGGACTTGGTAACGATGCCGCCGCGGCGCGCCAGCAGGCGTTCGAGCACGGCCCATTCGCGGGCGGTGAGGCTGGCATGGGCGCCATCAACGCTGGCAATGCGCCGGCCTAGATCCACGGTCACGCCTGCCGTGGTGATTTCGGGGGTCGGATTGCCGCCATAGCGACGGGCCACGGCGGCGATACGGGCGCCCATTTCGGCGAGGTCGAACGGCTTGACGAGATAGTCGTCGGCGCCGGAATTGAGGCCCTCGATGCGGATGGCGACCTGGTCCTGCGCCGTGGTGATGATGACGGGAACGGCATTGCCGGCGGCACGCAACTGCTTGAGCAGATCGAGTCCGCGGCCGTCGGGCAGGTTGAGATCGAGCAGCACCAGCTCATAGGGCACGCTGGCCAAAGCCAGGCGGGCATCGTCGAGGCGTTGCATCCAGTCAACCGCGTGGCCGGCGGCGAGCACATGGTCGCGGATGGCGGCGCCCAGCACATGGTCGTCTTCGATCAACAGCACACGCATGTCTGGGCTCCCCGAGGACCGACTACCGCGCCAAGCTTACACCAGGCTGAACAAGAAACCTTTGCTGCTTCAGTCTGCTGTCAGCTTGCCATGGTCAAAGCTGCGCAACGACATCGCGATCAGGAGCCTCGACCATGAAGAAACTCGCCGCCTTATTGATGCTGGCTACAGCGCTCAGCGCCCCCAGCGTGGCCATGGCCCGGGATGTCAGCATCCAGACGAGCCTCGTGCAATATGCCGGTCACGCGGCCTATCTGGCGGTCTATCTCACCAATCCGGACGGCAGCTATAATTCCACACTCTGGGTTTCTGGTCAGAAGAGCAAATATTACGGCGACCTGCGCGGCTGGGCCCGGGCGGTATCGAGCGGCGGATCGCTCAATCTCGATGGTATTACCGGCGCCAGCGTCGGCAGCGGCGAGACGCTGACCGTGCATGCCAATCTGGCCGATACCCTGCTCGATGCCGGCTATCAGATCCGCGTCGACAGCGCCGTCGAGAATGGCGGCCAATATGCCGACGACGCCGTGATCGACCTCACGTCCACGCCCGTCACGGTGAGCGGCACGGGCTATGTCAACACTATCTCCCTCGGTCTCTAGCGAGCAGGTCCATGCGCAGCTTTCACTCCCTGGCCGGCCTGTTTGGCGGCCTGCTGATCATCTTCATGGCGACAACCGGCTTCGTGCTGTCGCTGCAGCCGCTCGCTGATGCCGCGACGACGATGGCGGCGGACAGCAGCGTTACCGTGGCGGCGCTGGCTGACCGCGTGGCCGCGGATCTGCCGGGTGTGGAGCGGCTGGTGCGATCGGCGTCGGGGCAGCTTGTTGCCTATACGGCCGAGAACGGGGTGCGCGGCGCTGTGCTTGTTGATCCCCAGACCGGCGCGGCAGCCGGCGCCTATGCGCCCTCGGCCCTTTTCAGCTTCATCACCGACCTGCATCGCTCCTTCATGCTGGGCAATGTCGGGCACGGCGCGGCCGGGGTCGCGGCGCTGGTCATCCTGGCGCTGGCCATCAGCGGCATGCTGCTGCTGGTCGGCAAGATGGGCGGCTGGCGCAAGCTGCTGACCCCATCGCGCGGCACCGGCTCGCAGCGGCTGCATACCGATCTGGCCCGTATCGGCGTTGCCGTGCTGCTGCTGACGTCGCTGACCGGGGTCTATATGTCGGCGGTCAATTTCGCGCTGGTGCCGGAAAACGCCGGCGCGATGTTCGCATTTTCGCCGGCCAGCGCCGGCGACAGCGTGGCGCCCATTGCCTCGCTTGAGGCGCTTGCCGCCATTCCCCTGACCGATCTGCGCGAACTGACCTTCCCGGCAATGGGCGATGCCACGGACGTCTTCACCGTCACCACAAAGGCCGGCCAGGGCTTTGTGGACCAGGGCACAGGCGCCATGCTGTCCTTCACCCCCAATGATGCCTGGCAGCGGGCCTATGAATTCATCTACCTGCTGCATACCGGGCAAGGCGCGCCCATGATTGCGCTGCTGGTGGGGCTGGGCGCGCTCAGTGTCCCGCTGCTGGCGGTGACCGGCACCATCATCTGGTGGACGCGTCGCCGCAACACGCCGCGCATTGCCGGCAATGTCTCCTGGCGCGACGCCGATACCGTCATCCTGGTGGGCAGCGAAGGCGGCAGCAGCTGGGGCTTTGCCGCCACGCTGCGGGACGCCCTGCGGCTAGAGGGCCAGCGCGTGCATGTCGCTGCCATGAACGAGCTGAGGCGCAGCTATCCCCATGCATCCCGGCTGCTGGTGCTGGCCGCCAGCTATGGTGACGGCACGGCGCCGGCCTCGGCCCGCCAGTTCCTCGCCAAGCTCGAGCGCTTCGCTTCGGCGCCCGGCTTTGCCGTGCTCGGCTTTGGCGACCAGAGCTTTGCCCAGTTCTGCGGCTTTGCGGCCCGGGTCGACGCGGCGCTAGCGGCCAAGGGCCTGCCTCGCATGCTGCCCCTGGGCAGTGTCGACCGGCAGTCGGCCGGGCACTTCGCGGCCTGGGGCAAGAGCCTCGGCGCGCAGCTGGGCCTGCCCCTGGTGCTGAACCACGTCGCGGCGCGTCCAGCCACCAGCAAACTCGTGCTGGTGGAGCGCGTGCTTTACGGCATGGAGGTGCAGGCGCCGGTCGCCGTGCTCAAATTTGCGGCGACGCCGTCGCATGGCGGCTGGTTCGGCCCCCGGCTGCCGCGTTTCGAGGCTGGTGACCTGGTCGGTATCGTCCCGCCCGGCGCCGACGCCCCGCGCTACTATTCGCTGGCTTCGGCCTCACGGGACGGCATGCTGGAAATCTGCGTGCGCAAGCAGTCGGGCGGGCTGTGCTCGGCATTCCTGCATTCGCTCGTGCCGGGCGAGACGATCGACAGCTTCATCCGCCCCAATCCGGACTTCCGGCCAAGGGCCGGGCGCCGGCCGCTGATCCTGATCGGCGCGGGCGCCGGGGTGGCGCCGCTGGCCGGCTTTGTCCGCCACAACCGCCATCGCCGTCCCGTGCATCTGTTCTTTGGCGGCCGCGATCCGGCATCGGATTTTCTCTATCGCGACGACCTGCAGACCGCGCTGGACGAGGGTCGCCTGACCTCGCTCAACACCCGCTTCTCCCGCGTCATGGGCGGCGGCTATGTGCAGGATCTGGTGATGGACGAGGCCGATTCCGTGCGCCGCCTGGTCAGCCAGGGCGCGCAGATCATGGTCTGCGGCGGGCGTGACATGGCCAATGGCGTGCGCGCGGCGATCGAGACCTGCCTGGCGCCGCTGGGCCTCAGCGTGGATGGCCTCAAGCAGAAGGGACTGTACCTTGAAGATGCCTATTGAACGCAGCGAACGGTCGCAGCCCGGCTTGATGACCTTGGCGCTTACGCGGCAGGTGGTCAGCGGCGCCACCATGGGGACGCGCTACTCGGCCGTATTCTACGCGTGCGGGGTCGATGACCGATCCGGACTGAGCCGCGATCTGCAGGCGGCAGTCGATGCGGTCGATGCCCAGATGTCGACCTGGAAACCGGATTCGGCGCTGATGCAGCTCAACCGCGCCCCGACCGGAATCTGGTGCAAGGTGCCCAGGGAGCTCTTTACGGTGCTGGCGGCAGCGCTGGAGATCGGCCTTCAGTCCGATGGCGCCTTCGATATCGGCGTGGGCGACCTGGTGGCCGCCTGGGGCTTTGGCAGCCAGGCCGCCGGCAGCGACCAGACGCCTCTGGCCGCTGCGGATATAGCTGCACGGTTCCCGGCCCATCTCTGCCTCGAACTCGACCACGCTCAACAGCGGGTCCGCAAGTTCGCCGCGGTGACGCTCGACCTTTCCGGCATTGCCAAGGGCTTTGGCGTCGACGAACTGGCCCGCGCGTTGCGAGCGCACGGCATTGCTCACTTTCTCGTCTCGATCGATGGCGAATTGCGTGCTGCGGGTGGCAAGCCTGACGGCTCGCCCTGGCGCGTGGCCGTCGAAAAACCTGAAACCGGGCATCGCGCGGTGGAAGGCGTGCTCGAGCTGAGCGAGGGCGCCGTGGCCACGTCCGGCAACTACCGGCACTTCGTCGAGCGCGACGGCATCCGCTACGGCCATACCATGGACCCGCGCCGTTGCGCGCCGCTGGCGGATGGCCCGGCGGCTGTCACCGTCATGGCCGAGACCTGCATGGCAGCGGACGCTTGGGCAACCGCCCTGCTGGTGCTTGGCCCGAGAACCGGCGCCGAACTCGCCAGCCGGCACGGCATGGAGGCCCTGTTCATCGACCGGGTCCCCATTGCGGCTTCAGACCCGATCACACCATCCAACACCACCAAGGAGAACTGAAATGAACACATCAAGCATCCGAATTGCCGTCGCCCTGTGCAGCCTGTGCACAGCCCTGCCTGCCATGGCAGGCGATATCCGGGCGCAGCTCACGCCTGATCTCATCTACAGCCACTGCCAGACGGCCGGTATCGGCAGCCAGACCGAGGGCACGTTCATGCTACCGGGCGGTCGCGTGACGGGCACGGTGCTGTGCACCGAGGCCGATCTTGCCGCCGCCAACATGATGGCGCCGACACAATATGGCGAGGACGAAGACGATGACGATGACAACCATGGTCACCGCGGCGGCGACGATGATCGCGACTGATCAAGCCAGTGGTATCGGCGGCAAGGCGGCTCACAAATGTTTGTTGCAGCGCTGAAAGAAACAGTCTGCATCCAATGCTCAAGCACCGAAAGCGGACATCCCGCTTTCGGCCCCCTTTCTGCCATTCATCAGGGCGCGGGCAACGGCAATAATGGGGGCCGGTGGCAGACCGGACGCTTTTCTCGTCCGAGCATTAATGGGAGACATTAAACACGGGGAGCAACTGACAACGACCCTATATCGTCGGAGTCTTGACCGCCGACGGGATGCAATATCGGACCAGATCCATGCTGCCGACGTTGTATTTCGTAAGACTGCGCTACGCATTTTGGCGGAAGCCCGCTAACATCTACTGCGCCGCATTTTCCGCTTCGAGCCGGACCGTCCGGCCGATGGGATCGCTCAATGTTGGACGCCATGCACCAGTACCTGTCGCGGGATTTTGACCTGACGCGACACAATACCTTTGGGCTGAACGCTCGATCGGCCTATGCGCTCACTGTACGCGATGAGGCCGAACTCCCGTCACTGTTCACCATTGCGGAGCGGGCAGGGCTGTCTGTCCGGCTGCTGGGCGGTGGCAGCAATGTCATTCTGAGCGAGAACTATGCGGGCATCACGGCTATGATGGCGACTCGCGGTTTGGCGCAAAGCGAGGATGATACTGGCGCCACCCTTATCGAGGGCACGCCGGTGAAAGCTGGCACCGTCTGGTCGCCCATACGGTAGGGCAGGGTCTCTGGGGCCTGGAAAATCTGGCCGGCATTCCCGGCACTGTCGGCGCCGCCGTGGTCCAGAATATCGGCGCTTACGGGGTCGAGCTCAGCGATCAGTTCGTGTCGCTGCGTGCTTTCGACCGGTCGACCCGCGCTTTTGTCGAACTGGCGGCTCCCGCCTGCCGTTTTGCCTATCGGCAGAGCCTCTTCAAGCAAGAGAAAGGGCGCTATGTCGTGACCCGGGTCCGGCTCAAGGTCAGCAGGGCCGGCGCGCCGAACCTTTCCTATGGCAACCTGTCTGCTATAGGCGATCCCGATGATCCGGGACAGATCATGGCGGAAGTCCTTCGGCTGCGGGCCAGAAAGCTCCCCGACTGGCGTCGGTGCGGCAATGCCGGGTCCTTCTTCCACAATCCCGTGGTGTCAGACCCGGAGGGGCGTGCCTTTATGCTTGCCAACCCGGGCGCCCCTGCCTTCAGCCAGGCCGACGGCTGGAAACTGTCCGCAGGCTGGCTGATCGAACAGGCCGGATTGAAGGGCTATCGACGGGGCCGTGCAGGCGTGTCGGAGCAACATGCCCTGGTATTGGTCAACCATGGCGGCGCAACCTGCAGCGACATTCTTGATCTGGCAGATCATGTCGCCACTACGGTACGCCACCGCTTCGGCATCAGCCTGCAACGAGAGCCGGAATTGCTCTAGACTATCCAACTGGATGGCTGCTGAGCGGCACATCACATGAGCGCCATGGTCAGAGGATCTGCGCCGAACAAGGCCGCATGGCCGCCCATGAGCATCCATGTCGTGAGCAAGGCGCTGATCAGGACAGATACAACCAATGGGAAATCAAGACGAAGCCGGGTGCGCCCCGTCAGGACCGCTGCGAACGGCAGCACAGAGGTGCTGTCGGCAATTGCCGTCCATTGGTCCCCCAGCCGACGGCGGGCGCGTCGGTCGGTGCTGACCATGCCCAGTACAGCAAAGGCGGACAGCGGGCCAAACAGCAGCAGGCTGCGCAGGTCGCCATTGGGGACCAGATGGCTGCCGGCCCACAGGACAAAGCCCCAGAGTACGGGATGGCGGGTGATTGTGGTGATCGCCCCGGGGGGCAGCTCCGGCTTGCGCAGGCTGATCGACGCGAGATTGGGACTGAGCAGGCCGGCCAGGAGAAAGAAGAACCCGATCGGCGTCAGGACGATTGTGGCCCAGGCCTGCCAGTCGGCCGGCTGCCAAAGGGCAATGAAATCCAGGCGCAGCGCCGCTTGGAACAGCCAGGCCAGGGCCAGGATGGAGACCAGCGAATAGACGATCAGATAGGTCCGGCGGCCGATTGCGGCGACCAGGCGCGCCCGCAGGCCGGGAATGGCCGGAATGGTGTGCAGCGCCAGGAAGGTCAGCAGCGCGGCAATGAACTGGTTCACCGAATCATTCTCCTGTTGCCTCGGGTGGTAGGCCCGGTCATGCCGAGACTTAGCAGCACGATCTGCGACGGGTTTGTCCGGGATCAACTTCAATCCCGTCTGATCGCCTAATGTGTCGCTGATCCCGCTGGAAAGACGCGCTACATGCCTCACACGCTGCTGGCACCGGCCCTGTATATCGACGAGGCCGACATTGACGAGCTTGTGACGGCGCTAAGCGAGCGCATTCGCCGTGACCACTCTCTGCGACCCGCAATGGATGGCCTCATTGGCAACCGCTGGGGGCAGGCAGAGCTCGCGGCCGGGGCCTTCCTGCGCGCCACCCTGTTCTTCGACCATCGTCCGGCAGTCGACGGCGACTGGCTCGCCCGCGCATTGCGCCTGCTGGACACCGAAGCCATCGAGCGGCTGGGCGCGATCCTGCTCGATTGCGCGTTCGTCGCGCTGCCGCTGCACAGCGCCGGGCTGATTGGCGCCATCGGCGATGAACTGGTGGACCTGCTCAAAGCGGTGGTGGCGCAGGACGGCGTCACCCGCCAGCGACTGCTTCTCGCGGCACGCGCACGCCTGGCGGCAGGGGCGCTGATGAGCCGGCTTTAGTCGGGTCGCGGCGCGTCGAGATGGTCATATTGCCCATCTCGCAGCAGCACTGCTTGTTTGTCCGGCAACAAAGTGGGGAGTGCTTGCAGGCCCTAGGCTCGACCAGACCTGTCAATCTGCCTTTCAGCGGCAGCCGGGGCGTTTCGGCAGTGCGTCGCCATCGGGCTCCGTGACATTCTGGCGCCCACCTGCCGCTCTCCCGACGATGTGCGAGGATACTGCCATGATCGATCTCGAACTCGATGTTCGCCCGCTCCTGCGCGATGGCGGCGAACCCTTCGGCGCCATCATGGCGGCGGTGGGGCGACTGGCCAACGGCCAGCGCCTCAGGCTTTACACCACCTTCCGGCCCGAGCCGCTGTTTGCGGTTCTCGCCCGCCAGGGCCTTGCCGGTGTTGCCAGTCCACTGGCGAATGGCGATTGGGAAGTGCTGTTCACGCCGATCGATGCGAGCGAGTCGCATCCAGAGGTGCCCGAAACCTGGCCCGACCCGATCTTTTATCTTGATGGCACCACTACCGACTCGACCGGGTCAATGGAGCGCATCCTGGCGCGGCTCGGCAGCATGAGCGAGGGCCAGGTGCTGTTTGCGCTGCTCGAACGTGAGCCGATGGCGCTGCTTGCCGCGCTCAAGGCGCTGGATCATGCCTGGATTGGCGATGTCGATGAAACTGGCGTGGCCTACCGGATGCTGATCCGGGCAGGAGGTCGGGCCTGAGCCGGGCCGGTCACTCGCCCCGTTCGCGCCGTCGTTGCAGTAGGACCGGGCCATACTCGATGACATAGAGCGCAAAGGCGGTGATCCAGCACAGGCCGGTGGCCGAGAGCAGTTCGGTAGCACTGTCGGGCCAGATGCTGGCAAGCGGCCGCAGCAGCGCCGCCGCGATCAAGGCGGCATAGCTCGCGGTGGTCATGACCGAGGCGGTCAGGGGCAGGCCAGTATGGCCGCGTGTTGCCCGGCTCATGATGGCCAGGGTCATCAGGCCGATGGCGCCCACGGTGAAAAAATGCAGTGCCGCCACGGGTTCGGCCCAGCCCAGCTGCGCCAGCGCTACGGCCAGGAACCCGGCCGGCACGAAGGCGTAGCCAAGGTGTAGCACCAGCACCAGTTTCTCGTCCCAGCACTGCCAGCCGCGCCAGCGCCAGAGCCGCGCCAGATGCAGACCCGCTGCCAGCAGGAAGGCCACGGCCGACCAGAGCGTCTCTGGCAGCATGGCCCAGAGCGTCAAGGCAACAAGCCCGGTCAGCAGGGTGACAGTGTCGAAGCGATCATAGGGCGAAGGCAGTTGGGTGGCATGGCGCCTGGCCAGCCAGTTGCGGGTGAAGCTGGGCACGACTCGTCCCCCCATGACGGTGATCAGCATGATGAAGGCGGCAACGCCCAGCCGATTGGCCATGCCCGTATCGCCGCCTGAGGCCATCAGCAGATGAAAGCTCAGATTGGCCAGGGCAAGGGCCAAAATCCCCGCCAGGATCTTGAGGTCCTTCCATTTCCGCCCGGCAATGATCTCGCGGGCGCAGATGGCCAGCAGCAGCGGCAGAAAGGCCGCGTCCACGGCGATGGATAGCGGCGGGCCGAGCATATCGGGGGCCAGCAGCGCCAATCGTCCCGCGCACCAGACCGCAAACAGCACGATCAAGGGCGTACCCGATACCGGCAGGCGCCCCGTCCAGTTCGGTACGGCGGTCAGCAGGAAGCCGGCCAGCGCGGCCGAACTGTAGCCAAACAGCATTTCATGGGCATGCCAATAGGCCCCGCCATAGCTTCCCCCGATATCCCATCCCGCTGCAAGGGCGCCGATCCACAGCACCATTGCTGCCATGGCCCAGATGCCCGCGGCGAGGAAGAAAGGCCGGAAGCCATAGGAGAAGAGCACTGGCCCGCTGCGGGCAATGCCGCGGGGAACGGGCTGGCGCTTGGTGGTGTCAGCGGGGATCTGGGTCATGGCTGCTCCGGTCGAGCGGCGTGCTCTGCGGGCGGTCTAGCTGCCGATGGCGTCAGGGTCTTTGTGCTGGCGCAACGAGCCGGGCGTCTAGCTGGCTCCGCCCTCGGCCAGCAGCCGCAGGCCCGCCGCATCGCGCACCAGCAGTTTCTGCCGCCCGCCCTCGACCAAGCCCTTTCCTTCCCAGGCGCTCAGAATGCGCGAGACGGTGTGCAGTGTCGTGCCGGTCATTTCGGCAATGTCCTGGCGCGAGATCTGGAAGTCGATGCGGATGCCGTCGCCCTCGGCTTTGCCGGCCTGTTCGATCAGCCGCAGCACGGCATGAGCGACGCGGCGCTCCACATCCTCGGTGGCCATTTCGCGCATGCGGGTGTGAGCCTCCTGCAGGCGCTGACCGATGGTCTGCATGGCGTTGACCGCCAGATGCGGGTTCTGCTCGATGAACTGGCCCCACACTTCGGTCGGCCAGCAGAGCACCAGGCTTTCGGCGGACGCAGTGGGCGTGCCGGGGTAATCATCGCGCTGCAGAGCCTTGGCAATGCCGAAGATATCGCCGGGATGCACCATGCGGACGATGATCTGCTGCCCATCGGCGGTGACCTGGGTCACCTTGAGCCGCCCATGCAGGAGCAGGAAGAACCGGTCGGCCATCTGCCCCTGCTCGAACACGGCTTCGTTCATGGCGACGCGGCGGAGCGTGGCGCGGGCCAGCAGGCGATCGAGGTCGGCGTCGCTCAGCTTTGCAAAGAGTGGCAAAGCGCGGACGAGGCTGCGGTCAATTCCGGCCAAACTGCTGTCCTATCGTGTTGTCGGGCGTGACTTACACGATAAAGCGACCGGCTGATACTCGGCAATCGGCTGGCATACTCAGAGATGGAGCATAGTCCTCAGCGTTTCGTGCCAGGCGGGCTGCCGCACCAGGCGGAAGCCCAGATTGGCAGGCGGAATGCCGACCGAGCAGCCCCCGCTCTTGGCGTCGCGGATGAAAAAACTCATCGGCGTGCGATGCTGTCCGTCGAGGATCTTGATCGTGCAGGCCGGGGTCTCGCTCAGGATGGCACCGGCGGCATCGACATGCACCCGGCGGTGGCAGGTCTGCGTCCACTCCCAGACATTGCCACCCATATCGGCCACGCCGTTTTCGTTGCTGCCAAAACTGCCAAGGGGCAGGGGTGTACGACCGGCCTCGCTGTTGCGGGCGGCCTCCTTTTCGTAGCTTGCGAGCCAGCGGGCGGCCGGATTGGCATTGTCCGCTGCGAGTCCCAAGGCATCATCGGCAAACCCCGCGCCGGCGGCAAAGGCCCATTGCTCGTCGGTGGGCAGTTCCCAGTTTTCGCCGGTTCGGCCGGACAGCCAGGCAGCATAGTCGGTGGCGTCGTCATAGTTGACGCCGGTCACGGGAATATTGCCCTTGCCGATATGGCGCGGCTCGGCCGGTGCGCAGGCACCATCGGCGACGCAGGCGGCATAGTCGGCGGCGCGCACCTGATACTTCATGATGGTCAGGGGCGCATCAAGCCGTGTCTGCAGCATCGGCGCATCCACAGGGATGCCATCGCGCAGGAAATGGCCCGCGGCACGGTAGGTGAAATCTGCAGGCGCCAGCGTGACCTGCTCGGGCCCTGCCAGGCGGGAATTGCCGAAGGCGAACTGCGGCACATCAAGCTGCGATCCGACCAGCATGACGCCAACAATCAGCAGGCTAGCCGGCAGTGCCACCGAATTGAGGAGCGCATTGAACGGGCGGGCGAGGGCGATCATTGGGCTGATCCTGAGGAGGGGATACGCGGCGCCCGTGGCGCCGCGAAGAGGGATGCGAAGTGATTGATCAGATCGGGCTGGGGGCCAGCACGCTGGTCATCAAGTCGTCGTTCCAGTCGCCGCTTACCTTGAAGTGGCCGGCAGCGCCCAGTTCAAAGGCCTCGATCAGATTGTGGTTCACATAGGCGTAGACGCCCGGCTGCAAGAAGGTGTAGAGCGCCGCGCCGGCCGCCCCGCCGGGGATGAACCAGGTTTCAAGGTCGACTTCGGGCGCGTTGTGGAACTTGCCGCTCTGCCAGACAAAGTCGCCATGCCCGCCGATCAGGTGGGGGCGCGTATCGCGGTTGGCTTGGGAGTGGATCACCAGCACCCGTTCGCCGACCGCGGCGGTCATCGCATTCTCGCCGGTAAGGGCACCGACCTTGCCATTGAACACCACATGGCTGGGAACCAGCTTGCGCATGACCTCGAGCGTATCGGCATAGCCGTCGCCGACGCTTTCATAGGTGAGGTAATTTCCGTCAGCGTCCTTGGGGACATAAAAGTCCTGCTCGCCGACATAGTAGACCCGGTCATAGGCCAGGGCATTGCCCTTGCCGTCGGTCAGGCCATCGCGCGGCAGCACCATGATGGCGCCGTTCATGCCCGACGTGACGTGCCAGGGCACCATGCCCTCGGGGGCGCAATGATAGACGAAGACGCCGGCCCGGGTGGCCTTGAAGCGCAGCACGGCCTTTTCGCCCGGATTGACGATGGTCAGGCCCGCGCCGCCCAAGGCGCCCGTTGCCGAATGGAAGTCAATATTGTGCTGCATGAGATTGGTATCGGGATTGATCAGCGTCAGTTCGACATAGTCATCCTGGTGCACGACCATGAGCGGGCCGGGGACCGAGCCATTGAACGTCATGGCCCACACAGTGGTGCCGTCATTGTCCACTTCGTGAACCTTCTCCTCGATGGTCAGGGTGAACTCAACGATCCGCGGACCACCGGTAGCGATCTGATCATGCGCATGGACAAAAGGCGGCGCCACGAGCTCGACCTTCACCCGCTCCAGCGTGCTCAAATCGATGGCGGCAGCGCTGGCAGCGGCTTCCTGCGCGGCCGCGGGCAACATGGACGCGAACTGTGCTGCGGCGCCAACTGCAGTTGCACCGGCAAGCAAGGCGCGGCGGGAAATTCTCGGGAAATCGGCCATCTGTCTGTCCTATCTTTGGGCTCGACTGTCGTGGGCCCATAACGTCTCTATTACTGGCGATCTGGTCCTTCCTGTTTGATCGAGCGCAAATAAACGATTGATACTTCTGAATAAAAATTCAGCGGGTATTTGTTCTGCATCAAAGATAGGTAGCAGTTACGCGCATAGAGAACGGTCAATGGGTTCACGGATGGACCTTGAATTGAAGGAATTCACTGATGCGCAACACTCTCAAGACTGTGATCGCGGTTTTTGCCCTTGCGGGGCTTGCGGTCGCACCCACCTTTGCCGCTGATTTCGAGGTGCACATGCTCAACAAGGGTGTGGCGGGCAGCATGGTGTTCGAGCCCGCCTTCGTTCAGGTGCAGCCGGGCGACACGGTGACCTTCATCCCCACCGACAAGGGCCACAATGTCGAAACCATCAAGGACATGCTGCCTGAAGGCGTCGAGCCCTTCAAAAGCAAGGTCAACGAAACCTACACGGTCACTTTCGACGTGGCCGGCGTCTACGGCGTCAAGTGCACGCCCCATTTTGCCATGGGCATGGTCGGCCTGATCTTCGTTGGCGATGATCTTGCCAATCTCGACGCCGTCAAGGCCGTCAAGGTGCCCAAGAAGGTCGGCGAGCGCTTTGAAGCAGTCTACACCCAACTCGCTCTCTGACCGTCGTGACTGAAGAGGATTCCACGGCGCAGTGCGTGCATCTACGGACGCACGCACTGCTGAGTGATGACCTCGCCACGCTCGTCGCAGACGAGCCGAGGGCTGTCCGTGATGACGTGGCGGTGGTCGTCTTCGGCGTATGGCGAGAAGTCCGGCGCTAGCAACCCGACAGGTTCCGCTTTGCCGACTGGCAGCAAGCGCCCCAATACGGACCTTCGAAATGAGCTTGCAGCATCCTTAAAGCTGCCGTTGGGCGCGAAAGCCAACAGGGTCAGGTGCACGGCCGCGGTGACATTGCGGATCCGCTCCTGTTGGTCAAGCGTGAGAAGAATGGGCAAGAGGTCGATAGAAACCGGCACGCATTTCCGTCTTGGCCACTCTACCTGTCACATGTCGATGGGCACTGATGCTCGCGACCATCCAAGCGCGAGTGTGATCCTATGAAACTAAGTGGAAAAGTAGCCGTCGTAACCGGCGCATCGAGCGGCATTGGCGCCGGCATTGCCCGGGCGCTGGCTGCCGAAGGCGCCAGTTTCGTGGTGAACTATGCCACCAGCAAGCCACGGGCCGACGCCGTGGTCGCCGACATCGCTGCAGCGGGCGGTGTGGCCATTGCCGTGCAGGCAGACATGAGCCAGTCGGCCGATGTAGTGCACCTGTTCGAGCAGGTCAAAGCCCAGTATGGCCGGCTGGACGTGCTGGTGAACAATGCCGGCGTGTCGCAATACGAGATGGTGGCGGACCTGACCGAGGCCGCCTTTCATCACCAGTTCAACGTCAATGTCCTGGGCGTCTTTCTCGGCATTCGCGAAGCGCTCAAGCTGTTCGGCGAGAGCGGCGGCAGCATCATCAACCTGAGCTCGATCCTGAGCACTGATCCCAGCCCCTCCTCAAGCGTCTATTCGGCCACCAAGGGCGCGATCGACACGATGACCTTCGCGCTGGCGCGCGAACTTGGGCCGCGCAATATCCGGGTCAATTCGATCCTGCCGGGCCTGACCAATACGCCGCTCACCGATGGCAATTTTGCCGGCGCGTTCGGCGAGAAGCTGCTGGCCGGCTCCCCGCTGGGCCGTTTCGGCGAGCCCGAGGATATCGCGCCGGTGGCCGTATTCCTGGCATCCGACGACGCCCATTGGGTCACCGGCGAGGCGATCCGTGCCAGCGGCGGCGTGCGCGGCGCCGGCTACTGAACGGCAACCACTTCTGTCGAAGGACTGCGCCCGGAGCAATACCCGGGCGCAGTCCAATGCTGTCAGCCAGATCAGAGATCGACGATCGTCGTATCGCCAATGCTGAGGGCAAAGTCGCTGCCGAAGACCTCTACCGGGGTCTGGAACCCCGGACGGACCGCGCCGCCCAGCGCCCGTCGCCCGGCTTCGGCGGCCGCCATGGCGGCAAAGCTGTAGCCGTTCACGGTGTCGAGCCGCGACCGCACGATTTGTCCATCGGCAGCGGTGACCTCGATCGCCGCCTGATAGCGGTTGGCCAGGCGTTCATCCTCGGTCGGCCCATCGGGGAGCGCGGCCAGGTCGCCCTGTGGGAAACCGCCCCCCGTCACATGCACGAAGGTCTCGATATTGGCGACGCCCGTTGACCGTCCAATGGTGATGAGATCGGGCAAGGTCACGGCAAAGCTGTCGACCGGGCCGTGGCTGAAGTCGAATTGCTGGATCGCACCGGTTGAAAGGCCGACCAGCTGGCCATTCTCGACGACCAAGGTGCCGGTGGTGACATTCTCGGTGGCGCTGATCGCCGAGCCGCGCGACATGCCGCCCCTGACATGCAGGACGGTGCGAATGCGGCTGGCCCCGGTCACCCGCGCCACAGCATGGGCAGCGAGGCTCCCCAGCATGGCGACACTGCCGCCACCGCCCGGCATCAGCATGACACCGGCGGCCTTGGCCTGCTCGTCCAAGGTTTCGGCCAGCAGGTAGCTGTCGAGTTCGGCGGCGACGTCGATATAATGGACGTGACTGCGGATGGCTGACTGCATCAGGGCCGATGCGGTGCGCATAAATGGCCCCGCGGCGTTGATGATCACGTCGACATCGACCAGGGCCGCGTCAATAGCCGTCGGGTCATCGAGGCCGAACACGCGATAGGCGAGACCGAGTTCGGTGGCGAGCTGGGCCAGCGGCGCCTGGCTGCGCCCGGCCAGAATAAGCGGCGTTCCGGCCGCCTTGGCCGCCGCGGCGATCAGGCGACCGGTATAGCCGGTCGCCCCGTAGAGCATCAGTTTTGTCATGGCAGGTGGTTTCCTTAGAAGGACCATCGAGATGGTCGTGCTGGGGGCTGAACCTAGGCCCCCGCCACGTCGCGCACTCACCCGTTTCTCCGCATTGCTTGCCTGATCCTGCTCCGCGCTTGCGGTGCCGCGCCGGCTCTGACACAGTCCGGCCATGGAACAGCAACTACAAGAATTGCGAAAACTGGCCGCCCGGGCGGAGAACCGCATCACCGAAACCGGCATTCCGCGCGTCGCCATGGTGCAGGGCGAGGTGCCCGAGCATCAGCTGTCCGCCGTCTACGAGCCGATGATCAACCTGATCCTGACCGGCAGCAAAACCATGACCGTGGGTGAGAAGACCTTCGACTATGATCCGGCGACCTATTTCGTCATGTCTGTCGACCTGCCGGCCGCCGGCGCCATCCACCCGTCGAGCGATGGGCAACCCTATCTGGCGGTCAAGCTCGCGCTCGAGCCGACTATCATTGCCAACCTTCTGGCTGAACTCCCCAAGCCCCTGGGCGGGCAATTGTTCGATTCAGGGTTTTCGGTGGCACCGGTGACGCCGGAACTGCTCGACGCCTGGCTGCGGATGATGCGGCTGCTGGACCGCCCCGACGAAATCGCCGCGCTCGCGCCGGCCTATGAGCGGGAAATCCTGTTCCGCGTGCTGCAGGGGCCGCAGGGCTGGATGCTGCGCGATATTGCGACGCCGGACACGGCCCTGTCCCGGATCAGCGTCGCCATCGCCTGGATCCGGCGCAACTTCGCCACGCCGATCCGGATGGAAGAGCTGGCCGATATGGTCGCCTTGAGCGTTTCGGCCTTTCACCGCCACTTCAAGGCGGTGACGGCCCTCAGCCCGCTGCAATACCAGAAGCGCGTCCGCCTGCTGCATGCCCGTTCGCTGCTGCTCGGCGGCCAGGGCAATGCCACGTCCGTGGCTTTCCTCGTCGGTTATGAAAGCCCCAACCAGTTCAGCCGCGAATATGCGCGCCTCTTCGGCCTGCCGCCCTCAAAGGACCTGGCAAAAACCACGCAGGCTTTCCGGGCCGCCTGATCCCAGGGTCAATCTTATGCGGTGGCCTGCCCGGACAGGTCCACGGAACTGCCGCCCCTGGCGTTGGGCGTGCGGAAACGGGCCACGTCGCGCACCGGCGGCAGGCCATACATGCGGGCATATTCCCGGCTGAACTGCGATGCGCTCTCGTAACCGACCGAAAAGGCCACCGCGACCGCATCGCGCGGCTCGAACAGCAGGATGCGCCGGGCTTTGAGCAGACGCAGCTTTTTCTGATACTGGATCGGCGTCATCGCGGTGACCGCCCGGAAGTGGCGATAGAAGGCCGCGACACTCATGCCCGACATGGCGGCGAGCGGCTCGACGCGGAAGGGTTCGGTGTAATGCACCCGAATCCAGTCGATCGCTTTGCGCACCTGGGAGAGCCGGCTGTCGGCCCGGCCGATCTGGCGCAGCACGTCGCCCTGCGGCCCCTGCAGCACGCGAAACAGGATTTCGCGCTCGATCATCGGCGCCAGCATGGCGATTTCATCGGGCCGGTCGACCAGGCGCAGCATGCGCAGGCAGGCGTCGATCAGCTCGTCGCTGGCGGCCGAGACGGAAAATGACGACACGGCCGCGCTGGGGCCATTGTCATGCTCGAGCAGCATGGCGGCGACGATGGTGGGGTCCAGCGTCAGGCTAAGCGCCAGATAGAGGCTGTCGGGCCGGTCAAAGCACAGCTGGCCGATGGCCGGCACGTCCACCGGCACGACGAAATAGGTGGCCGGCTCGAACTGCAGGATCTGGTCACCCACCGAGAGGATCTTCTTGCCCTGCAGCACCAGGTGCAGCATCGGCTGATAAACCTGATCCGAGCAGGCCTCGCCCCGCACCATCTCGACCCGCGGAATACCCGTCTCAGTCCATTTATTGCCGGCGCGCATGACGATGCCGCGCAGTTCGTCGAGTGCCTGTTCCATGCCCTCGATATGACACCCCGGCCGGTCCAGCACAAGGCGATGAGAAGAATAGGCAAGCAATCGCGAGAAATGGGCACGCGCCCGGACCCGCCATGTCCACATCCGGGCGGCGATGCAGCAGGGCCCGCCGGGCACTGCCTGTCGCCAGCAAGGATTGTTTTATGAAATTGAGCGGAAAGATCGCCGTCGTCACCGGCGCATCGAGCGGCATTGGCGCCGGTATTGCCAAGGGTCTCGGCGCGGCCGGGGCGACGGTGGTCGTCAACTATGCCACGAGCCCATCGGGCGCCAAGGCCGTCGTGGACGCGATTACGGCGGCGGGCGGCACCGCGATCGCCGTGCAGGCCGACATGAGCCAGGCGGTGGACGTGATCCGGCTGTTCGACACGGTGAAGGCCGAGTTCGGCAAGGTCGACATTCTGGTCAACAATGCCGGCATTGCCGCCTTCGAAATGGTCGCCGACCTCACCGAAGAGGCCTTTCACCGGCAATTCAATGTCAATCTGCTCGGCTATTTCCTCGCCATCCGCGAGGCCATCAAGCTGATGGATGAAGGTGGCAGCATCATCAATATCAGCTCGATCCTGAGCACCGATCCCGAGGTCGGCACCAGTGTCTACTCGGCCACCAAGGGCGCCGTTGACACCGTGACCTTTGCACTGGCCCGCGAGCTGGGGCCACGCAAGATCCGGGTCAACTCCATCCTGCCCGGCGCGACGCTCACACCGGCCACCGCGCCGCAGTTTGTTGGCGCATTGCTGGAGAACACCATTGCCGGCACGCCACTCCGCCGCATGGGTCATCCAGAGGACATCGCGCCGCTGGCCGTCTTCCTGGCATCCGACGATGCCGGCTGGATCACCGGCGAGTCGATCCGCGCCAGCGGCGGCATCCGCGGCAACGGCTACTGATCGCCGGGCCTGCCGGCATCACGCCGGCGGGCCAAATGTAAGCAAAGCAGGAATAGGCAATTTCCAGCCAGTATCGGATGAGCGGTCTTCTGCTCACTTCCCTATTGCTGTCCCCACGGACAACCACAGGAGAAGCAGATGGACATCGTTATCATTACAGGGGGCAGTCGCGGTATCGGCGCCAGCGCCGCCAAGGCCTGCGCGCAGGCGGGTATGGGTGTGATCCTGACCTATAACCAGAACCCGGAAGCAGCACGACGTGTCGTCCTGAGCATCGAGGAGACTGGCGGTCAGGCAGTTGCGCTGCAGCTCGACGTGGGGGTAAGCGCCTCCTTTGCGCCCTTCCGCGATGCCGTCGCCAGCACCTTACTGAGCAAGTGGCAGCGCGCCGACTTTGATGCTCTCGTCAACAATGCCGGCTACGGGCTCTACGCGCCAATTCCCGTGGTTACAGAGGAACAATTCGATGGTCTGTTCAACGTGCATCTGAAGGGGCCGTTCTTCCTCACCCAGGCGCTGCTGCCGCTGATGGCCGATGGCGGCCATATTCTCAACATGGCCAGCGCCACCAGTCGCGTCGCCACGGCCGGCGTGGCGCCCTATGCCGCGTTCAAGGGTGGGCTCGAGGTCCTCACCCGCTACATGGCCAAGGAATTCGGTACCCGTCGCATTCGGGCCAATTCGATTGCCCCGGGCGCCATCCGCACCGAGCTGGGTGGCGGCCTCAATGACGAATTCGAGGCCATGCTGGCGGGCCAGACGGCGCTGGGCCGCGTCGGGGAAGCTGACGATGTGGGCAGGGTCGTGGCCAGCCTGCTGTCTGACGCCAATGGCTGGATCAATGCCCAGTCGATCGAAGTCTCAGGCGGCTACCTCATTTGACCCGGAAACAGGAGACCAGCATGCAAGACCTCATCACCCGCCTCATCGCGGCGACCAATGCTTTCGACGTCGAGACGGCCCTGACCCTGTTTGCCACCGACGCCGTCATCGATGACGTGTCCGTTGGCGACACGTTCGCAGGCACGGCCGGCGTCCGCCGCTATCTCGAGCAATTCTTCGTCGGCTACCACACGTCCACCAAAGTCCTCTCCGTCGAAAGGACCGGTGATCACCGTGCCCTGGTGCATGTCGATTTTACCGGCGATTTCGGTCATGAGACCGGCGTGCTCAATTTGTCGACCGACGACAAAGGCCTGATCACGAAAGTAGATGCCGACTTGGATTGAGCGGTTCAGATTGGCAGCTTCCTAGCTTTTTCACCGAAAGCTGCCTGTCTGCAACTCCCCGTTATCGCCATTGCCTGAACTTGAGCGGACCGACTGCTTTTAGGAAGTCAAAGTGGCGAACTGAGCGGATGATTTGAGGCGCTGAGCAGTCTGATTGTCATCGTCGAGATTTGGCGGCATCGCGTAAATCCCCGCAATACGTTTCGGAGGCTCTGAAGCTGCGATTGCGTTCGACGAAAATCACTCAGTGTTATGCTCCTTGAGCCTGCATCGTGGGTCCTGCAGGTTACATACGGCTCGAAGTCTGTCTCCCACGAATTGCTGTGACAGCTTCGAAGAGGGCGATTTCAACAATCGCATCATCATCGCCGACCGCGAGCTGGCCCGCGTCCGCGAATTCATGAACCAGATCGACCAGCGCCAGAAGACGCTGGTGTTCTGCGCCACCCAGGAGCACGCGCTGGTTCGCGACCTGATCAATCAGGTCAAGACCAGCACCAATCCCGACTACTGCCACCGTGTGACCGCCGAAGAACAACACCCTGATTCTCGGGCCAGGCGGATTTGGCTTTGGCGACTACTGGAAGCTGGGTCTGCCGCTTGAAATACTGGTGGTGGGGGTCAGTATCCCGCTGCTGCTGATCGTCTGGCCGCTGTGAGCCACCGACCCACGACCGTACGGGGCGCGTTCCTGTCCGGCAGCAGTCGACCCCATCCCGGCCGTTCAGACCGCCAGAGCGACCACCCGAAAATTGCCGTTCCCGTCAGTCAACCGAGAACGTGGACAAAAACTGGTCCGACGACCAGGTATACTGGCGGCTCGTGTCAGTCCGGAGTCTGCAAGGGCAAGCGGGCCAACCAGGCGTGCATCTGGGAGATTTCGACCTGTTGGTCGGTGATGATCTCTTGGGCAAACATCTTTATCCATGGATCGGTGGCGAATTCTTGAGCCACCTGCGCCATTTCCACCGCACCCTGGTGATGGGGGATCATGCTGCAGATAAAGGCGGTCTGGAATTCGACCGCTGTCATCCCTTTCATCATGTCGGAGTGCATGGGCTCCATGGTCTGGAGCAATGCCGCATGACCCGCGTCCGCCATTGCTGCCATCATGTCGATATGCCCCTGCATCGAAACGGCTCCATGATCAGCGTCTGCACTGCTGCAGACGATGGGCAAGGCTAGCGTTGATATCGCGCTTGCGGGTTGGTCGCGCACCACAAGGGCGCCGGCAAACGCGCCCGCCAACACGACGGCGGTGCCCCATTTGAGTAAATCCATGAAGTGATCCCCTTTTCTGAGAGGACCATGAAGCTACGCGGCGATCAGGGACTTGATCCAAATCAAAGATGCATCTGAAATGCATCTTTATAACTCCATCAACTGCAATCCACGCAGCAGCGATGGAGCTCAACGTGACGATTCTTCCGAAATGCCTCTATGAACGCAATAGAGGGCCGGCGATCTGGCCAAGGCTGGTCCTAGGGTTTTCGACCCTGTCGCTGGCCAGCCTGATGGTGACGATGCCCGCCCAGGCCCATGTGAAATGGTTTGCCCCCTATGTGGTCGGCGCCGCCCCCGCACCGCTCACAGACACTCTTACCAATGGCTGGTTCTGGCTTGGTCTGATCCTGGTGGTGGCCTTTTTCGCCGCGACCGTCCTGGCCGAGCAGGGGCGCGTCGGCGTCAGTGTCACCGGGGCGCTTGACCGCTTCAGCGGCCCGCTCTGGGCGCGGTCCGACGATTTCATGCGCGCCATCATCGGCGGTTTTTTCGTCGCCATTTTCGCTGTCGGCGGCGTTTATCTGACCCCCGATCTGCAGACCCCCAACGAATGGGTGTCCTGGCTGCAATTGCTGATTGCCCTTTTGGTATTTTCCCGCCGCACCATGCCCTTGGCAGCAGCAGGGATCATCGGGCTTTGGGCCATCGCCCTGCGCGACTATGACTTTTTCCATCTGCTCGACTATCTGGCGCTGGGTGTCGGCGTCGCCGGTTTCCTCGTCCTTGCATCCGATCCGACCAGCAGATGGTACAAGCATCGCTTTACCGTCTTGCGCTGGGGTGTGGCCATTGCCCTGATGTGGTCGAGCCTTGAGAAATTTGCCTATGCAGAGTGGTTTTATCCTCTGGTCGACGAGCGCCCCTTCCTGACTTTTGGCATGTCCCGCGACGCCTTTATTCCCATGGCCGGGGTCGCTGAGTTCACCATGGGCTTTGGCCTGCTGTGGACGCCCCTTATCCGTCGCCTGTCCGCCATTGCCCTGCTGATCATTTTCACCACCGCCGTCTATCCCTTTGGGCGCATTGACCTCGTGGGGCACGCTCTGATCATGGGCACCCTGTTTCTGATCGCCGCCGACCCCTCGCCATCTGGTTTCAGACTTCGTGGACTGGTGCCCGCGGTTGGGAGCGTACCCGCCGGCATTGTCGCTGCCATGGTGATCATTGCCGGCAGCTACTGGGGCCTGCATGCCGTGTTCTACGACTATGACGCCGCTCTCTCAGTACCCGCTGCGGATGGGGAACTGCTGACGCATCTGCCCAATGCCGAACATCCGCATGGCAGTCCCGCCGCCGTGGTTCAGCCCTAGCCCATGTGGGCTCCCCGCCAAGGGGAGCCCATCCAGATGGAGCAGCCAAATGCGTCTCACCCAGTTTACCGACTATTCCTTGCGGCTACTGCTGCTGCTGGCCGAGCAGCCAGAGCGGCGCGTCACCATCGCCGAGGCATCGGGGGCTTATGGGATATCGCGTCATCATCTGATGAAGGTGGCCCTCCATCTTGCCAAAGCCGGCTTCATCCGGCCAAGCCGAGGCCGCAACGGTGGGCTCGTGCTGGCAAGGTCAGCAAAGGATATCAGCATTGGGGACGTGCTGCGCGCGACCGAGCCTGACTTTGCCGTGGTCGGCTGCATGCGAGGGGAGCAGTGCACCATCGTCGAACGCTGCCGCCTGCCCAAAGTGCTCGCCGCCGCGACCCAAGCCTTTCTGGACGCATCGGATCGGTATGTTTTGGCTGATCTGGTCGTGCCTCAGGCCGACATGCTGCCCGAGATGGCGGAGGTTCCGTTGCGCCTTAAGTCGACTTTTTCCAGCGACGCGTAATCAAGTGCTGGCCGCATTGGGCAACAAGAACGCAAAACCAGATGATGTTGTAGCTGGCAGCGCTGTTCTTGAATTCTTGCAACTACCCGTCCGCGTTCCACCCCGTCTTCGCCGGGCGGTTACCGATCCCGTTCCGGTCGAAAGATGGCTTCCAACCATTTCGGAAAAGCGGACATCGGTCTCTGGCTTAAGGTCCGATTGCCGAAGTTCTTGCCTGAAAAAATCCAGCTGCTAAACAGGCGCCATGATGATGTTTAGGTCCACATTCTTCCCGCTGATCTGACGACCCAGTGTCGTCGTGGCACCCCCAGGTGCCTTTTGAGATCATAACGGCCTGTCCCGCGTGGAGGCCGTGCGGAGAATTATTGAATGTCGGAAGTTTCTCATTCCGGTCTGAGCCAGGCTCAGATCGCGCACTTCATTGAACATGGATATATCAAACTAGACGGTGCCTTCGGTGGCGACCTTGCCGCACAAGGGCGGGACCAGCTTTGGGGTGCCATGGGGCTTTCCCCAGATGCGCCAGAGACATGGAAACAGCCTGTTGTCCGCTTGGGTTTCATGACAGGCAAGCCTTTCGTCGACGCCGCCAACACCCCGCATTTGCACGCAGCTTACGATGCGTTGGTCGGCCAGGGCCGTTGGTTGCAGCCCAATGGCTTGGGCACTTTTCCGGTGCGCTTTCCGTCGCCAAACGATCCGGCTGATGCCGGATGGCACGTCGATGCCAGCTTCGGTACCGACAACCCCGACTTCATGCAGTGGCGGGTCAACGTGAAAAGCAGTGGCCGCGCCCTGCTCATGCTGTTCCTCTTCTCCGATGTCGGGGACCAGGATGCACCGACCAGAATCAGGAAGGGGTCGCACCGCGCTATCGCCAGGCAGTTGCTGCCCGCCGGAGAGGGTGGCCTCACGCTTGGTGAACTCGCCGCCGATGGCTTCGCCTCGACCGCGGACTGTGAAGAAGTGTCGGCCACCGGCCCTGTCGGAACCGTCTATCTCTGCCATCCCTTCCTTGTGCATTCTGCGCAGCCGCATGGCGGGACAGAGCCGCGTTTCATGGCCCAACCGCCGCTCCTGCCGAAGAGTGAGTTTGACCCGTCGCTACCACCCTCTGCTGTGCAAATAGCCATCCGCAGAGCCATTGGCATGGAGCATTAGACGTCGGAGGCCCGGGGCATAACCGTTCCGGGCTCCCTCCCTGAGTGAAGTCCGCTAACGCGGGATCGCCAGCCCAAAGCAACCCGCCAGCTTTCCACCCCATTCAGCTATCCACTTATCGATAGCAGCTTGGCTGCGTCCCTGCTTCGTCATCGGGGCAGTGCTTCACCCGCGGAATCGAATAGCACCACCTTCTCAACATCCGGGTTGAGATGCAGGGTGTCGCCCACGGCGACCCTGAAGTCCCCACCCAGCCCGACAACGACGGCTTTGCCGGACGCCAGGCGCATGTTGACGATTGTCTCATTGCCCAGATGCTCGACCAAGGTCACGGTTCCGGTGATGGCGCCCTGGTCTGCGGGGAGCAGATGGTGGGCGCGGGTGCCGAGCGTCAGGGGACTGCCGATGTCGAGGCCCGCGGTGGCGACGGGCACTGAGATTGCGCTCAAGTCCGGGCCCGATACGGCTACGGTACCAGAAGCAATCTCGGTGACCTTCACCTCGACAAAGTTCATCTTGGGCGATCCGATGAACCCCGCGACGAAGAGATTTGCCGGGTGGTGATAGAGATCAAGCGGCGAGCCGACCTGCTGCACGACACCGGCATTGAGAACGACGATCTTGTCGGCCAGCGTCATGGCCTCGACCTGATCGTGCGTCACATAGATCATCGTGGCGCCGAGATCCTGATGCAGCTTTGAGATCTCCATGCGCATGTCCATGCGCAGTGACGCATCCAGATTGGACAGCGGTTCGTCGAACAAGAACACTTCGGGCTCGCGCACGATGGCACGTCCGATGGCAACGCGCTGGCGCTGGCCACCCGAAAGTTGGGCCGGCTTGCGATCAAGCAGGTGTTCCATCTGCAGGATCCGCGCGGCTTCGCGGATCTTGGCGTCGCGCTCGGCCTTGGGGGTTTTCTTGATGCGAAGGCCAAAGCCGACATTATCATAGACCGTCATATGCGGATAAAGCGCATAGGACTGGAACACCATGGCGACGCCGCGATCGCGCGGCTGCACGGTGTTGACCACCTGGCCGCCGATGCTCAACTCGCCGCCGGTGATGTCCTCGAGCCCCGCAATCATGCGGAGCAATGTGGATTTGCCACAGCCGGACGGGCCGACGAAGACGACGAATTCGCCGTGTTCGATTTCGAGATTTACGCCCTTGATGACCTCGACTTTGCCATAGGTCTTCTGGAGGTTTTGCAGGCTCAGTCCAGCCATGATGTTGTCTCCGTTTTCCGCTTAGACCTTGGCGCCAGGCGGGAGCTTGTCGAGTTCGGTGTGCAGCAGGCCATCGGCATCGACGCGTACCGGGATCGGGTCCGAAACCTGGCCGATGAACGAGCCATCGGCGGCGTCGTGGAGAAAGCCCATATAAACGAGGCCCTTGTCGGTTTCGACGATCTTCCCGGCATAGCGGCTGCCCTGAGCGCCATCAAAGAACGGGCCGGGTGCGACGTCCCATGGTCCCTGCGGATCATCGGCCATGAGATAATGCGAGCCGCGAACGGGCGTTTCGGGGTTGAACTTCTTGTAGGCTTCGGACCAGTGCGAGCCATCGGTGCAGAACAGCATGTACCACTTGCCGTTGACTTCGAAGACCTGCGGCACTTCCATCTGGCCAAACATGCCGCCCTTATAAACGGGGGGCTGCAGCGTCCAGGTGTTGAGATCGGGCGAAGTGGCAAAGCCGACCGTGCCGCCAGCGTTGGGTTCGACGGTGCCGGGCTGGCGGGCGACCATGTACATGAGCCAGCCATCGCCGTTGGGGTTCTTCATCACCCACGGATCGCGGAAGGCGCGGTCGTGCCAGTGACCGGGGGTGTATTCCTCATAATCGGGACCAGAAATGTCGAGCGCCAGACCATTGCCGACGCGGGTCCAGTTGTGGCCATCAGTGGAGGTGGCGTGGCCGATGCGCTGCTTCATGCCCTCTTCGGCGTGCTCGGTGCCGGTGTAAAACAGGTGCCACAGGCCCGTATCATCGCGCAGGGTCGAGCCGGTCCAGGTGGTCCAGTCGTCCCAGGCGGTGGGTGCGGCCGGCGCAAAGGTAGTGCCGAGATGGGTCCAGTTGATCAGGTCTTTGGAGACCGCGTGGCCCTGGGTGACATTGCGGTGGCGCATATCGGGATGGGCGAGGGTGTTGTCGGCCTGGAGAAAATAGATGTGGTAGTCATCGCCATCGCGATAGGTCCAGAAGTCCCAAATCCATTTGTCTTTAAGTGCGAGAACCAAAGTCTTGTCTTTCTAAATAACGACGTCAGCCCTTGATGCCGGTCGAGGCGATCGAGGTGATGAAGGCACGCTGGAGGAAAAGGTAGAAGGCGAGGACCGGCAGGGTGATCATGGAGAGGTAAGCCATGACTTCGCCCCAGGCGGTGTTGAGCTGGAAGAAGTATTGAAGACCGACCATGACCGGCCGGAACTGCTCGGATTGGGTGACCATCAGCGGCCAGAGGTACTGGTTGTACATGGCCAGGAACTTGAGGATCGCGGCGGTTGCGAATACCGGGCCGGCGATCGGCACGATGACCATGGAATAGACCTGGAACCAGCTTGCGCCATCCAGCCGTGCCGCCTCGATAAGCTCCTTGGGCAAGTCGCGAAAGAACTGCACGAAGAGGAAGACGGTCAGCGCATCGGCAAGGAAGGGCACGATCTGGACGTGATAGGTGTTGAGCCAGCCCCAGGTAACGCCGCTGCCGCCGATCCAGGGCAGGGAATTGACCACCATAAGCATCGGCACGGCAATGGTTTCGAAGGGCACGATCAACGTCGCGATGATGATCGAGAGCACGATTTCCTTGCCGCGGAACTCGAGGAAGACGAAGGCAAAGGCGGCCATAGAGCAGAGAAACAGCGAGCCGATCACAGTCAGCGTCGTGACAAAGATCGAGTTGAAGACGAACAGCCCCACCGGCGCACGGCGGAACGCGGCGAAGTAATTATCCAGTGAAATGTCGCCGATCGGAAGGAAGGCGCGGATGGAGGACGTGTCGCGCAGCAATTGCAGGTCGGGCTTGAACGAACTCACCACCATGAAGACGATGGGGAAGACGAAAATCAGGGCGACAAGGATCAGCAGCAGATATTTGAGGCTGATCTTGAGGCGTTGATTGGGCGAGGTGACAGCAGCCATGTGTTAGCGTTCCCTGGTGACGTAGCGCTGGACCAGCGAGATGGTGAGCACCATGAGGAACAGCAGGACCGAGATGGCGGAGCCACCGGCGATATTTTGTTGCTCATAACCGCGCTGCACCGCCTGGAAGACCAGTGTCTGGGTTGAATCGAGCGGCCCGCCATTGGTCATGACGTCGATCTGCGAAAAGAGCGCAAAAGCCTGCATGGTGATGACCACAAGGATCAGCACAGCGGTGTTGCGCAGGCCCGGCCATGTAACGAAGCGGAACTTCTGCCAACTCGAGGCGCCTTCGATATCGGCGGCTTCATAGAGGGTGAGCGGAATGTTCTGCAGACCTGCCAGCCAGATGACCATATGGAAACCGACCGCCTGCCAGATCGACATGACGATGATGGCCCACATGGCCGTATCGGGATTGCCGAGCCAATCGACCGGCTGGAATTGGCCGAAGGAGAGGAACTGCAGGAGGTTGTTGAGGAGCCCGCTGCGCCCGTCATAGATAAAGCGCCAGAGCAGGGACACAACGACGATGGAGACGACGACCGGCATGAAATAGACGGTGCGGAAAACGTTGATGCCGAGCAGTTTCTGGTTGATCATCAATGCTAGGAGGAGCGCGATCAGCGACTGCAGCGGCGCGACGACGGCAACGAAGAAGAGCGTATTGGTCAGCGCCTTCATAAACACGAGGTCGCGGGCGAGCACCAGAACCTTGGAATTGCCCCAGTCCCAGCCGAACCATTCGCGCATGCCGTTGAGGTGCTGGAAATCGGGATTGTTGCGGGTGAATTCGCGCACCCGCGGGTAGCTCAGCTCGCCGTCATCGGCGACGACAAGACTACCGTCTGCGGCCGTTTCGGGTTCGAGCACCAGGGCGCCGACGCCCAGCAATTGCTCGAAATTGGATGTGCCGACGAACTGGGTCGGATTGGGCGAAATCAGCCGCTGATTGGTAAAGGAAAACCAGAAGGCCAGGAGAAACGGCACGATCAGGAAAAGGGTAATCAGCAGCAGGGCTGGGCCACTCATCAGCCATCCGGCGAGCGTATTGGACTGCAGCGATTTGGATCGGTTGGGGCGCATGTGCGACTGCCTTGAAGACGTGCCAGGAGGCCGGCCCAGAACAATCCGGGCCGACCATGCTCGGGAGGGACGGGTTACGGCGCGACGGCGTAGTTGTTGTTGCGCGCGATATCGGCGTTGATTGCGTCGGTCGCCGCGTCGAGAGCATCGACGACGTCGGCGCCATTGGCGATGTCAGACAGCGCCTTGCGGAATTCGAGCGCCTCGAACACATAGCCCGGGGTCACCGGACGCAGCATGGCTTGCTGTTCGGAGAGGGCGTAGAAGGCCTCGAGCGCGCCGCCGGCAGCATAGTTCTTCGTCAGGGCCGCCGCTTCTGCGGTTGCCGGGATCAGGCCGATGCCGTCGGAGAATGCAGCGAGATATTTTGGCTGCAGGGCGAATTCGATGAAGGCGCTGGCGCCATCGGGGTGTGCGGAGGTTGCCGCAACGCCGAACTGCCAGGATGCGCCGCCGATCTTGGGGCCATTGCCGAAATCAGGCGCCGGCAGGAAGACGACATCGTCGTCAAGGGCTGCGAGCGTGTTCACGGCAACCCAGTTGCCGTTCCACTGCAGGGCATAGTCGCCATCAATGAAGCCGGTTTCGTGATCAGCCATGTCCTGGCTGGTACCGGGCACATAATTGTTGGTGAAAAGGCTCTGCCACCATTCGCCGAATTCGACGGCCGCATCGCCATTGAGGGCGCCTTCAGCGGTTTCATACGTGGTGCGATCGACGAGATCGCCGCCAAAGCTCCACAGGAAGGGCGCGAAGGCATAGGGGTACCATTCGCCCTGGTCGGCCATGCCAAGGTTGAGCGGATATTCGAATTCGCCCGAGGCTTTGAGGGTTTCAAGGATGCCGTCGAACTCTTCGCGCGTCCATGGCTCTTCAAGCGTCGGCATGCGGATGTCGAACTTTTCGAGGGTCGACTTGCGGGCATACATGGCAACCGCAGCGTCCCAGAGCCCCACCGAATAGACCTGGTCATTATAGGTGCCGATCGCGCCGGGCAGGAAGCCATCGAGCGCGCCTTCGGACAGCTGGAGCGGCTGCATGTAGCCAGCCCAGGCCCAGTTGGGCATCACGGGACCATCGACGTCGATGATATCGGGCAGATTGCCGGCAACGGCTGCGGCAACGACAGAGTCGTTGTAGGCGGCCTGCGGGAATTCCTGCAGTGAGACTTTCCACTCGGTCTGCGAGCCGTTGAAGTCGGTGATGATGCCGTTGATCAGATCGCGCTCAACTGTGCTGCCGGCGCCATGGTACCACATGGTCAGGTCGGTCTGGGCAAAGGCGGCGCCGCCAAAGGCGGTGCTGAAGGCCAGCGTTGCGGCCAGAATGCTTAGGGATTTCACGTCTCGTTCCTCCTGGTAGATAGGTGTGTAATGTTGGTTTCCCGCGGCTGGACGCTGTCGCGCCAGGCGACGGGTCCGGAAACCAGTTCATGCGCCGGTTCGTCCGGGCGTTGCGTGCCGGTGATGAGGCGCAGAAGTTTGTCGGCTGCCCGCGCGCCCATGGCCGCATAGGGCAATTGAGCGCTGGTGAGGCCGGGATGCAGGTGTTCGGCAATCATGCGGTAGTCGTCGTAGCCGGCGACGGATATTTCGCGCGGAATGGCCATGCCCCGTTCGCGCAGCAGGCCATAGACGCGCATCGCCATCTTGTCGTTGGCGCAGCAGATAACCGTGGGTTCAGCGCGCAGAACGCGATCGAGCGCATCCCACAGCAGGTCGAATTCGTGGGTGGCGCTGGCTAGGGCCCCAACCTGGATCAGCCGGTCATCGCTATCGATGCCGTTTGCGGCATGGGCGCGGCGATAGCCGGCAACGCGCAGGGGGCAGGCAGCATAGGTTGGGGGCAGCGTGAGGTAGGCGATGCGCGTGTGGCCACGGCGGATCAAACCATCGACCAGCGCGAACTGGGCGCCTTCGTCATCAGGCAGGACGCAGGGCGTGCCCTCGGTATCGAAACAATTGGCTAGGACGATACGGCCATCGCGCAGGGTTTCAGGCAGGCTGACTTCCTGATGGTATTCGGCCACATAGAGCACGCCCTCGACGCGGTGCTCGCGGAAAGTCTGAAAGAGCGCGGGAATGCGATCGGCGCGGCCGCCGCTATCGGCAATCAGCAGCGTGCGATTGCTCTGCGCGAAAACGCGCTGGGCGCCTTGCACGAGGTAAATTTCCGGCAGGCCGGCATCTTCGAACTCCAGGGTGGAACTGATGGCGCCGGTGATCATGCCAATCAGGCCGGAGCGCTGCGACCGCATGGTGCGAGCGGCGCTTGACGGCGCATAGTTGAGCGACACCATGGCCGCTTCGACGGCGATGCGCGTTTTTTCATTGACGGGGGCATCCCCGTTCATGACGCGGCTGACCGTCTTGGGCGACACCCCGGCAGCTCTTGCGACGTCGTAAATTGTAGCCACGAAATCCTCCCTGGGCCGGACCTTTCCACACGCCGCGCCTCCCGCGTTTGTGTGTTCAGATCCGCCACGATGTCTCCCCGGCGCTAATGACACCGATGTCATGACATCGGTGTCATTTATGCATTAGCGGGTTTCTTAGTCAATCCGGTTGTGGCTGGGTGACCGTTTGTGAATATTGGCGCGGTTCCGGCACAGTTGGCTGGTTCCGACCCCATTTCCGACGTTCAGACCTTTGGAGGGTTTTGCTGAAAGCTGCCGTTCGCCGGTTCACCGCGGCATCGGCGTTGCGCCGACTTATATCGCGGGTGTATTGCAGCGCTCCTTTTGCCCAAGCAGCCGCCGCCAAACAACGAGACCTACGGTCAATAGGCAACAAATCTTGCGCCCATTCAAACACCAATCCATCGCGACCGCTGCGCTTCAGGCGCCTTAGAATGCGCTCGCCTTGCGAAATTCGCGCCGTCGCGTAAAACTGTGGAATACCTAAGTGCTAGGAGGCGCGGTGCCGCTATATTCTGTGTCCGCTATGGATTTTGAACCGCAGCACCGGGTGCCGGCGTTCCAAGATGCTGCTGCGTCGATTTGCCGACTGCTGATTTTGCCCGACGACCCACAGAATTTTACCTCCACCACCGCGATAGCCGTGCTGCCCAATGCCGTCATTGCCTCGACTGTGCATGCACAATGCACCACGGAGCGCAGCCGGGCGCTCGCGGCGGAAGAACCAGACAATATTCTGATCCACGCCCCGATGGTGGCGGGGTTTCAGATCAGTCAGCGTGGCGGCACGGATCAGGAATGCGGCATGGGCTCGGTCTATATCGACCCCAATGAGGTGCCGGGGATTGCCCATTTCAATGATCCGAGCACCCATGTGTTCTATGTCTCGATCCCGCGCAGCGCCTTGATCGGCGTGGGCGCCGGTTTGGACGCGGCGCTGCGGACGACGCAAAGAAATTCGCCGTATTGGCAGCTGCTTCTGGGGTACGCAAAGACGCTGCATGGGTGTCAGGCCGAACTCAGTGCGGAAGCGGCCCGCACGTGTACCGGCCATTTGCATGATCTGGCCCGGATGGCTTTGGCCGATGGGCAATTAATCGAGGAAACCGGGCCCGAGCGGGGGGTGCGTGCCGCTTGGCTGCATCGGCTCAAGAGCGATATCGAAGCGCAATTGACCGCGCCCGATCTGTCACTGGACCGGATATCTGCGCGCCAGGGGATCAGCGCGCGCTATGCCCGCGCCCTGTTTGCCGGCGAGCAGACGACGTTCCGCGACTATGTTAAACGGCGTCGCCTGAGCCTGGCGCACGATATGCTGTCTGACCCGCGCCAGCACCACCGATCGATCAGCGACATTGCCATGGCGACAGGGTTTGGCGATCTGTCCTGGTTCAATGCCTGCTACCGCCAGCAATATGGCATGACGCCATCGGCAACGCGGGCGGGCAGTCTCGGTGCCGACGGGCAATAGTGCCGCCCACCCCTGACCTCAGTGCCGTCCAGCCCAAGAAGTGATCGGCAAACACCCATAGTTTGTCCGGCACACGCGTCCAGCATGGACGGGGTGCCGGGCTTGTAGATTGATGGGGTTAGAATATGTGGGATTTCAGCGTGACGCGGGGCATGGGCCTGATGATCAGGACGGCGCCGTTCGTCCTGTTTCGGGCAGCCGTCTATTTTGCCATCGCTGCGGCCTATGTGATCGCCACCGGGACCGGCGCGGGCATCGGCTATGGGGTGGGTGGCCTTGGCGATGCTGACTTTCAGGCAGGCTCGGTGATCTGGGGCGGCGGGCTTGGCTTCGCCCTGACGGCGGGCGTGCTGTATTTCCTGCGCGAATACATTTTGTACACCGTCAAGGCCGGGCATATCGCAGTGATGGTGGAATTGCTCGATGGGCGGTCGCTGCCCGAGGGCATGGGACAGATCGCCTATGCAAAATCGGTGGTCACCCAACGCTTTGGCCAGACCTCGGTGCTGTTCGGCATCGACCAATTGGTCAAGGGCGTGATCAATGCGGTCACCGGTCTGCTGGAGGGGCTGTTCACCATCCTGCCCATTCCTGGCCTTGATCGCCTGATGGCCATATTGCGCGCCTATCTCAAGTTGGCGGTCGGGCTGATCGATGAAGTTATCCTCGCCCACGCCATCCGAACCCGCTCGGATAATCCGTTTGCCAGCGCCCAGGAGGCGCTGGTGCTCTATGGTCAGAATGCCAAGCCCATGCTGATCAATGCAGCCTGGCTCACCCTGTTCGTCTATGGGCTGTCGCTGCTGGTGTTTTTGCTCATGCTCGCGCCAGCCATTGCATTGGTCTATTTGATCCCCGGCGCGTGGTCGGCAGGTGGCGTGGTGTTTGCGCTGCTGTTTGCCTGGGCGATCAAGGCGGCATTGATCGAGCCTTTCGCCATTGCCTGCCTGCTGCAGGCCTTTTTTAAGGTCACTGATGGCCAGCAACCGAGCCCGGAATGGGAACACCGCATCAGTGGCGCTTCAAAGAAATTCCAGGAATTGGGGAGCCGCGCGGCCAGGTGGGCGGGGATCAAGACGGCGCCTGCATCAGGCATGACCGGTACGGGAGCCCAGGCATGAACCGCTTATTGAGAACACTGGCTCTGGGTCTGTTCGCACTATTGTCCTTGTCCGGCGCCGCTCTGGCCGAAGGACGCATGATTATCGTCATGGACGGTTCGGGTTCCATGTGGGGCCAGATCGATGGCCGCGCCAAGCTCGAGATTGCTCGCGACACTGTCGCTGATGTGCTGAGTGGCCTGTCGGAGGATCGTGAACTGGGCCTATTGGCCTATGGACACCGCCAGAAGGGCAATTGCGATGACATCGAGCTGATCGTCCCGCCCGAAAAGAACAGTTCGGCTGCCGTTCTCAAGGCCGTGCAATCAATGCGGTTTCTCGGCAAGACGCCGCTGACTCAGGCCGTTCGGCAGGCCGCAGAAGCGCTGCGCTATACCGAAGAAGAGGCGACCGTGGTTCTGGTAACCGATGGGCTGGAAACCTGTGAGGCTGACCCCTGTGCGCTCGGTAACGAACTGGAGCAGCTTGGCCTGAAATTCACGACCCATGTCGTTGGCTTTGGCCTGACCAAGGAAGAAGGCGCCGCCGTAGCCTGCCTGGCCGAGAACACAGGCGGGCGCTATATCCGGGCGTCCAGCGCCAACGACCTCACCGACGCACTCAATGCCACGGTGAACGCGTCGACGCAGCTCGAACCAGAGACAACCGCCTTGCCAACCGCTGGACTGTCGGCACCCGACGAAGCGCCGATCGGCACTGAGGTTGAAGTCGGCTGGTCAGTTTCAGAAACGGCGGACCTCGATACGATCGAAGTCGGTGCCGCCGGCGATAGTGACCACACAGCCTATGTCTATGCCAAATCGGGAAATCCGGCGACGATCCAGATGCCCGGAACGCCCGGCGCCTATGAGTTGCGCTATGTCAGCCAGGACCAAACCATTGTCGCCCGTAGGCCCATTTCGGTCACCGAGGCCCCGGTCTCGCTGTCTGCGCCCGAGCAGGCCATCGTCGGCCAATTGGTGCCGGTGAAATGGGTCGGGCCTGATGCCACATATGACAATGTGCGCATCCGCCTTCCCGGCTCTGACAGCTATATTTCCTATGACTATGTCTCGGGCAATAACCCGGTCACGCTCACCATGCCCGATGAACCGGGCACCTATGAGCTGGCCTATATGCTCAATGACAGCGAGACTATCGGGACACGTTCGATCAGCGTCGTGCCCAAAGGCACTGCGGTGGCGCCTCTTCCAGCCAGCCTTTCAGCGCCCGACCAGACCGAAGCTGACAGTGATGTGCAGGTGGGGTGGTCAGGTCCCGGTGCCGGTGGCGACTATATCTTGCTGCGCGTCCCCGGCGACGACAGCTATATCAGCAATGCCTATGTGCGTGACAACAACCCGGTGACCCTGCCGACGCCGTCCGAACCGGGTGCATACGAGCTGGCCTATCGCTTTGCCGATGAGCGCGAGCTGGTGGTGCGGCCGATCACTGTCGTCAATGAGGTCTCCCTGGATGAAGGGATCCCCATGTACGACGTCACCTTCGATGTGCCGCCAGAGTTTGCCGGTACGGCCGTCGAGTGGTCGGCGGTGCCGCAACCGGGTCAGCCCATAGCACCGGAGGCCTGGGCCATGAACGAGAGCAGCACCGGCCGTGTGTCGGTGCGGTTTGAGCAAGGGGTCTATGACGTGGAGGGCATTGCGCAAGGCATGGTCTTTGCCGCCACGGTGACCGTATACCCCGGCGCCAAGAACAGCTTCATCATTGGCCCCAAGGGGGACGGCAGTTACGACAAGCAAAACGAACCCTTTGAAAGCGAGGGCATGGGCGAGGACACCGGCTATTTCTGCGAACAGGCCGTTCCCTGCGCCCATCAGGATGTCGAAACGGGCCTGTCCTTCCTGCTGCCGGCAGGCTGGTACACCGACTTCCCGCTGTTCTACGAGACAGCGGGCGGGGTACAATCGGAGCTCCCCTCGGTAACGTTCTTCGGTCCGGCGAATGGTGACGAGATTCCCACAATCGTCCTCAATCCCCATCAGTGGGTCGCTTCGAACGGCCCGTGTGTCGACGCCTCGATGGGAAAGCTCTGCCGTTTCGAGAGCCAAAGCACCGAAACACTCTCGGCGTTCGAAATCATTCGGGCAACGCTTGCCTTCAGCAAGCCCGAGGGCAAGGCGGAACTCGTGCCAAACACCGATAGCCCGCTGCGGGCAGGCTCCGCCGAGGAGATGGTCGGCGAGATGATGAAGAAGATGGCGGGCGAAGATCCGGGCAAGCAGCAGGCACTCGACATGATGGGTGCGTTGCTGGGCGTCGGCAAGTCGGCGGGTGCGGACGCTCAAAAGCCTGTCTTCGCATCGGCGGAAACATTGAAACGCTTCAACGGGACCGCGATCGACCTCGGCGGGCTGGCGGCATCCGATATCAGGACGCTGCTCGTGCCACAGACCATGGCGGATTAGACCATGCGCGCCCTGCTTGCCTTGATTTTTTGTTGCCTCGCCATGCCTGTCCTGGCTTCGGAAAAACTTGTTGTCGCCACTTGTGGCGAAAAGGGATGTGTGTGCGCCTTGTCGTCGGTAACGGTCGATGAGGCCATAGTCGTTCTGGGCATTGACCCGCCGACGGGAACCGGTGAGGTCAAGCTCGTCGAGTACAACGGCCAGATGATGTGGTCACGCCTGCCGCTCCGGGAAATCAATATTGTGGCCGGAGGCAATGACGAATGCCCACTGCGGCTGTTTCCCGAAGAGGAGATGGTTCCGCTCGACGGTGCCTGGGTCGGGACAGCCACGCCGATCTCCAGTCAGGGCTGCCCACCCCGACTGGACGCGTTGCTCGCGCCGTTGCTGAAGGGCGTCGGCATTCTGCGCCAGATCGCCTGGGGTGGTTCATTCAATCCGGACAAAATGCGCGACCAGTCCAGCGAGCAGGCAGTGCGCTGGTCAATGGTCACGCCGCGCTCGTTCAAAGGCGAAGTGGCAAATACCCGCTGACGAAGCAGGTAAACCCCCGTGATCGGATGCTTCGTTGGGCGGGGCATTGTTAAAACCATCTGTTTACCTACGCTGCGTACCATGTCGGCAGCGAAAGTGTCAGCAATTCCAGATAGTTCTGGGTATTCAATGGGAAAGACTGGTGCTGCCGGACAGGATTGAACTGTCGGCCTCCCCCTTACCAAGGGGGTGCTCTACCACTGAGCTACGGCAGCAATTGTGACGCGGCTGGTATGCTCGGCGTGACGGAGGCTCTACTGCCATAGGGTCCGGCTCGACGCAAGGCAAAAAAACGCCTATCACCGCCTTCCACCAAACCCGAATCCCGCGCCCCAGTTCGAAATCCCTTCGCCGATGAGCAAAACGCAAGAAGCCGACGCCCGTGAGCAAAGATTGGCCGCAAAGCTCCGCGAGAACCTCAAGCGCCGCAAGGGTCAGGTCAAGGCGCGTTCCGATTCCGAACGCCAGGCGCCCGATCCCCAGCCGGCAGACGAAACGGTGCCGGTGAAGAAACCGTAAACCATTTTCGGACGACTATCCTGCCCGGCGTGCTATGCACGCCAAAATATCGAGTTCGGCGAGTCTGGCTTACGTGGCATCTAGGACTTGGCCTACCTCCATTCCCAGGTAGCTAGGGCACCAGCCCGCCATATAGGACGACAAGACTATGGATCGCATCCGTTTGATCGGTGGCAATGAACTCAATGGCGAGATCGCCATTTCCGGCGCCAAGAACGCCGCCTTGCCGCTGATGATTGCCTCGCTTCTGACCGACGAGCCGCTGATCCTGCAGAACGTGCCCCGTCTGGCCGACGTCAAGCAGCTCGAGCGCATTCTCGAAAACCACGGCGTCGACATTGCCGTGCATGGCCGCCGCCGCGGCGAGGACGACATGGTCGGCCAGCGTATGACCTTTCATGCCGCCGACATCGTCGATACCACCGCCCCCTATGACCTGGTCTCCAAGATGCGCGCCAGCTTCTGGGTCATCGGGCCGCTGCTGGCCCGCTGCCACGAGGCCCGCGTCTCGCTGCCCGGCGGCTGCGCTATCGGCACCCGTCCGGTCGACCTCTTCCTTTTCGGCCTCAAGGCGCTCGGCGCCGAGATCGATATCGACGAGGGCTATGTCGTGGCCAAGGCCCCCCAGGGCGGCCTTGTCGGCACCACCATCACCTTTCCCAAGGTCTCGGTCGGCGCCACCCATACCATCCTTATGGCCGCTACCCTGGCCCGTGGCACCACCGTCATCGAAAATGCCGCCATGGAACCGGAGATCACCAATGTCGCCGAGTGCCTCGTCGCCATGGGCGCCAGGATCACCGGCATCGGCACCCGCACCCTCACCATCGATGGCGTCGGGCGCCTGCATGGCGCCACGGTGGATGTCATTCCCGACCGCATCGAAACCGGCACCTTCGCCATTGCCACGGCCATGACCGGCGGCAATGTGCTGCTGCGCGGCGCCCGGCCCGAGCACCTGCAGGCGGCCCTCGATATCCTGGCCCGCACCGGCGCCCAGCTGACCGTCGAGCCCGAGGGCCTGCGCGTACAGCGCCATGATGGCCCCATCCTGCCCGTCGATGTCGAAACCGATCCCTTTCCCGGCTTCCCCACCGATCTGCAGGCCCAGTTCATGGCGCTGATGACCATGAGCGCGGGCACCAGCCATATCCGCGAGACCATTTTCGAAAACCGCTACATGCATGTCGCCGAGCTGGTCCGCTTCGGCGCCGATATCGCCGTGGACGGCCAGGTGGCCACCATTCGCGGCAAGACCCAGCTCAAGGGGGCCCAGGTCATGGCCACCGATCTGCGCGCTTCGGTGTCGCTGGTCATTGCCGGCCTCGCCGCCAAGGGCGAAACCGTGGTCAACCGCATCTATCATCTCGATCGCGGCTTTGAAGGGCTCGAAGACAAGCTCAGCCGCTGCGGCGCACAGATCGAGCGCGTCGCCGGCTGATCCGGCAGGGCCGGGCGCCACGGCGCCCGGCCCGCCCGCGCCGTTTCCCCAGCGCCTTTTACGCCTGCCGCATTGCCCCGGCGCCGTCAAACTTGTAGATCGGTGGCGGGGTGACCAGATAGGGTCGATCCAACCAAAGGCCGACCCTTGATGACCGACCTGAAGCTGCTTGCGCTCGACACCGAAGATCTCGAAGTCCTTTCCGCCAATGTGCAGGACGCCGTCGTGCGCGTTGCCGACATGGGCTATGCCCGCGGCGATCGCCGCTTTGCCCTGCTGATGAACCGTTTTGACTGGACCTCGGGCCAGGGCCGCCGCGACAAGGGCGTGCGCAAGCGCGCCGCGCTGCATTTTGACGCGGTGCAGTCCGTGGTCACCAGCGGCTATGATCCGGCCGCGCCTGAAGGCGTCCTGGAACTGCTGGCCATCACCTTCAAGCCGATCGACGGGCCGGCCGGCATCATCGAACTCAGCTTTGCCGGCGGCGGTACCGTGCGCCTGGGCGTCGAGTGCCTCGAAGCCCGCCTCAGCGATCTCGGCGCCGCCTGGGCCGCCGCAGCCAAGCCTGCCCACTCTCTCGACTAAGGACTTTTGATGCCCATTCGTCTCGACAGCGCCGACAGTGATTTCGAGCAGCGCTTTGTGCAGCTGCTTGAAGGCAAGCGCGAATCCAGCCGGGACGTCAATGATGCCGTTGCCGCCATCATCGCCGATGTGCGGGCGCGCGGCGACGTCGCCGTGGTCGAGCTGACCAACAGGTTCGATTCGGCCAATGTGGCGCTCGATACCCTGGTCGTCTCGGCAGATGAGATTGCGGCCGCTGCCGCCGGGGTCTCCGACAGGATCCGTGGCGCGCTGCAGACCGCCCATGACCGCATCTGGTCGCACCACGCCAAGCAGAAGCCGGAAGATCACATCTATACCGACCATTTGGGCGTCACCCTGGGCACCCGCTGGACCCCGGTCGATGCCGTCGGCATCTATGTGCCGGGGGGCCTGGCCTCCTATCCCTCATCGGTGCTGATGAATGCCGTGCCCGCCAGGGTCGCTGGCGTCGGGCGCATCGCCATGGTCGTGCCCACCCCCAATGGCCAGATCAACCCGGCCATCCTCCTGGCCGCCCAGATTGCCGGCGTCACCGAGATCTACCGCATTGGCGGCGCCCAGGCCGTGGCCGCCCTGGCCTATGGCACGGCGGCCATTGCCAAGGTCGACAAGGTCGTCGGCCCCGGCAATGCCTATGTCGCCACCGCCAAGCGCCAGGTCTTCGGCCAGGTCGGCATCGACATGATCGCCGGCCCCTCCGAAGTGCTTGTCATTGCCGATGGGTCGGCCAACCCCGCCTGGGTCGCAGCCGATCTCATCGCCCAGGCCGAACACGGGGCAGGGGCCCAGTCCATCCTGGTGACCACCGAAAAGGGCCTGGCCGACGCCGTCGCCGCCGAGGTCGATCGCCAGCTGGCTTTGCTGCCCAAGGAAGAGATTGCCCGCCAGGGCTGGGACGAGTTCGGCGCCATCATCACCGTGAGCTCGCTCGACGAGGCCGCCACCCTGGCCAACCGCATCGCGTCGGAACATGTCGAGCTGGCCATCAACGACCCGCAGGGTTTTTCGGCCTCCATCCGGCATGCCGGCGCCATCTTTTTGGGTCACCATACGCCCGAAGCCATCGGCGACTATGTCGGCGGCTCCAACCATGTTCTGCCCACCGCCCGCTCGGCCCGCTTCGCCTCGGGCCTCGGCGTGCTCGATTTCATGAAGCGCACCTCCATCCTGGGCTGCGATCCGTCATCGCTGTCCGCGCTGTCGGAGGCGGCGGTGATTCTTGCCGAGGTCGAATCACTACATGGCCACGGCCGCTCCATTTCCATAAGGTTGAACCGTTGAGCACAGGGACGCAGCCCGGCCCCAGTCCTGCCAAAACCGGTCCTGCCAAGGCCGATCCGGCCAAAACCGATCGCCTGGTCACCGTCACGCTCGATCCCAATACCATTACCTCGATCAATCCCGACGAGGTCCACGAATGGCGCATCGCCATTTATGACCTGCTCGAGGACAACAGTTTCCGCCCGGCCCGCGTCACCGCCACCGGCCCCTTCGCCCTGCACATGTCCATCGTCGGCAATTCCATCGTGCTTGACGTGCGCAATCCCGATACCTTCAAGCCCATCGCCGCGCACTACCTCTCGCTGACCCCGTTTCGCCGGTTGATCCGCGACTATTTCCGCATCCGCGACGCCTATTACGAGGCCATCCGCGCCGCCCAGCCCTTCCAGATCGAGACCGTCGACATGGCCCGGCGCGGCCTGCATAACGACGCTGCCGAACTGCTGCGCACCCGCCTCGACAACAAGCTGATCATCGATCTCAACACCGCCAGGCGCCTGTTCACGCTGATCTGCGCCGTCCA
Organism: Devosia beringensis; assembly: GCF_014926585.1. Classification (NCBI taxonomy): domain Bacteria; kingdom Pseudomonadati; phylum Pseudomonadota; class Alphaproteobacteria; order Hyphomicrobiales; family Devosiaceae; genus Devosia; species Devosia beringensis. The sequence continues at coordinate 921,254 of NZ_CP045422.1, read as the reverse complement.
GCCCTATGCCAGCCGCATCGACGAAAGCACCTCAAAGCTGCCCACCGTGCTGTTCGTCTGCTCGATGAATGCCGTGCGCTCGCCCATCGCCGCGGCCCTGGCCCGCAAGGCCTTTCCCGGTCGGCTGATTGCCCGCTCGGTCGGGGTCACCGGCGGCAAGGTCGATCAGTTCGTCCACCAGGTGATGGAGGAGGTGGGCATTGATATGAGCGTGCACACCCCCCATATCCTGGACGAGCTGGTTGCCAACCATTTCGACCTCGTCATCTGCCTCTCCGACGATGCCGCCGAGGCCGTTGCCCGCAAGGGCCTTGAGGCCGGCGCCGTCGAACGGTGGGAGGTCGCCGACCCCTCTCTGGTCGAGGGCAATCGCGAGGTGGTTCTGGCCGCCTATCGCGCCTTGCGGGACACGCTTTCACAGCGCGTTCGGCAGCGTCTGGAGCCTCTGGTTTCCGGTGGTTCACAAAGCCAATGAATTGAAGTAGGTTCCGCGCACTTTTCGACCCCTGGCGCGCCAATCCGAGCTGCGCGGGGTCTTATCTGGAGACAGTATGGCAAAGGAAGAAGTGCTCGAATTTCCGGGCGTGGTTGTGGAATTGCTTCCCAACGCGACCTTTCGGGTCAAGTTGGAAAACGAACATGAGATCATCGCCCACACGGCCGGCCGCATGCGCAAGAATCGCATCCGTGTCCTGGCCGGTGACAAGGTGTTGTGCGAAATGACGCCCTATGACCTGACCAAGGGCCGCATCACCTACCGCTTCAAGTAGTTTGGCGCGTTCCGCCCGGCAGGCGGCAGGGCGATCCTTTTGGGTCGTCCTGAGCGACCAACGCCCGCCGCTCAGGCACGGGCCGCAGCAGATCAACGGAGCTCGATCCCACCATGGCCAGTCGCCCCGATCTGATCCTGGCTTCCGCTTCGCCGCGGCGGCTGGCGCTGCTCAATCAGATCGGCATCGAACCCGAGCACCTGGTGCCCGCCGATGTCGACGAAACCCCCGAACGCGGGGAACTGCCGCGCAAGCTGGCCCAGCGCCTCGCTGACCTCAAGGCCCTCACCGCCCAGCACAAGGCCCGCTCTTCCGGCTTTGGCGCTGATGCCCTGGTGCTCGGCGCCGACACCGTCGTCGCCGTCGGCCGTCGCATCCTGCCCAAGGCCGAAACCATGGCCGAGGCCAGCGAGTGCCTGTCTTTGCTCTCGGGCCGGGCCCATCGCGTCTATACCGGCCTGACCGTCCTCACCCCCTCGGGCGCCCGGCGGCAGCGCGTGGTCGAAACCCGCATCCGCTTCAAGCGCCTCTCCACCCGCGAAATGGAAGCCTATCTGGCCAGCGCCGAATGGCGCGGCAAGGCGGGCGGCTATGCCATTCAGGGCATTGCCGGCGCCTTCGTCGTCAAGCTTTCCGGCTCCTATTCCGCCGTGGTCGGCTTGCCTTTGATGGAAACCGCCCAGCTGCTGGCTGGCGAGGGCTATCCGGTGCATTTCAACTGGCTCAACCAGTCCACCCTGTCGGGCGTCTGATGGCCGAACCTGTCGCGCCCCGCCGCAAGTGCCCCATTTGCAGCAAGCCCGCTGTGGAGGCCTTCAGGCCCTTCTGCTCCAAGCGCTGCGCCGATGTCGACCTCAACCGCTGGCTCACCGGCAGCTATGTCATCCCCGCCCGCGATGACGAACCGCTCCCCGACACCGGCGGCGCCGATTACAGCGACGACGAAGACAACAATATCTGAGCCTTTTCTGGCGCCCCTACGCGCTTGAGCACCCGGAGCGGCGAGGTGTAAGGCCCCCCTGCCACCCCGCTGCTTGCATCGATTTTTTGAACCCGATCTCTCCTGATCGAGACCGCCTTCGCGGCAAACAAACCCCTGTCATCCCGCCGCTCCGCCGCCGACGCGCAATCAGGTTCTCCACAAGCCCTTTTCCCGCTTGCACGGCAAAAACCCTTCCCCTATAAGGCCCATGGCTTTGAGCCGGGCGGACCTTCCGCCCCATTGCCCGGGTAGCTCAGTTGGTAGAGCAGCGGATTGAAAATCCGCGTGTCACTGGTTCGATTCCGGTCCCGGGCACCATTTCCTTTCGAATTTACGTGGTTCTCCAAAGCAGGCGCATCGCCTGCTGCCTTGCCTCGCCACAGCAGCGCGCTGGCACGCGCTACCCCTTCCTCAGTATCACCGGCTCTTTCGACCCGCATGGCCGGTTCAGCCGGCCAACCTCCGCCATCCGGAACGCGGCCCCGCCCGACAATGCTCCGCCGCACACCACAATGCTGTTGATAATATTAACACTCCCTTCTTGATGATATCATCACTTCGCCGTATGGATGAGGGGCGTTCAGGGAGCGACGCAGACAGCGTGACAAATCGCTGCTGCGGCGAGAACGGCTTGCTCTGAATGTCTTGGGAGGGAACCGATGAAATTGTCAGTATTGCTCAAACTTGCCTGCGGCACCGCGTCTGCGCTGGTGCTGTCTGCGGCCCTTGGCTCTGTCGCCATGGCCGAGCCCGCCGTGGTCGCCGGCCCCGCTACCGATCCCACTTGCCATGTGCCCTGGGCGGAGGACACCCAGTTCTTCCAGTTCCCGGCCAAGGAGGGGCCCTATCGCATCGCGCTGGCCAATGGCTATATCGCCAATACCTGGCGCATTCAGATGATCCAGACCGCCAAGGCCTATGCGGCTCAGCCCGACATCGCCGCGCTGCTGTCCGAGTTCAAGGTGGTCTCGACCGGCGAGGACGTGGCCGCGCAGATCTCGGCCATCAACAACTTCATCGACAGCGGCTATGACGCCATCGTCGTCAATGCGCAGAACCCGCAGGCCTTCGCGCCGGTGATCAAGCGCGCCAAGGAGGCAGGCGTGGTGCTGGTGGCCTTTGACAACATCCTCGACACCACCGACGCCATCAACGTCAATGTTGACCAGTTCGGCCTCGGCGCCCTCTGGGGCACCTGGCTGGTCAATCACCTGCCCGAGGGCGGCAAGATCCTCGAAGTGCGCGGCGTCGCCGGCACCTCGGTCGATACCGACCGCCATAACGGCATTCACGAGACGCTGACCGCCAGCGGCAAGCCCTTCGACGTCTTCGAGGTGGTCGGCAAGTGGGATGACGGCACGGCGCAGAAGGCCACCGCCGACGCCATCGCGGTGCAGGGCGCCTTTGACGGCATCACCGCCCAGGGCGGCGATACCGGCGTGGTGCAGGCCATGATCGATGCCGGCCACGCCTTCGTGCCCTTTGGCGGCGAAACCGAAAACGGCTTCCGCAAATTCTGCGCCGCCCACGCCGGCGAGGGACTCAAATGCTCCTCTGCCGGCACAGGCCCGGCCCAGGTGGCGGTCGCCATCAAGACGGCCATCGATGCCCTGCAGGGCAAGGTCGTGCCGCAATCGGTCAAGCTGCCTTTGGCCATTGTCGAAGATCCCGACTTCAAGGACGGCGTCAATTTCTATGCCGATCAGTCCGACAACTTCTTCGTCGGCAATGACTTCCCCACCTGCGGCATCAACTTCACCGCCCAGGAAATCATGGGCCAGTCGGAAGCCAACCAATAGCCGCTGGGCTGGACAACAGGCCGCGGGAGCGTCTCCCGCGGCCGATCGGGCAGGGGTATCTATATGGATGACGCAGTGCCGCTTTTCCGCATGGAAGCCATTTCCAAGCGCTATGGGGGCGTGCATGCCCTCGACCAGGCCGACCTCGTGGTCCGCGCCGGCAAGGTGCATGCCATCCTGGGCGAGAACGGCGCCGGCAAGTCCACCCTGATCAAGATCATGGCGGGGGTGGTGGCGCCCGATGCGGGGCGCATGCTGCTTGAGGGCAGGGAGGTGCGCTTTGCCGATCCCGCCGCCGCCAATGCCGCCGGCATTGTCTGCATCTTCCAGGAGCTCTCGCTGATCCCCGACCTCTCGGTGGCCGACAATATCGTCATTTCCAATCCGCCCACTCGGCTGGGCATGATCGACCGCAAGGCCCAGCATTCCATCGCCATGGCGGCCTTGGAGCGGGCCGGGGGCGGCGACATCCACCCCATGGAACTGGTCAAGAACCTGCCTTTGTCGCGCCGCCAGGTGGTCGAGATCGCCAAGGCCCTGGCCCGCAAGCCGCGTCTGCTAATCCTTGATGAGGCCACCTCCGCCCTGACCGCCGCCGATGTCGAAACGGTGTTCGGCGTGCTCAAGCGCCTGCGCGACGAGGGCATCGCGCTGCTCTACATTTCCCACCGCATGCACGAGATTGCCGAGCTGGCCGATGACTGCACGGTGTTCCGCAATGGCCGCAAGATCGCCACCTATCCGGCAGGCAGCAAGACCGATGACGAGGTGGTCGAGCTGATGATCGGCCGCGAATACAGCTCGGTCTTCCCGCCCAAGCATGGCCAGGTCGACCGCGCCACGACGCCGGTGCTCGAGGCGCGCAACCTGACCTGGATGCAGCGGCTCAACGGCGTCTCGCTGACCGCCAGGGCCGGCGAGGTCGTGGGCCTGGGCGGGCTCGATGGCCAGGGCCAGCGTGAACTGCTGCTGGCTTTGTTCGGCGTGCTGCGCGGCGTCACCGGCGATATCCTGATCGACGGCCAGCCGCGCCGCATCAACAGCCCGCGCGCCGCCAAGGCCGATGCCATCGGCATGGCGCTGATCCCCGAGGATCGCAAGACCGAGGGCCTGATGCTGCCCATGAGCGTGCGCGACAATCTTTCCTTTGCCGCCATGGGCCAGGTCTCGCATTCCGGCATCGTCGATCGGCGCGCCGAAAGCGCCGCCGTCGAGCGCATGATCCGGCTGCTCGCCATCAAGACCGCGAGCCCGGCTCTGCCGGTCGGGTCGCTGTCAGGCGGCAATCAGCAGAAGGTGGTGATTGCCAAATGGCTGATGACCGACCCGCGCATCATCCTGCTCAACGACCCCACCCGCGGCATCGATGTCGGCACCAAGCAGGAAATCTATGCGCTGCTGCGCCAGCTCGCCGCCGCGGGCGCCGCGATCATCCTTTACTCCACCGACTATGACGAGCTGATCGGCTGCTGCGACCGCGTCCTGGTGCTCTATGACGGGGCGGTCAGGCGCGAACTGGTCGGCAGCGAGATCACCGAGCATGCGCTGATCGCCTCGGCGCTCAATATCGACCAGCGGGAGCAGGTGGCATGAACACCCTGGCCTACCGCCTCGCCGAGCAGCGCGGCATGCTGCTGGCTCTGGCCATCTTCATCGCCATGTTCGCCCTCTATGCCGCCAACCATCCCGCCGGCTTCACCCCCAATGTGGTGCAGACCGCCGCCAACAAGGGCGTGCTGCTGGCTTTGGTCGCCATGGCGCAGACCTTTGTCGTGCTCACCGCCGGCATTGATCTCTCGGTCGGCATGATCTTCATCCTCGCCAATTGCCTGGCCTCCTATCTGCTGGTGGGCACGCCGCTGACCGTGGCTTTTGGCGTGGGCGGCGTGCTGCTCACCGGTCTCGCCTGCGGCGCGCTCAATGGCCTGCTGGTCATCTATGGGCGGCTGCAGCCCATCGTCATCACCATTGCTACCGGCGCGGTCTTCTTTGGCATCGCTTTGTGGATCCGGCCCTATCCGGGCAGTGCCCCGGACTTTTCCGCCGATCTCGCCGATGCGCTGACCGGCAAGGTCTTTGGCGTCTTTCCGGCCAGCCTGCTCTTCCTCATCGTACTGGTGCTGCTGGTCTGGGTGCCGTTCCGCCGCTCCGTCATTGGCCGTGCCGTCTATGCGGTGGGCTCGTCCGAACCGGCGGCCTATATGTCCGGCCTGCCGGTGCAGCGCGCGAAGTTCACCGCCTATGTGCTCAGCGGCCTCTTCGCCGCCATGGGCGGGCTGTTCATGACCTTTTTCACCTATTCCGGCGAGGCGTCCCTGGCCAATGGCAATACCTATACGCTGAGCTCCATTGCCGCGGTGGTGCTAGGCGGGGTCTCGCTGTTCGGCGGCCGCGGTAGTGCCATCGGCGCCATTTTCGGCGCGCTGGCCTTCCGCGCCATCGGCGATCTGCTCTTCGTCTTCGATTTCGATCCGCTGTGGCAGCCCCTGTTCCAGGGCGTGGTGCTGCTGCTGGCCGTATCGCTGGGGGCCGCCCGCCTGTTCCAGGTGCGCAACCGGCTTGATCTGTTCACCTGAGGCGCATGATGACCACCGACAAGCTCGACACGCCCCCCGCGCTACCCAACTCCTGGACCAGCCGCATCGACCTGCCGGTGGCGACGGCCTTTGGCTGCATCCTGCTGCTGCTGCTGATCGGCAGCCTCTATTCGCCCAATTTCCTGTCGCCCGAATACCTGCTGCAGCAGCTCAAGGTCGGCGCCTTTCTCGGCGTCATCGCCACCGGCATGATGCTGGTCATCCTGCTCGGCCAGATCGATCTGTCGGTCCCCTGGACGGTGACGCTGGGCGCCATGATGGCCTCGGCCGCCACCGCCTATGGCCCCATGGGCGAGGTCTTTGCCATTCCCTTCGGCGTGCTCTGTGGCGTGCTGGTCGGGCTGGTCAACGGCTTCGGCACCGCCTATCTGCGTATTCCCTCCATGATCATGACGCTGGCCGTCAATGCCGTCGCCCAGGGGCTGATGGTGGCCTATACCGGCGGCTTCGCCCCGGTCGACAGCGCCTCCCCGGCCATGCGCTATCTGGCGGCCGGCACGATCCTGGGCATTCCCAACGCGGTCATCGTCTGGGCCCTGACCGGCGCGGTGGCCGTCTTCCTGCTCGGCCGCACCACCTTTGGCCGGGCCGTCTATGGCATCGGCAACAAGGAGGCGGCGGCCTATCTCTCCGGCGTGCCGACCCAGCGTGTGGTCATGGTCGCCTTTGCCGTCTGTGGCGGGCTGGCCGCCTTTGGCGGCGTCCTGCTGGCCGGCTATGCCGGCAAGGCGGCCCAGTCCATGGGCGATGCCTATCTGCTGCCGGCCATCGCCGCGGTGGTGCTGGGCGGCACCTCCATCCTGGGCGGTCGCGGCAGCTATCTCGGCACCACGGCCGGGGTGATTCTCATCACCCTGCTGCAGTCGATCCTCTCGGTCATGCAGATCGCCGAATTCGGCCGCCAGATCATTTATGGCGGCGTCATCATCACCATGCTGCTGCTCTATGGCCGCGAGAAATCCGGCCGCTGACGCATGGGCGGTTCGACCGCCCCCGGGAACGCGCTCATGACGTTGACCTCGGCCCTGCACACCCTTAGGAACTTGGGCAGCTTGACCACGCTGCAGGCCGGCGGCCTGGGCCGCGGAACCAGGCGCGCACGGGCCGCATTGGGTGAACTGGACGAGGACGACTGCCTGTGACGACTTCAAAGCGACGCTCGCCGACCGGGCGACCCACGATGATGGATGTCGCGGCCGCGGCTGGCGTGTCACAGGCGACCGTGTCGCTGGTGCTGAGCGGTGGCAAGAGCGGTCGCCTCGCCGACGCCACCCGCAAGCGCGTGCTCGAGGCCGCCCAGACCCTGGGCTACAAGTTCGTACGCCGCGAACAGCGGGCCGCACCAGGCCTGCAATCCACCATCATTTTCATTGCCGACGAGACCATTACCGATCCCTGGATGTCGCTGGCCTTCGAGGGCGCGCGCGACCGGGCACTGGAAGCGGGCATCAACATGCTCATGGGCGTCAGCCATGCCGATGCCGATGTCGAAACCAGCCTGCTGGCCGGCCTGGGCAATGTCCCGGTCCTGGGCCTGATCTATGGCACCATCCTGACGCGCGTGGTGCAGGTCCCGCCGGCGCTGGCCCGGCACCGGCTGGTGCTGCTCAACTGTTACGACGAGGACCACAGCGCCCATTCCGTGCTGCCCGGCGATGTGCTGGGCGGCCGCGCCGCGACCGAACATCTGCTCAACCGCGGCTGCCGGCGCGTCGCCCTGATCAATGGCGAGCAGGGCGTCGACGCGGCGCGCGACCGGCTCAAGGGCTACAAGCAGGCTCTGGCCAGCAATGACGTGCCGTTCGATCCGGCTCTGGTTCGCCCCGGCAACTGGGAGCCCTCTGCCGGCTATGACATGACCAAAGAACTGATGGCGCTGGACAACCCGCCTGATGGCATCTTCTGCGCCAACGACATGATGGCGCTGGGCTGCTACGACGCCCTGCGCGAGCTTGGGCTGCGGGTCCCCGACGATGTGGCGGTGATCGGCTTTGACGATCGCGAAATCGCCCAATACATGCATCCCCCGCTCAGCACCCTGGTGCTGCCGCTCTACGAAATGGGCCGGACGGCAGTGGAACTGCTGCTCGACGATGTCGGGGGCCTCCATTCCGCGGCCAGCCGCATCAAGGTGGAATGCGTGCTGGTCGAGCGCCAGTCGACCGGCCCGGCTGCCGTGCTCAGCGCCGCGCCACGCCGCCGGGCCCCATAAGCCAGGCGGCGCGGTCGTTGCTCTAGTCGGACGAGCGGGCGCTGCGGAAGCGGTCAAAGGCCACCGCGATGATGATGAACGAGCCGACAAAAGCACCCTGCCAGAAGGTGCTGATGCCCAGCAGGATCAGGCTGTTGCGGATCACCTCGATCAGCAGCGCGCCGACAATGGCGCCAAAGGCGGTGCCGACGCCCCCCGCCAGATTGGCGCCGCCGATCACGGCCGCAGCAATCACCGAGAGCTCCATCGCCTGCCCCAGATTGGTGGTGACGCCACCCAGCCAGCCCACTTCCAGCACGCCGGTAATGCCGGCCGTGAAGGCCGAGAACATATAGACCGAGACCTTGAGCGGCCGCACCGCGATGCCGGTCAGCTTGGCGGCCTGCTCATTGCCGCCCAGGGCAAACAGGTGTTGTCCCCAGCGCGTCCACTTGAACAGAAACCCCGTCACCCCGGCCAGCACGGCCAGCACGATCAGCGGATTGGGCAGGCCCAGCGTCGAGCCGCCGCCCAGCCCGAGCAGCACGGCACTATCGGGGCCGAATTCATAGATCATCTTGTTGTCCGACAGCACCATGGCCAGCGAACGGATTACCGAGAGGCTCCCCAGTGTCACCACGAAGGGCGGCATGCCGGCATAGGCGATGAGCACGCCATTGGCCGCCCCCACAAGCACGGCAGCCAGCAGCGCGGCGGGAATGCCGATCCAGATCGGCATGCCGCCCGACATCAGCACCGCCACCACCATGGCCGACAGCACGACGGTCGATCCGACCGACAGGTCGATGCCGCCCGAGGCGATCACCGCCGTCATGCCGATGGCGATGATGCCGACAAAGGCGAAATTGCGTGACACGTTGAACAGGTTCCGCTCGGTGGCGAAGGTGTCGGTGAGCAGCGTCAGCGCCAAACAGGCCAGCAGCGCCGCCATGAAGACCCAAAAGGTCTGGTGGCTGGTCAGCCGGCCGAGCACGCCGCGATATTCGGAGTGGTCGATAACCTCGGAGAGGGAAGGGCTGGGCATGGTACGGTCCTGTCGTGTCACGCGAATTCAATGGCGCCGGTGATGAGGCCGGTGACCTCTTCGGGGGATGACTCGGCCGCCCTCTTGTCGGCCACCAGCACCCCCCGCCGCAGCACCGCGATGCGGTCCGCCACATCGAACACATCGGGCATGCGGTGGCTGATCAGGATGACGGCAATGCCGTGATCGCGCAGCTGGCGGATGAGGTTGAGCACTTCGGCCACCTGCCGCACTGATATGGCCGCCGTGGGCTCGTCCATCAGCACGATGCGGGCATCGCTCAGCAGGGTCCGGGCAATGGCCACGGCCTGGCGCTGCCCGCCGGACATGCGCTTGACCAGGTCGCGCGGTCGCGTTTCCGATTTGAGGCGGGCAAACAGCTCGGCGGCGCGGTTGCGCATGCCGGCATAGTCGAGAATGCGGAACGGACCGACCTGCCGCATCAGCTCGCGCCCGAGGAACACATTGGACGCCGCTGACAGGTTGTTGCAGATCGCCAGGTCCTGGTAGACCACCTCGATGCCCGCGCGCTGGGCGTCAATGGGCCGGTGAAACCGGACCCTGTTGTCGTCGATAGACATCTCGCCCGCGGACGGCGCGAAATTGCCGGCAATGACCTTGACCAGCGTGGACTTGCCCGCGCCATTGTCGCCCATCAGGCCCAGCACCTCGCCGGGCTCTATGCTCAGCGACACATCGGTCAGCGCGCGAATCGCGCCGAAATTCTTGCTGATATTATCCAGTCGCAATGCGCTCATGCGCCTCCCCCTCGATTGCGCTCCCCCGGTGTCATGGCCGCCTGCTGGCGCTTCTGCGCCAAAGGCCGGGGCGGCATGCTCTGTATTTGCCCGCCTCGGCCGCACGATTCAAGCTTGACGTCCACGCCCGTTCAATGATGATATTATCACATAATATCAGTGGCGCTATCGGAATGATGCTGTAGCGACCAGGACGCAAGTCCGGGACTGGAGGGATGCTGCCGGAACTGCCGGCAGCAGCAGGAACGGCGATCGGACGTCAAAAAGACGCCGGACGGCGGATCCGCAACATGGGAGGACGTGAATTGAGGTACGCAAGGTATATGGCTGCGGCCGCCGCCATGGTGGCGCTTTCAGCCGCTGGGGCCCAGGCCCAGGACAAGAAGACGCTGGCCATCGTGGTCAAGGGATTGGACAATCCCTTCTTCGAGCAGATCAATCTGGGCTGCCAGGACTGGGCAGCCAACAATCCGGATTCCGAATATGAGTGCCTTTATACGGGCCCGGCCTCCAGCACCGACGAGGCCGGCGAGGTGCAGATCGTCGATGACCTTCTGACCAAGGGCGTGGCCGCAATCGCCATCTCGCCCTCCAATGCCCCGGCCATGGCCAACCGCATCCGCGAGATCGCGCCCGATGTGCCGGTGATGACGGTCGACGCGGACTTCCTCGAAGCCGACCGCAATCTCCGCGCCACCTATCTCGGCACCGACAACTATCTCATGGGCGTGAAAATGGCTGAGCAGGCCCAGCGCCTCAAGGCCGAGGGCGGCACGGTCTGCCTGCAGCTCGGCAATGTGGCGGCCGACAATATCAATGCCCGTGCCGCCGGCTTCCGCGATACCATCGCCGGCGCCAAGGGCATCGAGCGCCTGGCCGGCGAGGGCGGCTGGAGCGAGGTGGAAGGCTGCCCGGTCTTTACCAATGACCAGGCCGATCTCGCCAACCAGCAGATGGCTGACGTCTTCACCGCCAACCCCGATCTTGATGCCTTCATCCTGATCGGCGGCTGGGCCCAGTTCGCGCCCCAGGCCTATTCCCAGGTCACCGACCAGGTCATGGACCGGCTCAAGAGCAATGATCTGATCATTGTCGCCGGCGATACGCTGCCGCCCCAGGTGCAGGCCTTCAACGAGGGGCGCAGCCACGCCCAGATCGGCCAGCGGCCGTTCGAAATGGGGCAAAGGGCGCCCGACGTCATGATCCAGCTGATCAACGGCGAGGCCGTGGAAGACCCGCTCTATACCGGGCTGGACGTCTGCACCCACGAAGAGCCCGGCTTCTGCGCGCAGTAGTTCTCCTGTCCTCCACGTCGCGGCATGGCGCATCCGGCGCCATGCCGGCCGGAAGCGGCCGGACGCCGGACAGTTCCGAGGAAACATCAGTGAAACTTCTCGTAACCGGCATGACCGGCAAGGTCGGCCTCAATTTCCTGCCTGCATTCCTGGGCGAGCCGCGCTTTGCCGGCTGGAGCCTGCGCGCCCTGTGCAACAACCGCATCATCGATCACCCCGCGGTCGAGGTGGTCCGCGGCTCGCTCGCTGATGCCGCCGCCGTGCACGCCGCCCTGCAGGACGTCACCCATGTGCTGCATATGGCGGCGGTCAAGGAAAGCCCGGATCTGGCCATCGATGTCGGCGTCAAGGGCATGTTCAACCTGCTTGAGGCCTTCCGCGCCTCGCCCACGGCCAGCCAGTTCATCCTGATCGGCGGCGACTGCTCTGTCGGGCATATCTTCCACCACTACGACGCGCCCATCACCGAACAGGCGCCGCGCCGGGCCTATCCGGGCTGCTATGCGCTGATCAAGGTGATCGAGGAGGTCATGCTCGAGCAGTACCGCTTTCAATACGGCATCAACACCTGCTGCCTGCGCGCGCCCTGGATCATGGAAAAGGACGATTTCCGCCATGTCCTGAGCTTTGCCGACCAGTTCGGCGGGCCGCTCTGGAGCGACTTCTTTAGCGCCGCCGAGATCAAGCGCCTGGCCCGGACCGGGACGGTCCCCCTGCTGCACGATGCGCAGGGCCGGCCGCTCAAGCGCAATTTCATTCATGTCAGCGACCTTGTTCGCGCCATCCTGGCCGCGCTGGACAATCCTGCCGCCACGGGCGAACTGTTCAATATCGCCATGACAGAACCGATCGATTACGGCCAGGTCGCCGCGATCTTGCAGCGCGCGCGTGGCCTGGATTCGGTCGCGGTGCCGACCCCCTATTTCAGCAACTGGCTCGACAATGCCAAGGCCGGCCAGCTCTTGGGCTGGCGGCCCCTCATCGATCTCGAACAGCTCATCGAGCGCGCCTGGAGCTATGTCCGCGCCCCCGATGATCCGCGCATCGTCTGGTACCCCGGTTAGGCCAGGCGCGCACCGATACCGCTCGCAGGCGGCAAGGCGGACCACCCACCGCCCCCGCTTCCGTTTGGACCGCGATGGGTATGAACCGTTCTTCGGCACTGACGCCGCAGGACATCACGCAGACGTCGCGCAGCAGGCTCAACCCGCTGGCGACAGGGAGGACTAAATGAACTGGAAACACACCATCTCCATGGCGGCCCTGGCCACCATGCTTGCCGGCCCCGCCTTTGCCCAGGACAAGCAGCAGCTGGCCTTCGTCGTCAACGCCGCCTCCGACTTCTGGAAGCTGGCCGAAGCCGGCGTCAACAAGGCGCAGGCCGAGCTGCCCAATTATGAACTGCAGTTCCGCTATCCCGCCCAGGGCACCGCCGCTTTGCAGAATTCCCTGATGGATGACCTGGTGGCGGCCGGCACCGATGCCATCATGATCTCCTCGGCCGATCCCAAAAACTCCATCGATGCCTTCAACCGCATTGCCGGCCAGGTGCCGCTGTTCACCACCGACAGCGATGCCCCCGACAGCGATCGCATCGCCTATCTGGGCTCGTCCAATACCCTGGCCGGCGAGCAGGCCGGCGAGATTGCCGTCAAGGCGCTGCCCGATGGCGGCAAGTGCATGGGCTTTGTCGGCTTCCTGGGGGCCGATAATGCGATCGAGCGCATTGCCGGCTTCCGCTCGGCCATTGAGGGCTCGGGCATCGAACTGGTCGACGTGCGCGGCGACGATGTCGACTTTGCCCGCGCCCGCTCCAATGTCGATGACGTGCTCGCCGCCAATCCCGACATTACCTGCATGGTCGGGTTCTATTCCTACAATCCGCCCAAGATCTACGAAGCCCTGCAGGCGGCCGGCAAGCTCGGCCAGATCACCGTCATCGCCTTTGACGAGGATCCCATCACCCTGGGCGCCGTCCGCGAAGGCAGCTTTGCCGGCACCGTCGTCCAGGACCCCTATCAGTGGGGCTATCAGGGCATGCTCCTGATGGCCAAATATCTCGAAGGCGACATGTCCGGCGTGCCGGAAGACGGCCTGATCATTGTCCCCACCAAGGTGATCGATGCCGCCAATGTCGATGCCTTCGAAGCCGAACTCAAGGCGCGCATTGGCGGCTAGTCCTCCCCGCCAACCCCGCCGCACCGAGCCCTGGCCGGCCCGGTGCGGCTACCCCTATGCTCCGACAGTGCCGCTGGCGCCGTCCTTTTAGGCACGCGACATGACACTTCATATGCTCCCGCCACCACCCTTGCTGGCGCTCGAGAACATCTCCAAGGCCTATCCCGGCGTCGTGGCTTTGTCCGACGTCTCCCTGGCCGTCCATGCCGGCGAGGTGCTCGGTCTCATCGGCGAAAACGGCGCCGGCAAGTCGACGCTGATGAAGATCCTCGGCGGCGTGATCGCGCCCAGCGCCGGCCGCATCGTCATCGGCAATACCGCCCATCAGCACCTCAGCGTGACGCAGTCGCAGGCCGCCGGCATTGCCTTCGTGCACCAGGAACTCAATGTCTTCGACAATCTCGATGTTGCCGCGAACATCTTCCTCGGCCGCGAGAAGCGGTCGCCGCTTGGCCTGCTCGACCTTGAAGGTATGCGCGCGGCGGCCCGGCCGCTGCTGGCCCGGGTCGGTGCGCATTTCGGCCCCGATACCCCGGTGCTCGACCTGTCGCTGGCGGAGCGCCAACTGCTGGAAATCGCCAGGGCTTTGTCCATCGAGGCGCGCGTGGTCATCATGGATGAGCCCACCTCGTCGCTGACCCTGGCCGAAACCCGGACCCTGCTGCAGGTCATCGCCGACCTCAAGGCGCAGGGCATTGCCGTCATCTACATTTCCCACCGCCTCGGCGAGATCGAGGCCTGTGCCGACCGCGTGGTCGCCCTGCGCGATGGCCGGGTGGCGGGCGAACTGGCGCGCCAGGATATCCGCCATGATGCCATGATCCGCCTGATGATCGGGCGCGACCTCAAGGCGCTCTATACCCCGCCTTCCGCGCCGCCCGGCGACGTCATCCTTTCGCTTGCCGGCGTCGCCACTGCAGCCTGGCCGCAGGCCCGGGCCGATATCGCCGTGCGGTCGGGGGAGATCCTCGGCATTGCCGGGCTCGTCGGCGCCGGCCGTACCGAACTGGCCGAGGCCATTTTCGGCATAAGGCCGCTGCTGGCCGGCGCCATTCGGCTCGGGGGACAGGCGTTCCATGCCGCGACCCCGCGCCAGGCGATCGGGGCCGGGCTCTATCTGGTGCCAGAAGACCGCAAACGCACCGGCCTCGTCCTCGAAGGCGCCATCGACGAGAACATCGCCCTGGCGGACCTCTATTCCCTGGCCCGTCATGGCCTCGTCCACTGGCGCGGCATTCGTGATCGGGCCGAGACCCAGCGCAGCGCCCTCGCCATCAAGGCCGCCGATCTCACGCGGGTCGCCGCCGAACTCTCCGGCGGCAATCAGCAGAAGGTGGTGCTGGCCAAGTGGCTCTCGATGCGGCCGCGCCTCATCATCTTCGACGAGCCGACACGGGGCGTCGATGTGGGCGCCAAGTCGGAAATCTACCGTCTGCTGCGCGCGCTGGCCGATGCTGGGGTGGGGGTGATCATGATTTCGAGCGACATGGAGGAGGTGATCGGCGTCTCCGACCGCATCGTCGTGCTGCATGAGGGCGGGGTCGCCGGCACCCTGGAACGCCCGCAATTTTCAGAACAGGGCGTGCTGCGGCTCGCCGTAGGCGCCAACGAGGACTAGCAATGCAAAAAAAGGACATGGGACTGGCCGTCCTGATCGTCATCGTCGGGGCCATTGTCTATCTGCGCAACCCGCTCTTCCTGTCGCCCATTAACCTGGGCAATACCGCCAACCTGATTGGCCTGTTCGGCCTCTTCGCCATCGGCCAGGGCTTTGTCATCATGACCGGCGGTATCGACCTGTCTGTCGGCTCGATGATCGCGTTGCTCGGGGTGCTCTTCGTCGACATGGTGGGCCGCTTCGGCGTGCCCTGGCCGGCGGCTGCGTTGATCACCATCGGCATCGGCACGCTCATGGGGTTGGCCCATGGCCTGCTGATCACACGGCTGCGGATGCAGCCATTTGTCGTGACCCTGTGCGGCCTGCTCATCTATCGCGGCGTCGCCCGCGGCTATACCGGCGAGGCCACCGCCGGCTTTCCCTTCGGCGCCAGCTTTCCCGAGCTCGAATGGCTGACCATTGGCCGCTCCTTCGGCATCCCGCATTCCTTCATTGCCATGCTGCTGATCGGCGCGCTCTGCTGGGTGCTGCTGCATCGCTCCGTATTCGGCCGCCACCTTTATGCCGTGGGCAAGAACGAGGAGGCGGCCCGCTATTCGGGCATCCGTACCGGTCTCGTCATCACCCTGGCCTATGTCATCTGCGCGGTACTGACCGCCATCGCCGCGATCTACTTCGCCATGTTCACACGCTCGGTGCAGCCCTCATCGCATGGCAATTTCTACGAGCTCTATGCCATTGCCGCCGCGGTACTGGGCGGCTTCTCCCTGCGCGGCGGGGAGGGCTCGATCATCGGCGTGATCCTGGGCGTCGTCCTGCTGCAGGAGCTGCAGAATCTGGTCAATCTGCTGGGCATTCCGTCATCGCTGAACTTTGCCGTCATGGGCGCGGTGATCCTGGCCGGCGTGCTGGCCGATCAGCAGTTCAACCGCTATCGCGCGACCCGCCGGGCCTTGCGCGCCATGGAGCCACGGCCCTTGCCCTGACCGCCGCGCGTCTTCAAAGGCTCCATCCGACCGCTGCTGCAGCGGGGGACGGAACGAACCCGCCTACGGGCCGTTCCGCCTCCACCCTTGCTAGCCATAGCGATGACCATGCCTCCCAGATCCCTCGGCGCCTTGATCGAAAACGGCCAGACCCATTTCACCGTCTGGGCGCAGGGCAGGCAACGCGTCGACCTGGACATCGAGGGCAGGGGCCTCCTGCCGATGCAGCCGCTGGGCGACGGCTATTTTACGACCTCGCTTGCGGATCTTGGCGACGGCACCCGCTACGGCTTTCATATCGAGGGCGGACCGCGCCTGCCCGATCTGGCGTCCCGCCGCCAGTCCGCTGATGGCGAGGACTGGTCCGTGGTCACCGCCAATGCCTTTGCCTGGACCGATCAGGCCTGGCGCGGGCTCAGCCGTTTCGACCAGGTGATCTACCAGCTCCATATCGGCACTTTCACCGTCCCCGGCACCTGGCGTTCGGCGATCGACCGGCTCGATCATCTGCGCAGCCTGGGCGTCACCGCCATCCAGCTTATGCCAGTGGGCAGCTTCAAGGGACGCTTTGGCTGGGGCTATGACACCATCCTGCCCTATGCCCCCTTTGCGCCCTATGGGTCGCCCGACGACATGCGTGCCTTCATCGATGCCGCCCATGGCCGCGGCATCGGCGTGCTGCACGATGTGGTCTATAACCATGTCGGCCTGGGCGATCACTATCGCGCCTTTAGCGAGCACTATTTCACCAGCCGCTACGCCAATGAATGGGGCCCGGGCTTCAATTTCGATGGCCCCCATGCCGGGGCCGTGCGGGACTTCATCACCGGAAACGCCGCCTACTGGATCGAGCAGTTCCATCTCGACGGCCTGCGGCTCGACGCCACGCAGGCCCTGCATGACGATACCGACGAGCACATCATCGCCGCCATCGCCCGCGCCGCCCGGGCGGCGGGGGCAGCGGCCGGCCGCTCGGTCTATCTACTGGCCGAAAACCAGCCGCAGGATCGTCGCTTGATCACGCCCATCGCCGAAGGCGGCTATGGCCTCGATGCCCTCGCCAGCGACGATTTCCAGCATGCCGCCCGGGTCGCCATGACCGGCCACAATGACTTCTACTATCGCGACTATGCCGGCACGCCGCAGGAACTGGTATCGGCACTGAAATACGGCTTCCTTTACCAGGGCCAGCGCTCCGACATGCGCGACCAGCCCTATGGCACCTTCAATCTCGATACCGGCCCCGAGCGCATCGTCCATTTCCTCGAAAACCACGACCAGATTGCCAATTCCGCCCGTGGCTTCCGCCTCGCCACCCTGGCCAGCCCCGCGCGCATCCGCGCCGTGACGGCCCTGCTGCTGCTGGGGCCGCAAACGCCCTGCCTGTTCCAGGGCCAGGAATTTGGCGCCGACAATCCCTTTCTCTATTTTCTCGGGCTGGATGGCGACGAGGCCGCGTCCGTTGCCAAGGGGCGCCGCGACGGCCTGACCCATTTCCCCAGCGTCGCTGACCCGGTGATGCAGGAACGCCTGCCGCAGCCTCACGCGGAAGCGACCTTCGCCACCAGCAAGCTCGACTGGGGCCAGGCCAAAAGCCACGCCCCCCTGCTGGCTCTGCATCGCGATCTGCTGGCGCTGCGGCAGTCTGAAACCGTGTTCTCGTCCGCGGGCCGGGGCCGCATCGATGGCGCGGTCATTGGCGACGCCGCCCTGCTGCTGCGCTTTTTCGCCGATGATCCGGCCGATGAACGCCTGCTGCTGCTCAATCTCGGCCGCGACCTGCCGCTCGGCGTCATTGCCGAGCCGCTCTTCGCCCCGCCCGCCGGCCGCAAATGGCGCCTGGCCTGGTCCAGCGAGCATCCGGACTATGATGGCGCAGGCCGCCGGCCCTTCGACACCGACCAGTTCTGGATCCTGCCCGCCGACACCACGCTCCTGCTCAGCAGCCAGCCCCGCTCGTAGGCCGCAACCGGTCGGCTAGGGCTGCGTTGTCGCACTGGCCAGCCGCGCCGACAGCAGCTTGATCGAGCGCATCCGCGTATTGCTGTCGCTGGGCGACATGGCGATGGCGTCGGGATAATCCAGCATCAGCTCGAGGCTTCCTTCATGCGCGGCAACGACATCGCCGGGGATGTTGATCTCGACGGCCAGCTGCACCCCGGCCAGCACCGTCACCGTGTCCAGCGTGGTCCCATTGACGCTGATCGCCACCCGCTGCGACGGATAGCCCTCGCGCGCGACCGCCACCATGTCCAGTGCCAGCGTCAGCGGCCCGGTCGTGTCCGGCGCCAGGGCAAAGCGCAGCCGCGAGGTCTGCCCCACCGCATGCGTGCCGTCGCCGGCCGGCCCGGTCCAGCCGCACACCCGCAGCGGCTTGGCCTGCTCATTGCCCTCGCTCAGGAACGACACCGTGCTGCCCAGCACATAGTCCCCCGATACCGGCTGGTTGAGGCAGGTGGTGCTCTTGTCGATGTAATAGGCGCGATAGTCCGCCGGCACCTGCGGATGCAGCATCCACCAGACGACGATCAGCTCGAAGGCAATGGCCAGCGCGACCACACCATAGGCGGCCAGGCGGAGCGGCTTGTTGGTCAGGGTGGTCTCAGACAAGGGTCAGCACTCCGGTAAGCCAGCCGACCGCGCCGAAATAGCCGCCGACCACGATGACGGCCAGGCCCACATAGGCCAGCCATGGCCGGCGGGCGAGCAGGCTCATTGCCGTCACGCTCACCGGCGCCAGCCCGACCACGAAGCGCAGCATCGAGGCGAGTCCGGCAAACAGCGGCAGGCCCAGGCAGATCAGGCAGAACAGCGCGGCGGCAAACTGGCGACGCACCGCCATCACGACCACCATGGCCATGCCGACCAGCCAGGCGACGCTCAATTGTTGGGCGACGCTGGGCATCCAGCTGTCCCCGCGGAAGCTGGTCAGCCCGTTCCACAGATAGCCCAGCGGATTGCCGGTGGCGCGGCCCCACGCGCGCTGCACATGGCTGAAGGCCAGCGCGTCGCCGATCTGCCAGTGCAGATAGGCCATATAGGCAAACAGCCCCAGCGGCGCGATGAAGATGGCCACCAGCACGTCTGGCCGCTGCAACACCGCCGGTACGAAGTCGATCAGCTTGCCGCCGCGCTCGCGATGGTCCAGCCAGGCCTGCAGCACGATGGCCAGCACGACGAATACGCCCACGATGCGCGAGCCCGACACCAGGGCGGCGAAGATGCCGGCCAGCAGGTAATTGCCCCGCAGCAGCGCCGCAAACACGCAGGCGGTCAGCAGCATGAACGCCGCTTCGCTGTAGAAGGTGGTGAAATAGATCGAAAACGGTCCCGCCAGCAGGAAGGCGCTGAACAGCATATAGGCCCGCATGTCCTTGCCCAGCAGCGGCCAGGCGACGCGCACGGCGGCAATAGTAAGCACCAGTGAGGTAGCCGTCGCCACCACCATGGTGGGCAGGCCGGTCAGTATGCGCAGGGCACCCACCAGCATCGGAAACAGCGGAAAGAACGCCCAGTTGCCGGCATTGACCATGCTGGGCACCGGAAATGGATCATAGCCCTGTTCGGCGATCCGCACATACCAGCCGCAATCCCACCGGCACATGCCGCTGACAAATCCGGCCATAGATGCGCCATCAACAGTCTGCACATAGGCCAGGTACCGGATCAACAATCCCAATAGGGCGAAGCCCAATGGGATCAGCAGGAGTACCAGATGATGGCCCGGTTTTTGCTGCCGCTGTGCGGGTTCAAGCGACGTCATCATTAGCTTTCTCGGGGCCGTCTCATCGGGCTGGTGCAGTAACACGCCCGCCGTCCCGCCGTTGCGGGTCAAACCATGCACTGGACGCATAGGACGCATGCATCAACTTTTTCACTACAGAGCCGTTGGAAGCCCTACCGAAGCAACGCTGCCGCGTTATGGTGGCTATAGACTTGCAGGTACCAGGTGAAGCGTCTCCTAAATTCCCCCCATAACCGCCGCACTGTCCTCAAGGGCATCGGCGCATCGCTGCTGCTCTTGTCGACCACGGCCATGACACAGCCGGTTATGGCCCAGGAAGCGGCCACCTTTACCTTTGATTTCGACAGCTTCAGCGCGCGGATGCAGGCCATGGCCGGCACGGCCTATGCGCCGGTGAGCGTGGTCATTCCCGATCCGCTGCACGATCTCGACTATGACGCCTATCGCCGCATCCAGTATCGCCCCGAGGCCAGCAAATGGGCCGCCGACGATCTGGGCTATCGGCTGCAGGCCTTCCATCTCGGCTGGCTGTTCAACGATCCCGTCAAGGTGTTCGAGATCGAGGCGGGCACGGCCCGGCCGGTCGACTTTAACCCACGCGATTTTCAGTATCATGACAATGCGGTGGAAGCGGGCGCCCTTGCCAATCCTTTCCCCGGCGTGGCGGGCCTGCGCATCAATTATCCGCTCAATCGCCCCGAGGCCTTTGACGAATTGGTAACCTTTCTGGGTGCCAGCTATTTCCGCTCGCTCGGCCGCGACAACATTTATGGCCTCAGCGCCCGCGGCCTGGTGATCAATTCCTGGGTCAGCCTGCCCGAGGAATTCCCGATCTTCACCGAATTCTATGTCGAAAAGCCCACCGCCGCCGGGCCGCTCACCATCTATGCCGCGCTCGACAGCCAGAGCGTGACGGGCGCCTATCGCTTCGTCATCACCCCGGCCAGCGATGCCGCGCAGGAAACCACGATGGACGTCACCGCGCGGCTCTATTTCCGTAGCGATGTGCAGGAGCTCGGCGTCGCCCCGCTGACCTCGATGTTCCTTTACGCCGAAGCCAATCGCGGCGGCTTTGATGACTATCGCCCCCAGGTGCATGACAGCAACGGCCTGCTGATCGAGCGCGAAAGCGGCGAAGTCATGTGGCGCGCCCTCAACAATGGCGAGACCCTGGGCAATTCCTATCTCTGGGAAAACAACCCGCGCGCCTTCGGCCTCTATCAGCGCGGCCGCGACTTCGAGACCTATCAGGATGCCGGCGCCCATTACGAACGCCGGCCCTCCCTGCGC